>NZ_LT707064.1:5090750-5423900 GCF_900156465.1 Pseudomonas sp. 7SR1
GCAAGGCGTCGCCCTCTACGAGGCCGGGCAATACAGCGAAGCCGCCCGGAGCTTTGCCGAGGGCTCCGACGCCCGCGCCCATTACAATCGCGGCAATGCGCTGGCCAGGAGCGGCGAACTGGAAGCCGCGCTGGATGCTTATGAACAAGCCCTGGAACTGCAACCGGACCTGCGCCCCGCCCAGACCAACAAGGCTCTGGTGCAGAGCCTGTTGAAAGAACAGACAGTGCCCCCGGACGAACCCGAGCCTGCCGAGAGCGAGGCATCGAACCCCGCCGAACAATCGCCCGGCGCCGATACGCCGCCCCAGTCTTCACAGGCCCAATCGTCCTCCGCCGAGGCAACGACACCGCCGGAAGAAGCCCAGCCATCGCCGACGGCACCGGACGGCGCCCAGGACGTACCGGGAAGCGAGCTGCCCGACGAACATACCACCACTCCGCCACTGCGCCCCGCCGCCGGACGCAACGAAGAAGAACAGCGCCAGGCACTGGAGCAATGGCTGCGCCAGATTCCGGACAATCCGGGCGAACTGCTGCGACGCAAATTCTGGTATGAACAACAAAGCCACCAGGCCCAGGGAAAAACCCCATGATCCGCTTCACCGCCCAGTTCCTTGTCTTGCTGCTCTGGATCGGCGCGGCCCAGGCCGCGCAGTTGACCGCCAGCGTCGACCGCAGCCGCCTGAACTCCGGGGAAACGGTGGAGCTGACCCTGGAGTCCAACGACGCCACGCTGTTCGGCAAGCCTGACCTGGGGCCGCTCCAGGCGCTGTTCGACGTGCGCGGCACCCGCCAGGTCAACCAACTGACGACCTTGGACGGCGAAAACCGCGCGACCACCCGCTGGATCGTGACGCTACTGCCGCGCCAGAGTGGCACGGTGGTCATTCCTTCCCTGCAACTGGGGGAAGTGAGCAGCCAGCCGATCACCCTGCAAGTGATCGAAAGCGAAACCCGCAACGCCTCCGGCACCCTGGCACCGGTGTTCATCGAAGCCAGCCTCGACCAGAACCGCGTGTACGTGCAGGCCCAGGCGATCCTGACCTTGCGTATCTACCATTCGGTGTCGCTGTACGACGACAGCAGCCTGACGCCCCTGCACATCCCCGATGCCCGCACCGAGCAACTGGGCGAATCGCGCACCTATGAGAAAGTCATCAACGACGTGCGCCATGGCGTGATCGAGCTGCGTTACGGCATCTACCCCCAGCGCAGCGGCGAGCTGACGATACCGGCCCAGACATTCAGCGCGACCCTGGTCGAACCGGTGGCCCAGGGGGCCGCGCCATCGGGCCCCAAGCCCGGCCAGTTGATGCGGGTCAGCTCGACCCAACTGTCGTTGACCGTCGACCCCAAGCCCGCCAGCTACCCCCCCGACGTACCGTGGCTACCGGCCCGCAGCCTTTCCCTGAGCGAGAGCTGGAGTCCGGAACCGACCCACAGCCAGGTAGGCGATTCCCTGACCCGCAGCCTGACCCTCGAAGCCGAGGGCCTGGCCAGTTCCCAGTTGCCACCGCTGCCCGCCACGGAAATCAATGGCCTGCGCCGCTATCCCGACCAGCCGGTGCTCAGCAGCCGCAGCAGCGAACGGGGGCTGGTGGGCAGCCGCGAAGACCGCGAGGCGCTGGTGCCCAACCGCAGCGGCACCATCGAACTGCCGCCGGTGGAAGTGGTCTGGTGGAACACCCTGGAAAACCACCTGGATCGCACCAGCCTTCCGGCGCGGACCCTGCAGGTGGCGAACAACCCCAGCCTGATGGTGGATACGCCGGCGGGCACGCCACAGGTGGTGACCACCGTCGACAGCGAAACCCTGTGGTACTGGCAGTTGAGCACTTTGCTCCTGGCCTGCACCACCCTGCTCGGCTTCGGCCTGTGGTGGCGGGCCCGTTCGCAGCCGGCGGTGCTTCGCGCCACCCAGGCCGGGCCGAGCCCTCGCACCCTGCTGGACGACCTCAAGCGCACCTGCCTGGCCAACGACCCCCACGCCACCCGCCAGGCCCTGGACGCCTGGGCCCGGCAGCAGCCGGAAACCCTGGCCGACATGGCGGCGCGCTTCGTGCCGCTGTCCGATGCCCTCGACGGCCTCAATGGTGCGCTCTACAGCGAAACCGGCCAGCACTGGCAAGGCGAAGACCTGTGGCGCGCCATCCGCGCCATCCCGCCCACCGAAAACGCGCAAGATTCGGCTGGCGATACAGGGTTGCCGCCGTTGTACCCTAAATAGCTCACGCATCCATACAGAGCAATCAAGCCAGGCACAGCACCTGTGGCGAGGGGATAAATCCCCTCGCCACGCAATTGGCTCCCGATTCGATCGGTACATCCAACGAAGTTGAGCAGGTCCTGCTTCCCATTTCCCAGTAAACTCTGCTTCTTTTAGCCGCCCTTCTCTTCACCGCGGCCATCACCTGTTTTCTGGAGTTTGCCTTGCGTCTGTTCCACACCTCCGATTGGCACCTGGGGCAAAACCTGCACGGCCAGGAACGCGATTTCGAACACGCGTGTTTCCTTGAATGGCTGCTGCGCCAGCTGGCCTGCGACAAACCCGACGTGCTGCTGATCGCCGGCGACATCTTCGACACCGTGAATCCGCCGGTCAAAGCCCAGGAACGGCTGTACGACTTCATCGTCAGTGCCCATGAGCAAAATGCCAACCTGACCATCGTGATGATCGCCGGCAACCATGATTCCGGCTCGCGGATCGAGTTGCCCGCGCCCTTGATGCGGCGGCTGCGTACCCATGCCCTGGGCCGGGTGCTGTGGCTGGACGATGGACAGCTGGACGTCGAGCGCCTGCTGCTGCCCCTGCCCGACGCCAAGGGCAAGATCAAGGCGTGGTGCCTGGCCCTGCCCTTCCTGCGGCCTGCGGAAGTCACCGGAGCGCAGCTGGGGGACGATTACCTGCGGGGCATTGGCCAGGTCCATGAATGGCTGATCGCGGCCGCCAACGCCAAGCGCAAGAAAGGCCAGGCGCTGATTGCCGTCAGCCATGCGCACATGGCCGGCGGTTCGGTGTCCGAAGACTCGGAACGCAGCCTGATCATCGGCAACGCCGAAGCCCTGCCCGCCAGCCTGTTCGGTCCCAGCATCAGCTACGTCGCCCTCGGCCATCTGCACAAGCCCCAGAAGGTCAATGGCGAAGAGCGCATCCGCTACAGCGGCTCGCCGATCCCGCTGTCGTTTTCCGAGATCGGCTACTCGCATCAGATCCTCGACATCACCCTGGATGGCGAAACCCTGGTCAAGGTCGAGCCGAGGCTGATCCCCCGCGCCGTCAACCTGCAACGCCTGGGCCCGGCTCCCCTGGCCGAGATCCTGGTACAGCTCAAGGACCTGCCTGACATCGACCTGTTGGCCGACATCCAGCGCCAGCCCTGGCTGGAGGTGCGGGTTCGTCTCGACGAACCTCAGCCGGACCTGCGCCAGCAGGTGGAAACCGCGCTGCAAGGCAAGGCCGTGCGACTGGTGCGGATCGCCGCCGAGTACGCCGGCAGCGCAGGAGCCGGGCGTATCGACGACGCGGCGCTGATCGAGCTGGATCAACTCAGCCCCCAGGAACTGTTCAGCCGCGCCTGGCAGGACACCTACGGCAACGAAGTGGATGAACAGACCCTCGAGGATTTTGCCCTGCTGTTGCAAGACGTGCAGACGCAGGAGGAGCAAGCATGAAGATCCTCGCGATCCGCCTGAAGAACCTCGCGTCCCTGGCCGGGCCCTTCGACATCGATTTCACCACCGAGCCCCTGGCCAGCGCCGGCCTGTTCGCCATCACCGGCCCCACGGGCGCCGGCAAGAGTACCCTGCTCGACGCCCTGTGCCTGGCGCTGTTCGGTACCGTGCCGCGCCTCAGCCACACCGGCCGTGATGCCAAGGTGCCGGACGCCGACGGTGAAGTCGCCACCGGCGATCCGCGCACGCTGTTGCGTCGCGGCACCGGCGACGGCTATGCCGAAGTGGATTTCCGCGGCATCGACGGGCGTCGCTACCGCGCCCGCTGGGAAGCCAACCGCGCCCGGGAAAAAGCCGGCGGCAAACTGCAAGCCAGTCGCCAGAGCCTGCGGGACCTGGACAACGATCAACTGCTGGCGAGCCAGAAAGGCGAATACAAGACCCAGCTCGAAGCGGCCCTGGGCCTGAACTTCGAACAGTTTACCCGCGCCGTGTTGCTGGCCCAGAGCGAGTTCAGTGCGTTCCTCAAGGCCGATGACAACGAACGCAGCGAGCTGCTGGAAAAGCTCACCGACACCGCGCTCTATACCCGCCTCGGCCGTCGTGCCTTCGACAAGGCCAAGCAGGCCAAGGAATCCCACAGGCAGCTGCAGGACCAGGCCAGCGGCGTCACCCCCCTGGCGCCGCAGGCCCGGGCCGAGCTGGATGAGCGTTTCAACCTGGCCCAGCAGCAGCTCAGGCTCCAGCAGGCGCAACTCAAGCAACTGGAGCAGCAGCACACCTGGCTCAAGGACCTGCACCAGTTGCAGGACGAACACGCCAGCGCCGCCGAACAGCTGCAACAGGCCCAGGCCGAATGGACCGCCCTGGCCGACGAACGCCTGAAGCTGACCCGCCTGGAACACCTGGCGCCCCAGCGGCATCAGTTTGTCCGTCAGGCCGAACTGACTCGACAACTGGCGCCCCTGGCGACACAGATCCAGCGACTCAGCGAGCGACAGATCGAGCTGAACGAACAACGGGCGGAACTGGAAAAAGGCCTGGAGGCGGCGCAACTGGCGCTGGTCGCGGCTCGACAGCAGAGCACCGACAACACACTGTCGTTGCGCCAGGCGTTCGATGAACAGAGCACCCTTGCCCGTCTCGCCACCGAGGTCAATCAGGCTGCCGAACGCCAGCAACACGCCCAGCAGGCCTGCATCGAAGGCCAGCGCACCATCGAGACCCTGCAACAACAGCAACGGCAGGTAGCCGAACGCCTGCAGCGCATCGCCATCGAGCTGGAGCAGAGCGGCCACCTTGCGCCTCTCAGCGACGCCTGGAATGCCTATCGCGATCGCCTTCAGCAACTGATGCTTATCGGCAATCGCCTGAACCAGGGCCAGGCCGAACTCGCCACCCTGGAACACAGCGCCGCCCGTGCCGCCGAGGACCTGGCGGCACGTCGGCGGGATCTGGAAGTGCTCTACAAGGAAGCCGGCGCCGAGCCCGAAGCGGTGGCCGAACAGATCCAGTTGCTCGGCACCCTGCTGCAGGACAATCGCAAGCAACAGCGTGCCTTCGAGGAGCTGACGCGCCTGTGGGCGCTCCAGCAAGACCTGGACAAACGCGCAGCCGAACTGGAACAACGCCAGCAGCAGGCGTTGCAGGAGCGTGACCGGTTGGTGCGCGAAGGCAGCGAAGCCAAGGCCGAGCTGGGGGTGGCCGAGCAGACCCTGACTGTCACCCGCCAACTGCTGGAGCGCCAGCGCCTGGCCCGAAGCGAGAGCGTCGAGCAATTGCGCGCGCAACTCCAGGACGACCAGCCCTGTCCGGTATGTGGCAGCGTCGAGCATCCTTATCATCAGCCCGAAGCCCTGCTGCAAAGCCTCGGGCGCCACGACGAAAGCGAAGAAGCCAACGCCCGCCAGGCCGTCGAGCGGCTCAATGAGAAAGTCATCGACCTGCGGACCCGCTACAGCGGCGTCATCGCCCAGCTCAAGGAACTCAGGCAGCAGCAGGAACAGCTGGCCGACCAGCAACAGGCGCTGAACCCCACCCTGCAAGCCCATCCACTGGCCACGCAACTGTCGGCCCAGGACGCCCCCCGGCGCGACGCCTGGCTCGCCCAGCAGAACAGCCAGCTGAACCTGCGCATCACCCAGGACGAAGAACGCCAGGCCGCCCTGCTGACCCTGCAACAGGACGCCGCGCGCCTGGCTCAACACCTGCGAGCCGCCGAAACCGCCAGCCAGCAGGCCACGCAGCACCTGGAGCACCAGCGACAGGAGCTGACCCGTGATCGCCAGCGCCTGGATGAGGAACTGAGCCACTTCAGCGCGTTGTTGCCCGCCGACACCCTGCAAGCCCTGCGCACCGAGCCCGCCGCGACGTTCATGCAGCTCGACCAGCAGATCGCCCGGCGCCTGGAGCAGTTGGAACAGCAGCGCGACGAACTGGGCGAACAGCTCCAGCGCCAGCAGGCCCTGGAGAAGGAACAGGACCGTCAGCAGACCCGGGCCCAGCAGCTGGAAGCGGCACAGCAACAACTCCAGGCCCTGACCGGACAGCAGCAGGCCTGCCAGCAGGCACTCAAGCAATTGCTGGGGGAACACGCCAGCGCCGAGCAGTGGCAACAAAGGCTCGAGCAGGCCCTGGAGCAGGCTCGTAGCGCCGAGGCGGCGGCCAGTCAGCAGCTGCATGAACGGCGCAACGAACTGGTGCAACTGGCCGCCGAGCTCAAGGCCCGGCAGGAACAGACCCAGGCCCTGGACGCAGAACTTCAGTCGCTGGCCGCTGGCATCGGCCAATGGCGCGCCTCCCATCCGGAACTGGACGACGCAGCCCTGCAGGCCCTGCTCGAACTGGACGAACAACATGTCGGCCCGTTACGCCAGCGATTGCTCCATGGCGAGAAGGCCGTCGAACAGGCCCGGGTACGGCTGGCCGAACGCGAGCAGCGCCTGCACAACCATCAGGCCCAGCACAACGGCAATCCATCGCCCGAGGCCCTGAGCGACGCCCTCGCCGAGCTGCAGACGCAGTTGGCCGCCAGCGAGCAGCAATGCGCCGAGCTACGCGCCGAACAGGCGCAGGACCAGCGCCGGCAGGACGCCAACCAGGCCCTCGCCCTGCAGATCGACCAGGCCTATGCCGAATATCAGCGCTGGGCACGCCTGGATGCCCTGATCGGCTCGGCCACCGGCGACCGCTTCCGCAAACTGGCCCAGGCCTACAACCTGGACCTGCTGGTGCACCACGCCAATGTCCAACTGCGGCAACTGGCACGCCGCTACCGGCTCAAACGCGGCGGCAGCATGCTCGGGCTGCTGGTGCTGGATACGGAAATGGGCGATGAACTGCGCTCGGTGCATTCCTTGTCCGGTGGTGAAACTTTCCTGGTCTCACTGGCGTTGGCACTGGGGCTGGCCTCCATGGCCTCCAGCACGCTGAGAATCGAGTCACTGTTCATCGATGAAGGGTTTGGCAGCCTCGATCCTGAATCCCTGCAGTTGGCGATGGATGCGCTGGACGGCCTGCAAGCCCAGGGCCGCAAGGTCGCGGTGATCTCCCATGTGCAGGAAATGCATGAGCGGATCCCGGTGCAGATCCAGGTTCGCCGCCAGGGCAACGGCTTAAGCACCGTGGAGGTAAAATGAGCCGCCCCACGCTCTATTCGTTTCGACGCTGCCCTTATGCGATGCGAGCGCGCATGGCCTTGCGCTACAGCGCTGTCGAACTGGACATCGTCGAGGTCAGCCTGAAGGCCAAGCCCGCCGAGATGCTCGCCCTTTCCAGCAAAGGCACGGTGCCGGTGCTGCAGGTCGATGGCCGGGTGATCGATGAAAGCCTTGAGATCATGAACTGGGCCCTGGCCCGGCACGACCCGCAAGATTGGAGGCTACGGGACGATGCCGACGGCCAGGGGTTGACCGCGGCGTTGATCGAGGAAAACGACCAGGTGTTCAAGCTGCACTTGAATCGCTACAAATACCCCGAACGCTACCCCGAATACCCGAAGGAGTATTACCGCAGCGAAGGTGAAGACTTTCTGCGCCGCCTGGAGGCACTGCTTGCAACCCGGCCATTCCTGGCGGCGCAGCACCAGAGCCTGGCGGACGTGGCAGTGTTGCCCTTCGTGCGCCAGTTCGCCCATGTGGATCGCCAATGGTTCGCCCAGGCGCCCTACCCGAACCTGCAGCGCTGGTTGCAGCGGCTGCTCGATTCCGAGCTGTTCGTGGCCATCATGGCCAAATAGCCAACTGCCCTGTCAGTCGTGCAGGAAACTCAGTAGTCGCTCCCGAGCGGCTTCCAGCTCGCCGGGGACCGGTTGGGCCGCGGAAACAATCGGGGTGGAATAGAGGAAAAGCAGCATTACTGCCAGACGCATTGCCATGGTGTCGATCCTTGTCCGCTAAGGAGTCAATTTGTCAGCGTCAAATTTAAACACATGGCCATATGATATTACAGCGGGAATTTCGCAAACGAATGAAGCCTGCGATCTTTTCTCTTCCTCAAAGATGAAAAGATCGCAGGCTTCAGGGGTGATGCGGTATTTCAGTGTTGGCTCTTGTGGTCCAGTGCGGCGTAGAAATTGGCGCTCTGTTGCAGGTATTTCTCGGTGTAGGTCTGGGTGCGATTCGTCTTGTTGCTGATCTCGACGCTGGCGCTGGCAGGCAGTGCCACGGTGGCAGAGATGGCGGAAGCGGCGATCACGGAGAAAAGATTCAGGTTCATGGCGGTATCCTCGGATTCAGTTGGCTGACTTGCCCGGTTGGGCCGTGAAGCAAACTTACGCGCCGAGGCGTCTGGTCTTGAAATGCTTTGCAACACTAACCGATATCAATCGTCTTGATACAACGGCGCAGCCCCCGTAACACGGGGGCTGCGGTCTATTGACGCAGCATGAATTTCAAATCGCTCGGTGCATCCATCGCCACCTTCTGCACGGTTTTACCCAGCAGGCCGGTCTTTGGATCACGCTCCAGCACCACGATCTGGTTGCTCTTCTGATTGGCGACCAGCAGGAATCTACCGCTCGGGTCGAGGCTGAACTCCCGTGGATGGTCGCCTTCCACGGAGCGCCGCTGCAGCTCCTTGAGCGTGCCGGCCGCCGGGTCGATGGCGAACACCAGCAACTCGTTGGTGGTGCCGCGATTGCTGACGTACAGGAACTTGCCGTCCCTGGATGCATGCAGCGCCGCGGCGGCCTTCGCTGGCTGAGGCTTGCCGGCGGCCAGGTCCACCAGTTGACGCTGGGTCAGGCGCCCGTCCTGGTAGTCGAACACGGCCACTTGCGCGGACATTTCCATCGTCAGCCAGGCGTGCTTGCCATCACCGCTGAACAGCAGATGACGCGGCCCGCTGCCGGGCGGCAGCTGCACGAACGCCGGGTCGGCGGCAGTCAGGGGCAACTCGGGGTTGGCCTTGGGGTCGTAGCGGTAGACGAACACCTTGTCCGCCCCCAAGTCATTGGCGAACACATACTTGCCGTCAGGCGAAGACACCGCCGCGTGCACATGGGCCGACATCTGCCGCTCGGGGTTGACCCGGCTCGGCTGATGGCTGCTCAACTGCACGACGGGCGACAGCTTGCCGTCCGCCCCCACCGGCAATACCGCCAGGCTGCCGCCCGGATCTTCCACCACCGAATAATTGCTGACCAGCAGGTGCCGGCCATCGCCGCTGAGGCTGGAATGGGTCGGCTCGTTGCCCAGGGACTGCACCTGGTTGATCAGGCTCAGCGCATGGCTGTCCGGGTCGATGGCGTAGCTGCTGACCTTGCCCACCGGATCCTTCTGGCCCGGCCCGTTTTCGTTGACCACGAACAGGCGGGTCATGTCGGCCGAAAGGGTCAGCCAGGAAGGGTTGTCTGTCTTGACCACCTGCAGGGGCTTGGCATCGAGCTGGCCGGTGCGGCTGTCGAACTGCAACCGATAGATGCCCTGGCTCTGGCCCGCGGTGTAGGAACCCACCAGCAACGAGTGGCGCTCATCGGTACTCGCCTGGACGCCCATGGCGCCAACACTGCTAGCCATCAGCAATGGCCAGAGACTACGCATCTTCATATTCGTCATCCTCGTCGTCGTGGCCGCTGGTGGCTTGCACGCACTCCAGATGGTGATCGCCCGAGTCGCTGCTGATGATCCAGTGCTTCGAGGCGTGATCGAAGGTCGCGGCCCGCATTTGCGTCGCGGTGAAACGCCAATGCTCGAGCGTGCGACCGTTCATGCACTCGACGTGCAGCTGGTCCTGCTCATCGAGGAAAAAATCGAACGCGTGCAGCCCATCGATGATCAGCATGTCGCATTTATCGAGGGCTTGCAGCAGGGGGGCGGTTACGGCAGTCATGGTGATCAGTCGGTCGTTGGGAAAGCAGCCATGATAACCCAATGTGTCAGTGGACCTTGGGCCATCACTTCAAAAGCAATGTCGACCGGACAATGGCCCGCGCGAGCAAGCTCGCTCCCACACCGGATCTTTTGTGAACACAGGATGTGTATTCACTGGAATCCTGATGGTGGGAGCGAGCTAGCTCGCGATGGCAGCCGTCCATCAAACCTCAATGCAACTGCCCCACCACACTCCTCAGAGCGCCTCGCGCCCCGGCACGCCATCCACCAGCCGCAGGATCCCCAGCGGGTTGGCATTCTTCAGCGGCTCCGGCAACAGGCTGTCAGGGTAGTTCTGGAAGCACACCGGGCGCAGGAAACGATCGATCGCCAAGGTGCCCACCGAGGTACCCCGGGCATCGGACGTCGCCGGGTAAGGCCCGCCGTGGACCATCGAATCACACACCTCGACACCGGTCGGATAACCATTGAGCAAGATGCGACCGACCTTCTGTTCCAGCAACGGCGTCAATTCGCTGAACCGTTCGAAATCCGCCGGCTCGCCGATCATCGTGGCGGTCAGTTGACCGTGCAGGCCGTTCAGCGCAGCGCTGAGCTGCGCCTGGTCGGCCACTTCGACGAACACGGTGGTGGGCCCGAACACTTCTTCCTGCAACGCCTCGTCACCGTCGATCAACAGGCGGGCATCCGCCTTGAACAACTGCGGCTGGGCCTGGTTGCCCTGCTGTTCGCGCCCGGCCAGGTGTTCGATGCCCGGATGAGCCAGCAACTTCTGCAAGCCCTTGCCATAGCTCTGCAAGGTGCCGGCATTGAGCATGGTTTGCGGCGCCTGGTCGCCGATCAAGGCGGCCACCTGCTGGGTGAACGCCGTGAATTGCGGCGAGCGGATACCGATCACCAGGCCGGGATTGGTGCAGAACTGACCGCAGCCCATCACCACCGAGGCGGTCAGGTCGCGGGCGATGCTCTCGGCGCGGCTTTCAAGGGCCTGTGGCAGGACGATCACCGGGTTGATGCTCGACATCTCGGCGAACACCGGTATCGGCTGGGGCCGCGCGGCCGCCATGTCGCACAGGGCACGCCCGCCCCTGAGGGAACCGGTGAAGCCCACGGCCTGGATCGCCGGGTGCTTGACCAACCACTCACCGACACCACCACCGTAGATCATGTTGAACACACCGGCCGGCATCGCGGTTTTTTCCGCCGCGCGGATGATTGCATCGGCCACGTGCTCAGCCGTCGCCATGTGACCACTGTGGGCCTTGAACACCACCGGGCAACCGGCGGCCAGAGCCGACGCGGTATCACCACCGGCCGTGGAAAATGCCAGGGGGAAGTTGCTGGCGCCGAACACCGCCACCGGCCCCAGGCCGATGCGGTACTGACGCAGGTCCGGACGTGGCAACGGCGTGCGTTCAGGCAAGGCGCGGTCGATACGCGCACCGTAGAAATCGCCGCGGCGCAGGACCTTGGCGAACAGGCGCATCTGGCCGCTGGTGCGACCGCGCTCGCCCTGGATCCGCGCCGCCGGCAACGCGGTTTCACGGCAGACCACGGCCACGAACTCATCGCCCAGGGCATCCAGTTCATCGGCGATGGCTTCGAGGAACTCGGCCCGGCGCACCGCGCTCAGGCTGCGATAGGCCGGATAAGCCGCAGCCGCGGCCTTGGCGGCGGCGTCGACTTCTTCTGCCGTGGCCTGGATGAAGTCATGGGGCAACGCCTCGCCGGTGCTGGCGTCGACGCTTTGCAGGCGAGTCTGGCCGGCCGCGCTACGCGCACCGCCGATGTAGTTGTGGCCAAGGATCTGGTTCATCGCAAGTCTCCTTTCAAAGTGTGCCGATAGTACCCGGGTTGAACACCGCGTCCACCGGGGCGATCCCGTTGACCAGCGGCGCGCCGAACTCAGCCTGGCTGATTTCGAACACATCCCCCGGCTGGGTGCGGATGCCGTCGGCGAACGACAGGGTCGCGGTGCCGAAGAAATGTACGTGCACGTCCCCCGGGCGAAGGAACTGACTGTACTTGAAGTGATGGAACTCCAGGTTTTCGAGGCTGTGGCACATGTTGGCCTCGCCGCTGAGGAATTCGTTCTGCCACAGCACTTCGCCGTTGCGCAGGATACGACTGGTCCCGGACAGATGTTGAGGCAGTTCTCCCAGACGAAGTTCCGGGCCAAAACTGCAACCGCGCAATTTCGAGTGGGCCAGGTACAGGTAATTCTTGCGCTCCATGACGTGGTCGGAGAACTCGTTGCCCACGGCGAAGCCCAGGCGATAAGGCTTGCCGTCGTGGCCGATGACATACAGCCCGCTGATTTCCGGCTCCTCGCCAGCGTCTTCAGCGAACGGTGGCAGCGGGAACGGGTGGCCCGGACGGACCACGATGCTGCCGTCGCCCTTGTAGAACCATTCCGGTTGCACGCCGGCCTGGCCCGCGGCGGGCTTGCCCCCCTCCACGCCCCACTTGAAGATGCGCATGGTGTCGGTCATGGCTGATTCGTCGCCGGCCTGCTGATGCATCTTGTCCCGCGCCGAGGCGCTGCCCAGGTGGGTCAGGCCGGTCCCGCTGACCAGCAGGTGCGCCGGATCCGGATGATCCAGCGGCGGCAGGATGCGCAGCTCAGCGAGCAATTGCGCGTAGTCATGGCTGGCGCCCAGGCCCAGGCTGTCCACCTGCCGCTCGAGCTTCACACCCGCCTCGATGGCCGCCAAGGCCAGGTCGCGCACCGTGCTGGCGCCCTGCACTTCCCGCACCCGGTCGCCCTCGACCACACCGACACGGCGTTCGCCATTACTCAATTCGAACTGAACTAAACGCATATCTTTCTCCTTGTAAGCAAAACTTGAATTCGGTGCAGTCCCCCCTGTGGGAGCGAGCTGGCTCGCTCCCACAGTCAAGTGCAGTGGTCTAGGTACGCGTCGCCCCCCGGGCGCTGGCCGCGAACTGATCGGCCGGCAGTACATGCTTGCGCTCCAGCAACCGATACACCACGCCGGTCAACACCAGGCCGAACACCATCACGCAGGACAGGAAGTACAGCCCCGATGCCAGGTTGCCGGTGTATTGCTTCAGCGCGCCGATCACGAACGGCCCGATATAGCCTCCCAGGTTGCCCACCGAGTTGATCAGCGCGATGCCCGCTGCCGCACTGGCGCCGGCAAAGAAACGCCCCGGCAGGGTCCAGAACACCGCCGTGCAGGAGAACAGCGCGAACGCCACCAGGCACAGCGCCGCCAGTTGCAGCACCGGCACCGACAGCCAGGCACTGAGGAACAGGCCGAGGGCCCCCAGCACATAAAGCACGGCCAGATGACCGTAACGATCGTTCAGGCGATCAGAACTGCGGGGGATGATCAGCAAGCCGACGATGCCGAAGATGTATGGCACCGATGACACGAAACCGGTCACCAGGTCGCTGCCGCCAAACTGCTTGATCAGGGTCGGCAGCCACAGGCCCAGGCCGTAGATGCTCAGGGTCACCGGCAGGTAGAACAACGCCAGCAGCAGGACACGCTTATCCTTCAAGGCGTGCAGCGGGTTGCCGTGACGGGTCTGGCCATACTCCTGCAAGTCCTTCTTCAGCTCACCGGTCAGCCAGTCCTTTTCGGCCTGGTCCATCCATTTCACTTGTTGCGGGCCATCAGGCAGGTAGCGCAGCACCGGCCAGGTCAGCAGCACCGCCGGCAGGCCGATGACGATGAACAACCACTGCCAGCCGTGCAGGCCGAGGATGCCATCCATGCCCAGCAAACCACCGGATACAGGACCGGTGATCATCATCGCGATGGGCTGGGAAAGAATGAACAGGCCCAGGATCTTGCCGCGATGGCGCACCGGGAACCACTGGGTGATGTAGTACAGCACGCCGGGGAAGAAACCGGCTTCGGCCGCTCCCAGCAGGAAGCGCATCACATAGAAGCTGTAGGGGCCCTGCACGAAGGCCATGCCGATGGTGATGGCGCCCCAGGTGATCATGATCCGGGCGAACCAGCGCCGGGCACCGAAGCGTTCCAGCATCAGGTTGCTGGGGATTTCCAGCAGGAAATAGCCGATGAAGAACAACCCCGCCCCCAGACCATAGGCCGCGTCGCCGATGCCGATGTCGGCGCCCATGTGCAGCTTGGCGAAGCCCACCGCAGAGCGGTCCACGTAGGCGATCAGGTACAGCAGGATCAGGAAGGGAATCAGTTTCAGCGTGATGCGGCGGATAAGCCGCAGTTCCTGGCTCATGGGTCCGGTCTCCGATTGTTGTTGTTATGGAACCTCGGGGGATTTCTCTCGCGCATGGCGCCAGGACAATCCCTCCGTTGAATTGGACTATATAGTAATACTATTTACCCAACAACACTTCCAAACCTGACAAATTGAGCTTATGTTACGCGCAAGCTGGAACAATATAGTCATACAATAAGAGAATCGATCATGTCTGATAAGAAACCCTCCCTGCGCTCGGCCCAATGGTTTGGCACCGCCGACAAGAACGGCTTCATGTACCGCAGCTGGATGAAAAATCAGGGCATCGCCGACCATCAGTTCCACGGCAAGCCGATCATCGGCATCTGCAATACCTGGTCGGAGCTGACGCCGTGCAACGCGCACTTCCGGCAGATCGCCGACCACGTCAAGCGCGGCGTGATCGAGGCCGGGGGCTTCCCGGTGGAATTCCCGGTGTTCTCCAACGGTGAATCGAACCTGCGCCCCACCGCCATGCTGACCCGCAACCTGGCGAGCATGGACGTGGAAGAGGCGATTCGCGGCAACCCGATCGACGGCGTGGTGCTGCTCACCGGTTGCGACAAGACCACCCCGGCCTTGCTGATGGGGGCCGCCAGCTGTGACGTACCGGCCATCGTCGTCACCGGCGGGCCGATGCTCAATGGCAAGCACAAGGGCCAGGACATCGGTTCGGGCACCGTGGTCTGGCAATTGAGCGAGCAGGTCAAGGCCGGCACCATCACCCTCGACGACTTCCTTGCGGCCGAGGGCGGCATGTCCCGCTCGGCCGGCACCTGCAACACCATGGGCACCGCCTCGACCATGGCCTGCATGGCCGAGGCCCTCGGCACCTCCCTGCCCCACAACGCCGCGATTCCGGCCGTGGATGCACGGCGCTATGTGCTGGCCCATATGTCCGGCATGCGTGCCGTGGAAATGGTCCGCGAAGACCTCAGGCTCTCGAAGATCCTGACCAAGGAAGCGTTCGAGAACGCCATCCGGGTCAACGCCGCCATTGGCGGTTCCACCAACGCGGTGATCCACCTCAAGGCCATCGCCGGGCGCATCGGCGTGCAACTGGACCTGGACGACTGGACTCGCATCGGTCGCGGCATGCCCACCATCGTCGACCTGCAACCCTCCGGACGCTTCCTGATGGAAGAGTTCTACTACGCCGGCGGCCTGCCGGCGGTGCTGCGCCGTCTCGGCGAGGCCAACCTGATTCCCAACCCGGACGCCCTGACAGTCAATGGCAAGAGCATCGGCGAGAACACCAAGGACGCGCCGATCTACGGCCAGGATGAAGTCATCCGCACCCTGGACAACCCGATCCGCGCCGACGGCGGCATCTGCGTGCTGCGCGGCAACCTGGCGCCACTGGGCGCGGTGCTCAAGCCTTCCGCGGCGACCCCCGAACTGATGCAGCATCGCGGCCGCGCGGTGGTGTTCGAGAACTTCGATGAATACAAGGCCCGGATCAATGACCCGGAACTGGACGTGGATGCCGATTCGATCCTGGTGATGAAGAACTGCGGGCCCAAGGGTTATCCGGGCATGGCCGAAGTGGGCAACATGGGCTTGCCGGCCAAACTGCTGGCCCAGGGCGTGACCGACATGGTGCGCATTTCCGACGCGCGCATGAGCGGCACCGCCTACGGCACCGTGGTGCTGCACGTGGCACCGGAAGCCGCGGCCGGCGGGCCATTGGCGGCGGTGAAGGAAGGTGACTGGATCGAACTCGATTGCGCCAGCGGCCGTCTGCATCTGGACATCCCGGACGCCGAACTCGCCGCCCGCCTGGCCGACATCGCCCCACCGCAGCAATTGCTGGTAGGCGGCTACCGCCAGTTGTACATCGACCACGTGTTGCAGGCCGACCAGGGTTGTGACTTCGACTTCCTGGTGGGTTGCCGCGGCGCCGAAGTACCACGCCACTCCCACTGACCCCTGCCATACCCCTGTGGGAGCGAGCAAGCTCGCTCCCACAGTAGGCCGGCGTCAGCATTGAAGGCACTAGCGACCCGCCATCGCCGCGCCTGCTATCATGCGCAGCATCTCTTCGTACAGGAACGCATCGCGTCCCATGGATTACCGTAAACCCTCCGACCGCAAAAGCATGCACGCCCGCATCGTCCAGGAACTGGGGATGCAGATCGTCTCCGGGCGCTTCAAGCCCGACGACAAATTGCCCGCCGAAGCGCTGCTCTGCGAAGAATATGCCGTCAGCCGTCCGGTCCTGCGCGAAGCCACCCGTGTGCTGGTCGCCAAGGGCCTGGTGTATTCGCGTCCCCGTGTCGGCACGGTGGTCAAGCCGCGCCGGGAATGGCACATGCTTGACCCCGATGTGCTGCATTGGCTGATGAAGAGCAGTCCGCAGAATGAATTCTTCAACGTGCTGACCAGCGTGCGCAGCATCATCGAACCGGCCGCTGCGGCCCTGGCCGCGCAGTTCGCCACACAGGCCGATATTGCCGCGATCCGCGAGGCCTACCAGCGCATGGAAGCGGCGCCGACGCCCGAAGCCATGCTGCAACCGGACCTGGACTTTCACAGCCTGATCGCCGACGCCACCCACAACGACCTGCTGGCCAACCTGTGCAACATGTTGTCGGTGGCCATCGCCGAAGCGCTCAAGCACTCCAACCAACGGCCCAACCTGCATGAACTGGCGATGCCACGGCACAAGGCGATCCTCACCGCCATCGAGAACCGCGACGCCCTCGGCGCACGCCATGCCACCCTGGTGCAACTGGACGATGCCCGCAGCGCGCTGAACGTGGTGCTGGGCACCGATCCGGCCTGATATCTCCCGCCAGGCCCATCAGGGCCTGACATAAACGTCATCCTTCCCGGTGGTATCTATATACCGCCCGCACGGGCCCCAGAGGTCGATACTTTTCCAGGCGTCATTCCAACGACCCCATGAAAAGGACTTCCCATGACCCTGCCCTCACCGGCCACCACCCCTTCTGCGCTTGCGCAAAGCGTCAGCCTGCAATTTGCCAGTCGCCCCACCTTCGAGCAGTACGCACAACGCATGCTCGAGCAGGCCATCCAGGAAAAATACCCCACACTGGCCTTCGACCTCTCCAGGACCCGGTTGGCAACACCCGATACGGCCTCCCGCGGCTACCTGCTTGAACCCTTCATGCCCCGCGTCCTCGATTACCTGGCGCTTGGCACCCCCATTGAGTTCAAGGATCTCAAGGGGCGTCGCAGTTTCCTGTCCGACGCACCACCGCGGCTCCTTGCGCCAGACGATGGCAAGCTGGACATGAAGGTCATCGAAAAGCTGCTGCTCGAACTGCCCTGGCGTGTGCCGATCGGGCTGGAGGATGCGTTGACGCGTTACTGGAACGCCAACATCGACAGCAGCCCGCAGGTCGACAGGCAGGACGGCACCAGCCGCTGGCAGTGGCTCAGTGATGTGCTCAAGAACCTGCTGCACATCCGCAGCCTGCAGCAGCAAGACCTTGGCGGGCAAGCTCGGCAAGCCCTCGACCAGGTTGTCCGATGGCCGGACCGTGAACAACGCCTGCGGCACCATGCAAAGGCTGCCGTCCATGCCTACAGCCTGGAGACCCGGCTCACTCGGGACGGCTCCCACAGCGTATTGACCGGCAGCGAGGTCCTGCTGATCCACTGCGTGAAGAACGCGACGGTCTTGCTGCTTTGCAGTGCTGGAGGCGCTGTCCAGGCCTTCGACTCCCTGGAGGCTTTTACGCGTCATTGGGGCACCGTGATTGCCAGCCGCTACGTCGTGGACACCGTGACCTGCCAGCGCAACGAGATCGGTGGCAACGTTTTCGAAACCCAGTCGGCCATGATCCTGGAACAACAGCTGGCCGACCTGGACGCCGTGCAACTGCCCTCGCGCATTGGCCTGCCCGACCTCAAGACGCTCTATAACGAGCTGAGCGACCCCGCCCGCTACCTGCTCGACGCCCCGCGCCCGATGCCCGAAACGTCGGCATGGATCGCCCCCCTGATTCCGGACTGGCTGAAACAGGCGTCGGTCCTCGACAGGACGAAAATCCAGCAATACAGCCTGGCATTGGCCAGTGCCAAGAAACGCAACCAGGGGCGCACCTTTCTCAGCGACATCCAGGACATCAAGGCCTTCGCCGCCGATGCCCTGCTCGGCGCCTTGCAAAAGGCCAACGACCGCAGCCCGGCCAAGGCCCAGGCCAGCCAATACCAGCCCGACGATGTGCGACTGACTTTCAGCGCAGCGGCGGGTTACCCGGGAACCATCGGCATCGTCGAAAAACGAACCATCAGCCTGACCGAACTGGCGATCGCCAATCTCGTCGCCCGGCCCGGCGTGGACCCGGTCCTCAGCCATCGTAAGGGCCTGGCATTGCCGGTATGGCTGACAGCCGATTTCATCACCCGCAAGGGCGGGCTGATCGAACAGGTGGACATCGGCACGACCTACCCGCGCTACTTGCAGCAAAAGCTGCTGGACGATGTGTCACAAGCCCACGAGCGTCAGCGGATATTCGCCGAACAGATCCCCGCCCAACTGCCCCTGGATGCCCTCAAGCAGATCCTCAACCACGAAAACGGCATGACCCGCCAAGGCCTGGCCCTGCTCGAAGCCCTGCTCAACCCCGAGGCCGATGAGCAACGAGTCAGCGGCGCTCCCGTGGTCATCCGCCACCTGGCCTTCCTGCGCAAGCCTGAAGCCCATCCCGATACCGTGGCGAACATGTTCATCATCGAGCCGGAAGACATCGCCACTGGCCCGCATGTGCTGTATCGCCCCCTTTATACGCCGTCGCTGCTGCAATACCCGACGCGACAGGCATTGCTGCAGGCCATCGTCGAGCCCGGTGACCTGCACCAGAGCGTACTGACCTGGATGTCCGACGCCGCTCGCGTGATCTATGCCAACGGCGGTTTCCAGGAACCCCATATCGTGCGTTTCTACCAGGGCGATGAGTTCAGCCTTCCCCAGAAGCCGGCGCCGGCGACCCTGGCGGTCGACAGCGTCAACGACGAGCTGCGGCAGTTCCTGCGCAACGGCGAACTGATGCAGTATCTCTACGGCAGCAATGCGCGGGCCCTGGTCACCCAGGCGGACCGGGACTCGGTTTCCAACAGCGAAAGCCGCTGGGCCGTTCTGCTGCACGGTGGCAGCCTGCTGTTCAACACCTTGCTGTTGCCCCTGTTGCGCGGCCCGGCCATGGCCACCGCCTGGCTATGGAACCTGATGGCCAGCGCCAACCAGGACATCCCGGCCCTGGCCAGCGAAGACTCGGTGACGCGGGAGCTCGCCGCCGTCGACCTGCTGCTCAACCTCGGCATGCTGCTCGTCCAGTTCCCCTCCATCAGTGCGCCCCCTCGCCCCCCCTTGCCCGAGGCGCTCAAGGAACAGGCGATGCGTCCTCCGGCGCCGCGCATCGTCCCGGAGCAATGGCCCGCCCCCGCACCGCCGAGCATCCATGAGGGCCCCGTGGCCTTGCCAGGGGAACGCTTGGGAAACAGCGGCGCGAACCTTGACCTGAGTTTCGCCAGCGCAAGCCGTCGCCTGACGACCGGGCAGCTCGCCCGCCTGCAACGTTTTCAGGTAAGCCAACCGGCGTCCATGCCAGAGCCGACAAAATATGGCCCCTACACGGGCCTGTACGTCATCCGCAACACCTGGCACGCCCTGGTGGATGGAAAAATGTATCAGGTGACCCCTGAATCGGACGGCAGCGCGATCATCGTCAACCCCCTGGCCCCACGGGATCCGGCCCAGAATGGCCCAGTGTTGCAATCCGATACCCGCGGCAACTGGTCCATCGACCTGCGCCTGCGCCTGCGTGGGGGCATGCCGCCCAAGCGCCTGGCCAAACTGCGGGACATCAAGGCCCAACGCGCGGCCGAGCTGAGTGAGCTGCTGAAGAGTTACTACAAGGACGAGGCTGATCGGCAACGCGCCCTGGACACCGCCCAGGAAGTCATGACGAGGGCCCAGGAAGGCAACTTTACCGAGGCGCAACGCGCGGACAAGCGGGCGCGGTTCTACAAGCTCCTTGAGGAGCAGACTGACACCTATCTGAAGCTGCTGGACAACGTCACCGAATATGCCAGCCACGATATGCAATTGCCCTCCGGCATCATTCGGGCGTTGATGGAGAACGTGGTCAACAACGCCCGCAAGGGCTTCCTGATCAACGAGTTCGAGCTGACGGCGCTGGAGGCCGCCTATGGCCAATTCACGCACGATTATTCGACCCTGCAAGCGAATGTCGCTGGCAACCTTCTCGACTATTTCAACTACCTTGACGCCTTGAGTGACATTAACGATCGCTCGATCTATTGGCTGGAACTCAGGGATCGCTATCTGGAAGCGCTGTTGAACCAGGGTGCCGCCGGCGCGCAAGTGTTCGAACGCTTGACCCGGGACCGTCCATTGGGTGAACGAACGGCATTGGCCACCAAGGCCCTGCAACTGCCTACGCTGGCGGCACTGATATTCAAGGATCCCGACTCCAATCTTCCCGAGAACCTGCACAGCGTCACCCAGCTGTTGATGGAACAGGCGCGCTCCCAGTCCGACCTGAGCACCTACGAGCTGATCCCATCGGAACAGATCGAGGTCCTGGAAAGCCTGGTCGAACACTATGGCGCGGCACTCGATGCCATGCAGGGTATGAAAGCCCTCAATGTCGCTGACATGGACACGTCCTATTTCGGCAGGCTGTTCAGGCTGGTCGAGGGCCTTTATGAAGAGGCGTCCACGAAGCTGGCCGCCGAAATCAAGCCCGAGCCGCAGCCCCGCAGGCGCCCGCCGAAACGCAGCAGGACAGCTGCCGGACGTCCGCAGAAAAAGGTGATCAAGACGCGCAAGAGCGGCGTGTTGATCGGTGACTTGAAGCCGGCCGGCACATCACTGCCGATCGAGGTCGTCGAGCTGCGCTCTGAAGTCGACGACAGGTTGCTCGCCACCTACTCGCGACACGACGACATCTGGGACATCGTCGAAGTCCAACGACCGACCCCGGCACCCCGCACACGCTCGGTCAAAGCGATCAAGGCCGATGCACGAAAACTGCTCGGGCAACTGGACAACAGTCTGGCGAACGCCGAGCGCTATAAAACCCAGTGCCGCTTCCCTCAGGAAATCGAAGAAATCCTGAGCAATGAGGCAAGTCGCTACCGCAAGCTGGCCGAAGAACTCGAACGAGCCTTCACCGCCTCGAAAACCCCGCGCACCGCAGCCGATCAGACACTGACCGGGCAACTGTCAGACGCCGTTTCGCGCCTGACCACCCGGGGCAGCGATCTGCGCACCGAATTGAGCCTGAAACTGCCGCCCACCGACAGCAACCTTCGCTACCTGTTCGAGAAAGACCTGGTGCAAGTCGCAAGGCTCGGCGAACGCAAAGCCTTGAAAGGCGAGCGCAAGGATTTTCTCCAGGAATACGCCATCAATGACCGGGACGGCTGGCCCCTCTGGTATGCGCACTTTCATTACGAAACGGCGGAAACGCCAAAAGCTGACTTCAGCGTGGCGCATCTGAAAACCAAGGAGCAGCGCAAGGAGCATTACCATTCAATGCTGGCCAAGGCGAAAAGCCCTTACGCGGTGGTGAATGTGCATCGAGGACAGATCGGCAGGCCGCTGGCGCAGAGCAGGTTCTTGCCGTTGGCGCCTTGATTACCTGAGACGGCGGTGACCGCGGCGAGGGGATTTATCCCCTCGCCACGGATTCACTCCAGGGCCTTTGAGTGGATCAAGGTTGCACCTTTGCCGTTTCAACTTTCGGTCAGTGGGCAAACAGCGAGTTGCCCTTCTGCCCCGCCAGCTTCTCCGGCTTGATCAGGAAACGCGCCAGCGCCGGCAGCAGCCACAGCGCACCGAACATGTTCCACAGCAGCATGAACGTCAGCATCAACCCCATGTCGGCCTGGAACTTGATGGCCGAGAAGATCCAGGTGCAGACACCGATGGCCAGGCACAGGCCGGTGAACAGCACCGCCTTGCCTGTGGATTTCAGCGTCTGGTAGTAGGCCTCCTGCAGCGGCAGACCGGCCCGCAAGAAACTCTCCAGGCGGCTGTAGATGTAGATGCCGTAGTCGACGCCGATCCCCACGCCCAACGCCACCACCGGCAGGGTCGCGACTTTCACGCCGATGCCCATGAACGCCATCAGGGCGTTGCCCAGCACCGACGTCAGCACCAGCGGCAGCACGATGCACAGCGTCGCCGCCCAGGAGCGGAAGGTGATCATGCACATGGTCGCCACGCAGATGTACACCAGGATCAGGATGGTCAGTTCCGATTCCTTGATCACTTCGTTGGTGGCCGCCTCGATGCCGGCGTTACCGGCGGCCAGGATGAATTCCAGGCCCTCGCGGTTGTTTTCTTTGGCAAAGTCCTGCACCGCCTTCACCGCACGGTCCAGGGTCTCGGCCTTGTGGTCATTGAGGAATACCAGCACCGGCGCCAGGGAACAGCTGTTGTTGTACAAGCCATCGGCCCGGGCGATGGAGTTGTTCAGCACGTCAGGGTTGCGCGACAGGGTTTCCCATTTCAGGTTGCCCTCGTTCATGCCCTTGATCATCTGCTTGGACACGGTCACCAAAGAAATGGCCGACTGCACGCCCTCGGTGTTCTGCATCTTCCACATCAGTTCATCGATGGGGGCCATGGCCTCGTAGCGCGAGCAGCCTTCGGTCTTGGTCTTGACCATCACCACCAGCACATCGGAGCTGGTGGAATAGTTGCTGATGATGAAGTTGTTGTCCTGGTTGTAACGCGAGTCCGGGCGCAATTCCGGCGCCCCCTGGTCCAGGTCGCCGATCTTCAGGTTCTGGCTGTACCAGAGGCCACCGCCGAAGGCGAGCACGGCCAGGGCAATGGACACCGGCGCGACCTTGGCGCTGGCGAAGCTCGACAGCAACCGCCAGAACGGATGTTCGCGAGTCGCATCTTTCTTGCTGCGCTCGATGGCACGCTTGCTGATTCCCACGTAGGAAATCGCCACCGGCAACAGGATCAGGTTGGTGAACACGATCACCGCCACACCGATGGACGCACCGATGGCCAGTTCGCGGATCACACCGATGTCGATGATCAACAGGGTGATGAAGCCCACGGCGTCCGCCAGGATCGCGATCATTCCCGGCAGGAACAATTGCCGGAAGGTCCGCCGCGCCGCGGTCAGGGCGTTGTCCGCCTCACTGGACTGCAAGGCGATGCCGTTGATTTTCTGCACGCCATGGGAAATACCGATGGCGAAGATCAGGAACGGCACCAGCATCGAGTAGGGGTCCAGACCGAAACCGGCCGCATGCATCAGGCCCAGCTGCCAGACCACCGCCACCAGGGTCGTGCTCAGTACAGCGATGGTGCTGCGCATGCAATGGGTGAACCAGTACAGCAGGACCAGCGTGATGACGAACGCCACGCCGAAGAACATCACCACCATGATCAGGCCATCGATCAGGTCGCCGACTTTCTTGGCGAAGCCCACGATATGGATCTGTACGTTGGGATTCTGGGCTTCGAACTTGTTGCGGATCTTGTCTTCAAGCTCGTGGGAAAACTTCTGGTAGTCCAGGGACAGCAGCTTGCCCTGGTCCTGAGGGTCCGGGTAGGACTCCAGCAGCGGGATATCGATGATGCTCGACTTGAAGTCGTTGGCCACCAGGCGCCCTACCTGGCCGGACTTGAGCACGTTGTTGCGCAGCAGCTCCAGGCTGTCGGCCGAGCCGTCGTAGCTCTGGGGAATCACCTCGCCACCGGCAAAGCCCTCCTCCGTCACTTCGGTCCAGCGCACGCTCGGGCTCCACAACGACTTGAGCCCGGAACGGTCGACGCCGGAAATGTAGAAGACTTCGTCGTGGATCTGGCGCAGGGTCTCCATGTATTCCTTGGAGAAGATGTCGCCATTGGTGGCTTCCACGGAAATCCGTACCGTGTTGCCCAGGTTCGCCAGGTCGTTGCGATGTTCGAGCATCTTCTCGATGAAGGGATGCTCCAGGGGAATCATCTTCTCGAAGCTGGTGGACGGCCGGATCAGCGTGGCCTGCCAGAACAGGAAGAGGCTGACCAGCAGGCAAATGACGATCACTGCCGGGCGGTTGTTGAAAATCAGGCGCTCGAGGAAGGTCGCCTTGTCTTGGTGATGACTGCTCATGGGGTCCGCCTTGTTGTTATTGTGCCCGACTCATGCCCGCGGTTCATTTGCCCGGTTCGGCGCCGGTGGGGGTGGTGGCGCGTACGCCCCCTTGCCCTGCCAGGATCAGGTTGCCATTGCCCGCCGCCGCTACGGCCGCCACGGAAATCCGATCGGGCCGATTGAAGACGCTGAAGGTCACGCCGTCATCGGTGCTGCGTATCACGCTGCCGCCGTTGCCGACGATCACGATGGAGCCGTCCGGCAGCAAGGTCGCCCCTGACAGGCCGAACTCCAGCTCGCCGCGAGCGGCCTTGAGCTCCACCTGCTCCCAGCTGCCGCCGAAATCGGTGGAACGATAGAGGTTGCCGCGCAGGCCGTAGGCCAGCAATGTCGAAGGCTGGGCAGTGCCGATGACACCGAACAACGAACCTTCGTACGGGCCTTCGAGCTTCTCCCAGGTCTGGCCCCAGTCGGCGGAGCGGAACATGGCGCCGGCCTCGCCGACGATGAACAGGCCGGCGTCTTTCACGGCGGCGATGGCATTGAGGTGAAACTGGTCTTCGTTGTCGAGGCGGTCGCTGGCATCTTCCCAGTGCTTGCCGCCGTCGGTGGTCTCCAACAGCGCGCCGTAGGCCCCTACGGCAAAGCCGTTGGTGGCGTCCTTGAACCAGACATCCAGCAGTGGCGCCTCGCGGTTGAGGTCCTCGAATTGCTTGGTCCAGGTGGTGCCGCCGTCTTCGCTGGCAAGGATCTGCGCGTCGTGCCCCACGGCCCAGCCGCGCTTGTCGTCGACGAAAAACACGGCAGTGAGCAATTGGCGGGTCGGAACCTTGGCCTGGGTCCAGGATTTGCCCTGGTCGTCGGAGTAGACGATGTGCCCACGGTCACCGACCGCCACCAGGCGCTGGCCGGCGTGGACCACATCGAGCATCAGGGTTTTGCTGGCCTTGGCCGATTCGACGGAATAGATGACATCGGTTGTCGAGGCCGCAACGGCCAACGCCGGTGCCGACAACACCGCAGAGCCCAGCAGCGAGAGCGCCGAGGCCAGCAACGCAACGCTGCGCAGCACCGTCGGACGTGCACGGCTCACTGCCATGACAGGCTCACTCATAGACCTTTCCCCCATTATTATTGTTAGGTCATTCAACCTTTCAGGGCGCCGTAAGCGGGCTCTGTGCTGTTGCAGTCCTGGAGCATAGTCCTGAAACCTGCAATCTAGAGCCACTTCGGAAGCTGACCTATCCTATCGGGCTTTCGAAAGGTCTGACAATCGACGCCGCGTTATCTTTTGTTAACCAGAAGGCTGGGCGTGGGGACTGAATGGTGGGGTATTCGGTGGGGTGATAGCGAGGGGGCCTGGTGGTGACGGCTGACGTTATCGCGAGCAAGCTCGCTCCCACAGAGGATCCATACTGACCACGGAATAAGTGTCCGCTGGAGCGCTACTGTGGGAGCGGGCCTGCTCGCGATGGGAACACCGCGGTCCGCCAGGCAGACCGCGGCATCAACGTCACGCCAGGCTCTTGCTCACCACTTCGAAGACATCGGCCGACAGCCCGCCGGACGCCAGAATGCGCTCAAGTTCGCCCTTCATCAGTGCCTGGCGGGCACTGTCGTATTTGCGCCAGCGGGTCAACGGTGCCAGTTGCCGCGAGGCGATCTGCGGGTTGAAGCCGTTGAGCTGGATCACCAGGTCCGCCAGGAAGCGGTAGCCCGAGCCATCGGCGGCGTGGAAGTTGATCAGGTTCTGCCCGGCGAACGCACCGACCAGGGCCCGCACCTTGTTCGGGTTCTTGATGTTGAACGCCGGATGCGCCATCAACGCCTTGACCCGCGCCAGGCCGCCCGGCAAGGGGCTGCCGGCCTGGACGCTGAACCACTGGTCCATCACCAGCGGGTTGCCCTTGAAGTTTTCCGCGAACACTTCAAGGGCCTTGGCCTTCTCGGTCTCGTACGGCGAGTTGACCAGCACCGCCAGCGCCGTGAGGCGTTCGGTCATGTTGTCGGCCGTGTCGAACTGGTCCAGGGTGGCGCTGAGCACTTCGGGCTTGTCGGTGAGCATCAGGTACGACAGCGCGATGTTCTGCAACGCGCGGCGGGCGAAATGCTCGGCCTCGGCCACGTACGGCGTGCGCTTCGACAGGTCACGGTTGGCCTCATAGCGCAGCCACAGGGCTTCGAACAGGCTCTCGGCCAGTTGCTGGCGGGCGAATTCGCGCGCGGCATGGATGGCTTCCACGTCGGCCACTTCGCTGATTTCCGTCAGATAGGCCTCGCTTGGCAGCGAGAGCATTTCCGCGACCATGGCCTGGTCCAGGGATTCGTCCGACAGCACCGTGCGCAGGGCACTGACCAGACGTGGGTCCAGCGCCAGGCGCTCGCCCTTCTGGTGTTGGGCGATCAGCTCCTGCAATACCTGCACCGACAGTTGCTGGCCGGCATCCCAGCGATTGAAGCCGTCGCTGTCGTGCTGCATCAGGAACATCAACTGGTCGCGATCGTACGGGAAGCTCAGCTTCACCGGCGCCGAGAAGCCCCGCAGCAGCGATGGCAGGGGTTTTTCCGCGATGTCGACGAAGGTGAAAGTCTGTTCGGCCTCGGTCACCGAGATCACCCGGGACGTACCGCTCGCGGCGGCCTCCCCGGCCAGGCGCAGAGGCATTTCGGCGCCCTTGCTGTCCAGCAGGCCGAGCTCCACGGGAATCACGAATGGCCGTTTTTCCTGCTTGTCCGGGGTGGGTGGGCAGCTCTGGCTGAAGGTCAGGCTGTAGGTCCTGGCCGTGGCGTCGTAGGACTCACTCACCGCCAGGCGTGGGGTACCGGCCTGGCTGTACCAGCGCTTGAACTGGGTCAGGTCGACGCCGTTGGCATCTTCCATGGCCTTGATGAAGTCATCGCAGGTCACGGCCTGGCCGTCGTGGCGTTCGAAGTACAGGTCGCTGCCCTTGCGAAAGCCCTCCGGCCCCAGCAGGGTGTGGATCATGCCGACCACTTCCGAGCCCTTTTCATACACGGTCAGGGTGTAGAAGTTGGAAATCTCGATGAAGCTGTCCGGGCGCACCGGGTGGGCCATGGGGCCGGCGTCTTCGGCGAACTGGTGGGTACGCAGGTAAGCCACGTCCTGGATACGCTTGACGGTGGCCGAGTTCATGTCGGCGGAGAACCCGGCATCGCGGAACACCGTGAAACCTTCCTTGAGCGACAGCTGGAACCAGTCGCGGCAGGTCACGCGGTTGCCCGACCAGTTGTGGAAGTATTCGTGGGCCACGATGGCTTCCACCCGCTGGTGCGCAGCGTCGGTGGCGGTTTCGGCGCGGGCCAGCACGGCGCTGGAGTTGAAGATGTTGAGGCCCTTGTTCTCCATGGCGCCCATGTTGAAGTCGTTGACCGCGACAATCATGAAGATGTCCAGGTCGTATTCACGCCCGTACACCTCTTCGTCCCAGCGCATGGATTTCTTCAGACTGGTCATGGCGTGCTGGCATTTGTCGATGTTTTCCGGCTCGACATAGATGCGCAAGGCCACCGTGCGCTCGGTCATGGTGGTGAAGGTGTCTTCGACGCACCATAGGTCCCCGGCCACCAGGGCGAACAGGTAGGCGGGTTTCTTGAACGGATCTTCCCAGGTCGCCCAGTGCCGGCCGTCCTCCCCCGGACCGCTGGCAATCGGGTTGCCGTTGGACAACAGCACCGGATAGCTGTGCTGCTCGGCCACCACGGTGGTGGTGAACTTGCTCATCACGTCGGGGCGGTCGAGGTAATAGGTGATCTTGCGGAAACCCTCGGCCTCGCACTGGGTGCAGAACATGCTGCCGGACTTGTACAGGCCTTCCAGGGCGGTGTTGGTTTCCGGATGGATGCGCACGCTGGTGTCCACCGTGAACGCCTGGGCCTTGGGCTGCAGGGTCAGGTGGCTGTCGTCCAGGTGATAGTCGCCCGGGCCCAGGTCGCTGTCGTCGAGCTTGACCGACAGCAGTTCGAGCTGTTGGCCGTCCAGCACCAGCGGCGGCAAGCCGGCGCCCCGCTCGGGGTTGCGGCGCATGACCAGTTGCGCATGGACCAGGCTGTGGTCCTCGAACAACTCGAAGGTCAGGTGTGTCTCGTCGATCAGGTACTCGGGCGCCTGATAGTCCTTGAGGTAGATCATCTTCGGTTGTTCGGTGCGCATGGGTCGAATCCTTCTACTGATGCACGGCGAGCTGATAGGCCGTGTATTTACGAATATTGATCACGCCGGTATCGAAAATCAGATACTGGCCCTTGATTCCCAGCAACGTGCCTTCGGCAATCGGGTCCTTGTCCAGGTTGAAACTGACGATCTTGGCCGGGTATCGCTCCACCGGATAGCGAATCTCCACAGGTTCGACGTCCGCTATGGTCTGGATCGCTTGCAGGCCGAAACGTTCCTGCAGCCCCTGAAGCCCCTGGGCGCAGCTTTCGAACAGCGAATCGCGGATCCGGGGCAGGTCCACCGCCACCGCGTCGCCCTTGAGCAAGGCGCGCCAGTTGGTCTTGTCCGCCACCTGGCTGCGGAACAGGTCTTCGACGAACCCCGACTGCTGGCGGGTGGCGACCCGCAGGATCGGCAGCGCCTGGCTGGCGCCCTGGTCGAGCCAGCGGGTCGGCAGTTGCGTGGCCCGGGTGATCCCGACCTTCACGCCCGAGGAGTTCGCCAGGTACACCACATGATCGGTCATGCAGAACTGTTCGCCCCATGCCGGCTCGCGGCACGTCCCTGCCTCGAAATGGCAGCGCTCGGGGCTCATGATGCAGATATCGCATTGCGCCAGCCTGGTCATGCAGGGGTAGCAGTAGCCCTGGCTGAAGCTGGTCTTGGTCCTGCGCCCGCAGTGGGTGCAATGGATCGCACCGAGAAACTCCAGGCGCACCGTGCTGCCGATCAGCGGGTTGACCGGCACCTCGACATCGCCCAGGCGAAAGGCATATTGAACGGTCGGCCCGTCCAGGCGCGCCGACATCTTGCTGATTGCACCGCGGCCAATCTCGATCAATGGATGGCATCCGACTTGAACAGGATGTTCGGCACTTCGTGCGCCTTCGACTGGCACTCCTGCGGGCCCATGTAGCCGGTGCGCTCTTCCTCGGGCAGGTTCTGGATTTCCCAGGCGATCATGGCCTGCAACGACAGCTCGCGCTGTTCGGCGGTGAGCTTGTTGCCATCGGCCCATTTACCGATCTCCACCGCCAGTTTCAGGCTGCGATAGATGTCGGGGGTGATGTTTTTGATCATTTCGTTGAACGAAGACATAGGTTCTCCGCGCTATCGCGCATATTCAAGAGGCACAGGCGCCGGTCAGGGGGCCATTTTACGGCGAGCGAACAGCCCACCCAACAGCCCTGTGAAGCAACCGACGAGCAGCCCGCCGACGTGGGCCGCGTTGGCGATGTCGCCGAAGCCGATCAGCGAAACCAGCCCGGACAGGCACAGCAGCAGCCACACCAGCATCATCACCAGCACCCCACGGGGCAAGTGATAGGCGGGGTTTGGCGCCAGCAGTTGATAGATCCAGCAATGCCCCAGCAAGCCGTACAGCACCCCGGACAACCCACCGAACAGGGTCGGCCCGCTGAAGAAATACTGGGCGAAATTGGATACGAGGCTGAACAGCAGCGTCAGCCCCAGCAGGTTGATGCCGCCCTGGCGCGCTTCGATCCGGCGGCCCAGTTCCCAGTACCACATGCCATTCATGGCAATGTGCAGGAAACCGAAGTGGATCAGCATCGGCGTCACCAGGCGCCACCACTGCCCCGCCGCCAGGCTGTCGGCCAGGGGGGTGAAATGGATGTAGTCGCCGACGACGCGAAACTCCAGGAAGGTCAGCCAGCGCAGCGTCTCGAGATTTTCCCCCAGCAGGGTCACCGCCGCGACGATCAGGCTCAGCAGCAACACCAGGGCCGTGATCGGACTGCGGGTCAATTGCTCGACGAAACCCGCCCGCCGTGGGGGGGTGCCGTTGGTAGGCAGCTCCAGCTGGTGCTCGGGGTCGCCCGCCGGAAAGCGTTCGTACAGGGAGCGCACGTCTTCGCTGATTTCGTCCGGCACCCAGAGCACCTGCTCGCCCGCCTCTTCGCTGACGCGGTGAGGCACCTGCATGCGTTGCAGCAACTTGACGAAACCGCTCAGGTCCTGGGCCAGGGGTAAACGCAACACAGCGACAGCGGTCACTTCACCACCTCCGGTCGTTCCACATCGACCCAGACGAATTTGTGCGGGTCCAGTCGGGTTTCCTGGTCCAGGCGATAGGCGGCCAGCTTGCCATAGAGCACGGCGCTGTAGTCCAGGCACGCCAGGTTCGGGCGGATCGGCGCGGGTTTGCCGCTGCGCCAGTAATGGCCGACGAACAGCAGCGGTTCATCGATGCCGTAACGCAGCAGGTTGTTCTTTTCATCGGGAGACAGGGGCCTGCGCGCCACCGGTTCGGGCAAGGCGTCGGGCTGGAAGACGATATCGCCGTAGGTCTGCGGGTCGTCCTCCCAGAACTTGGTACGAAAGAACGAACGGGTCAGGCCATCGCCACCGGTCAGGGTCATGCCATGGGGCAGGCGCATGTCGGTGCCCCGCAGCAGGCGGTCGAACACCGTGCAGGCGAAACTGCCGGACTGCGCCGAGGCCTGTAGGAAATGCTCGTCGATGCAACCGTCCGGGAACAGGCCCCGCAGCGGCTCGATCAGGCTGGCGTCCCAACAGGCATGCACCACCCGGAAACGACCGGCATCGACAAACAACGGCAGCTCATAGAACCAGGCCAGGAAATCGTGCCAGTCGCCGGGGTGATGTTCGAACTGGGTCAGGGTCTCGTTGAGCAGCCGGGCATGGCGCGGCGTGTGTTCGCGAACATAGCGCTGGCCACTGCCGGGCAATGCCGGAGTGCTCCAGCCCAGGGCATTGAACTCGTGGTTGCCCATGATGCACAGCGCCTGGCCGGCCTCCACCATGTCGTGGACGATGTGCAGCGCCTCGCGGATCCGCGGGCCACGGTCGATGATGTCGCCCAGGAACACGGCCATGCGCGACGGATGCCGCCAGACCCCGCCCTGCTTGTGGTAACCGAGCCGGTCAAGCAGGTGTTCCAGGGTCAGGGCGCATCCGTGCACGTCACCGATCAGGTCGTAACTTCGCGCAGGATCGAGCATCAGTCGCCCCTTCCTCCCAGCCGGCTGCCCCAGCCGAGCTTGGTCCGGCAGACTTCGTAGTAATTGTGATCCAGCGGATGGATCAGGCGCAGCTTCTGCGCTTTCTTGCTGACGGTGATGGTGTCACCCGGCGCGCAGGTGAAGTGGTTCTGACCGTCACAGGACACTTGTGGGTAGATCTGCATATCCTTGGACACGACGATTTTCAGTTCACTGTTGCCATCGACCACGATGGGTCGCCCAGACAAGGTATGGGGGTACATGGGCACAATCACAATAGCGTCGAGCTTGGGATGCATGATCGGGCCACCGGCGGACAGCGCGTAGGCCGTGGAGCCCGTGGGCGTGGCGACGATCAGGCCGTCGGCCTTCTGGCTGCAGACGAACTGGCCGTCGATGTACAGCTCGAACTCGATCATGCGCGTGGATTTGCCCGGGTGCAGCACCACGTCGTTGAGGGCGTCGCCCTGGCCGATGGCCTCGGCGTGACGGCGCACCTCGGCCTGCAGCAGGAAGCGGTTTTCCACCAGATAGTGGCCGTCCAGTACTTCGGCGACCTTGGTTTCCAGCTCGTCCGGGCGGATGTCGGTGAGAAACCCCAGGCTGCCCCGGTTGATCCCCAGCACCGGGATATTGTGCCGCGCCAGGGCCCGCGCGGCCCCCAGCAGGCTGCCGTCGCCGCCCACCACGATCACCATGTCGCAGACTTCGCCCAGCATCTTGCGCGACGACGTCTGCAGGCCATGGCCCGGCAGGACTTCGGCGATGGTATCTTCGAGAATCACATGCAGGTGCCGCTCCAGGAGGAAACGCTTGAGGCGGCGGACGGTGTCCAGCACCTGCGAACTGCCCAGGCGACCGATGATGCCGATATTGCGAAATTGCTCCATGGGGCTCCTGCGAGGGTCTGCGACGGGCGAAAAACCCGATTATGGGCGAAAGCGGCCCATAGACAAAATTCTTTAAGCCTTCACCATCGCGCAAGGCCCTTCATTCGAGGCTTGCACTCGCCATGGGCCCTGGGTTTTCCCGAAACGAACAGTCTTGGCCATATAGCGGCTATGCTCGCAAAATGATCCTGTTTCCCGAACTGCTGGACCTGCCCCGCCGCTTGCGCCATCCCGAAGTGCGGGACCTGGCGTGGGCGATACTCGCCCCGCCGATGCTCATCGACACCCCCTGGCCCCAGCGCCATCCCCTGTTGGGCAGCGACTGGGTGCAGCAGCCCCACCGGCTGGAACACTGGTTGCAGCAACTGGACCGCGACAGCTATCCCCTGCTGCATTGCCTGTCCCAGGGCCGGACCCGGCGCCTGGGCCTGTACTACGAAAGGCTGTGGCAGTTTGCCGTGCAACACGCGCCGGGCATCGAGCTGGTCGCCGCGAACCTGCCGATCCGCCACCAGGGCCATACCCTGGGCGAGCTGGACCTGCTGCTGCGCGACGGCGAAGGCATCCATCACCTGGAACTGGCGATCAAGCTCTACCTCGGCCCCCAGGACGGCAACGGGCAAGACACCGCTCGGTGGCTGGGCCCGGGCAGCCATGACCGGCTCGACCGCAAACTGGCCCACCTGCGCGAACACCAGTTACCCATCTCGGCGCGCCCGGAAAGCCGCGAAGCCCTGGCGACACTGGGCATCGACGCCGCGGGCATCGAGTCGTTCCGCTCCGAACTCTGGCTGGGGGGCTACCTGCTTTATCCCTGGCCCGGCCACGCCGAACCGCCCGCCGGAGCGCACCCCAGGCATTTGCGCGGCAGTTGGTTGCATCAGCGCGACTGGCCGGCGTTCGTCGCCCAGCGCCCACCGGGCCGCTGGCAACCCCTGCCCCGGGCCGCCTGGCTGGCCCCGGCCCATTACCCGGCGGACCAGACCTGGACCACCGGGCAGCTTGAAGCCTGGCGACTGGCCCTGGACCCCATGGCGCCGGCGCAACTGATGGTGCGCCTGACGGAAAATGCCAAGGGTGAGTGGGAAGAAGCCGAACGGCTGTTCCTGGTGGCGGATCGCTGGCCGGATGTGCCGGGCAATGGCTGAGCCTTGTGCTGCCTGTCAGGACCTCATCGCGAGCAAGCTCGCTCCCACATGGTGTCTCTGTTCTCCCTTGAAATGGCAGGCGCGGCGGTCAGTGTGGGAGCGAGCTTGCTCGCGATAAAGCCACCTCGGTCTAAATGGACAACCGCACCGCCAGCGCCGCCAACGTCACCAGCAACACCGGCACGGTCAGCACGATCCCGACCTTGAAGTAATAGCCCCAGCCGATGCGGATGTCCTTGCGCGCCAGCACATGCAACCAGAGCAAAGTGGCCAGGCTGCCGATCGGCGTGATTTTCGGCCCCAGGTCGCTGCCGATGACGTTGGCATAGACCATCGCCTCCTTCACCACTCCGCTGGCCTGGCTGGCGTCGATGGACAAGGCGCCAACCAGTACCGTCGGCAGGTTGTTCATCACCGACGAGAGCAAGGCCGTCAGCAACCCGGTGCCCATGGCCGCGCCCCACACCCCATAGCCGGCGAAAACGTCGAGCCAGCGAGCCAGGTAATCGGTCAGGCCGGCATTGCGCAGCCCATAGACCACCAGGTACATGCCCAGGGAAAAGATCACGATCTGCCAGGGCGCTTCTTTCATGGCCTTGCGGGTGGAAATCTTGTGACCCCGGGCCGCCACGGCCAGCAGCAACGCGGCGCAGACGGCCGAAATCGCGCTGATGGGAATGCCCAGCGGCTCCAGGGCGAAGCAGCCCAGCAACAGGATCGCCAGCACCACCCAGCCGGCGTAGAAGGTGGCCGTGTCGTGGATGGCGCTGGCCGGATCCGCCAGTTGCTGCGGATCGTAGTCGCGAGGAATATCGCGACGGAAAAACCACAGCAGGATCGCCAGACTGGCCGCCACGGCCACCAGGTTCACCGGCACCATCACCGACGCGTAGCGATTGAAGCCAATGCCGAAGAAGTCCGCCGACACGATGTTCACCAGGTTCGACACCACCAGCGGCAGGCTCGCCGTGTCGGCAATGAAACCCGCGCCCATCACGAAGGCCAGGGTCGCCGCCGGGGAAAAGCGCAAGGCCAGCAGCATGGAAATCACGATCGGCGTGAGGATCAGCGCCGCGCCGTCATTGGCGAACAACGCCGACACCAGTGCCCCCAGCAGCACCATGAAGGCAAACAGCTTGCGTCCGCTGCCCCGCCCCCAGCGGGCCACGTGCAGCGCCGCCCAAGCGAAGAAACCCGCTTCGTCCAGCAACAGGCTGATGATGATCAGCGCGACGAACGTGCCGGTGGCATTCCAGATGATCTGCCACACCAGGGCAATGTCACCGACCTGCACCACCCCGCTCAACAGGGCCAGAACGGCACCGAGGGTGGCACTCCAACCGACGCCCAGCCCCTTGGGTTGCCAGATCACCAGCGTAATGGTCAGCAGGAAAATCAACGACGCAACGAGCATGCACAATCGCCTTGAGAAAAAAATGGAGGAATGATCAGCAGCAGCGCACGGGACGGTCGACCATCGCGGTCAAGCGTTGCACATCCGCCGCCAGCCACTGGGCGTTGGCCGCCAATGCCTGTTCCAGCAGCGTACCCACCCAGGATGGCAATTGCGGGTGCAGCCGATAATAGACCCACTGCCCTTGCCGCCGGTCGCTGAGCAGGCCGGCGTGACGCAACTGAGCCAGGTGTCGAGAGATCTTCGGCTGGCTCTGGTCCAGGGCGGCGGTGAGTTCACAGACACACAACTCGCCTTCACGGGCCACCAACAGCGCGATGCGAGTGCGGGTGTCGTCGGCCAATGCCTTGAAGACATCGACGGGATTATGGGAATCGGGCATGGCAAGAAGAAATCTGGATGAGCGAAGGGGGAATATATGGAAAGACGAATATCTGGTAAAGCCCGGCACCACGATGCAGGCACCGTGGTGCCGGGTTCGGGGCTGCTTCACAGCCCAGCGGGGATGAATCCCCTCGCCACAGAAACACAACTCTCCCCAGCAAGGGAATGCACACTAAAGGATCGAACCGCACTTGTGGCGAAGACCGTTCAGCGCGGATCGCCGTTGTCCAGGGCCCGATTCGCCAGCAATCCACCCAGCTCGATCAACTGCTGGATGCCCAACGCCACATGCCGGCGCGAACCTTCCAGTTCGAAGGCCAGGTCGCTGATCATGGCATCGGCCGAGGCCAGGGTTTCGCTGAGGTTGGCCAGCAGGCATTCGGTGTCGATACCGTTTACCACGGTGAAGAGTTGGCCTGGGGGTGGGTCGGTTTCGGGGTCGGGCTTGAGGTAGAAATCGAGGACGCGTTTGGCGGCTTTGTCGAAAGGAGATGGGGTTGGTTCGGTGTCTGGTGGGTTGGGGGTTACTTTGAACATGGTGAAGCTCCGATGCATTATGAAAAGGAGCCATCACCCTCTCGCTACCAAACGAATTGGGCGGTGGCCATACGAAGGTTGGTAGACCGGGCATCGGAGCCGGCGCCTCCGAAAAGGCCCTGCGCATGGCCACCAAAAAGCGAAGCGCATGTTTGCGCTTGCAAAAGATGACGCTATGCACCGAAAGCCCGGGCTACCAAACCCGATCACTGATAAATCAGCGACCCGCAAACGATAGAGCCCGCCCCCTAGGCGCACAAGCCGGCGGATTCTGGCGCAGTTGTAGGCAATGGCGCAAGGCGATGTAGCCGGAGGCTGAAGGATGGCGTGGGGCGCAGGTTCGATAAGCTCGGGCCTGTGAAAGCGAGTTTCCTCGCTTTCACAGGGTGTATTTCTGGTAAGTAAATGGGCAGATAAATACGTCTCTTTTTTTACTGCCCGGCTGTAGTGGTCAACTTACGAATATGGATGTCATCGACATCAATAGAGCCATTTCTCCGAGCGAGTATCTGAATTAAGAGGAAAGTCGACTGCCAAGCGAATTCACCCGTGTAGGTTTGCCACTGGGAGGTGAGAGCAGCGGAGATGGCGTCTTCTGAGCCAGGGTCCTTGTTTACTCTGACAAATAAATAGCTACCACGCGCCCGTAGACTGACTTCATAACGTCCTTCCGGGAAACCGCCCAAAACTATCGATTCCACCCCCCCTCCCGCAGCTGGGGATACAACGTTGCAGTAGTAATTGCCGTTGGACTCTTGCTTGATCGATCCACCCAAATCGTCATAGAAGCTCCAGCCGTTCATATTGCCATTCGTGAAGGGAGTGTAGTGGTCGAAAGAAGCTTGATTGGCCAAGGAATAGGTCCGCAACGGGAAGGGAACAGCCTCACTTTGGTTGCTGGTGCGATTGAAAGTAACCAGCAGCACAATCTTCAAATCAGAACCGTCACGCAGCACTTCGAGTTCGGCCCGTGGAAACGGGATGGAAAGCCCACTGGCCACTTGGTCCGGGTTGACCTCTGAGCCAGTGAGCAACGAAATTATATAATTCGGGTTATCGCTCGTGACCCCTCCACAGATCAGCCAAACCTTTTGACCGACCGCAATGAGCGGCCACGGCGCTACGGTAATCCGGGCATCCCCGATAAATGTACTCAGATCCAACTCAGTACCCAGCCCTCCCTGCGCCGCCTCCGGAATCAACGGTATCGTCAGGCTCGCCGCAGGTATCGCCTGCACATTCAGCGTAAACGGATCCGACGGCGGCGACTCCACGCCGTTCTGGATCACGGTGTAGGTCACCGTCACCGACTTGCCCAGGTTGAACGCCACCACACTGTTGGGAATCGGTACTTCCCACCCATCCCTGACCGGCCATTCCCCCGAGGTGTGTGAACCACCTGCCGGCGTGCCCGCTGCGCCGGTCCAGGTGACTTTGAGTTTGTCGTCGGGCAGCAGCGCGGCATTGGCTGGCACGACGACGGTCAGCTTGTCCTTGGCATTGACCGGGTTCAGGATGGCGCCGTTGGCTTCTTCCACCGAAGGTGCCTTCAGGTCCAGGAGCGAACCCACCGTCAGGTGCCTGACAATGGAATTGCCCAGCAAGCTCGTGCCACGGGTGATGGAGTAGCTCACGTCTACCGTGCCATTGAGGTTTTCGGTCACGTACCGGAACGGCACGGTAAACGGCACCAGCTTGCCCGCTGTGTTGCCGGTCAAGGTTCTGGACTGGTCCGGGGCATTGCTCGACGAACCGCGCCAGCGCAGCACGACGACATCTTCGGGAATCGTCGCGGTATGGGTCGCGTGAACGTTCACGCCAATCAGCGGATTGACGTCGTCCGGGTTCAACACGTCGTTGGGCGCTTCCACCACCGTCGGGATAGGCAGCGACGGCGCGGCGACCCCCACGCTCAACACCAGATGCTCCGATTCGGGTTGGCCGTTCACGCTGTAGTACACGGTGAGCGAGCCGCCATCGAGCCGCTTGACCTGCTCTTTGGCGAGGTTCGCCAGCACCGGCGCACCGACCGGCTCTCCACCGACGATGGCGGTCACTTCATGGTAGGTCGGCAGCGTGGTGGAGGTGCGACCGTCACAGATGATAATGATCTCGTCGCCGGCGGTTCGGCCTGGGTAGTAAGGAACGGACAGGGTGTAGAAGCTGAGGTCCGGATCCAGCGTTCCGCCCACCGCTTCCACGATCTCCGGGGCCAGGTATTGACGGGCATCGCCGATCACGGTCACGGAGGTGCTTTTCGATGGGAGATCCTTCTCGCCACTGCGGATCCTTAGGTAACTTACCGAGGCCCGCCCCCTGGCGATCGCCGCGACATCATCATGGGGGATGGTGAAGTCGTAGTAGTAGGGAATGGTTTGAACCGTGTGCTCCAGCGGGCCGACGATCACCGGGGAGCTATCAGCAGCCGTGCCACGCCAGGTCAGGCGCAAAAGGTCACCCACGGCGTGTTCGTAGCGGTTGGCGGTGACACGCACGGTGACCGGATTGCCGGCCAGTTCGGCGAGGTCGATCTCCTCCACCGGAAAGCCATCGACCAGCACCAGCGGCGGATCGAGGCGGTTGTTGTTCACATCCACCAGCACATGGGTCACCGCGGACCAGCGCCAATACCCCCCCGGGTAATTGCCGCACTCATCCACCACCTGATAGGCCACGGCCAGGGCATCGCTGTCCTCGGCTCGCTCGATCACCTCCAGGGGGATGGTGATAGTGATCTCTTGGTTTTCCTCATCCTCGGCCACCGTGTGATAGACATTCTCGGTGCCCCAGGCCACGTTGATCTCGTCTCTGCGACGCATGTTCTTGTAAGGCTTGATGGTGATCGGCACACCGGCTGCGGCCTCGTCGGGGCCAACCCCGTTGTCGAGAATGTCCTGGGGAATCGAATACTTCAGGCCCGAATGGCCTGGGGTGCCTTGGTCCGGATCGAAGCCACCGGGTGGGTCGAGCTTGACCAGCAACTTCCACTGCGGCTGCGACACGACCGGTTGCGTCGAGCTTGACCGCAGCACACTGTAGAACACCGGAAAAGCGTCGCCCTCGACGATATGCCCTTCATCGATCCGGAAAGCCAGTCGTTGGTTTTTCTGGTTCTGGTCGACGACGGTGCTCCAGACAGGGGCGGAGCCATCGCTCCAGTAGAGTTTGAAGTCGTCACCGACCTCCATGTTGGTCCAGGGTTCGACGATACAGAGCAGCCCCCCTTCCACCAGCCTGGCCGGAATACCGGCATCGTAGTCCTGCACCAAAAGCGTCCAGCCTGGAAACCAGGGCGGGTCGAGTGTGTCGGCCGAAGGCGTGCTGCTGGGCGAATAACGCCGGGGGAATCGCTTTTCCATGGGAAACACCTCGATCTTTGAGGGGCTGCCAATAAAACAGTAGAGGCGAAGGGAAGGAGCGATCATTAAGACGCGCCGGGGTGGGAGCGTCTACTGTCAGGATTGACAGGTGGAGGGATGACCTTCGTGGCGAGGGAGCGGGTTTCCTCGCCACGGATAAGATGGACCGATTAACGCAGGTCGCCGTTATCCAGGGCCCGATTCGCCAGCAATCCACCCAGCTCGATCAACTGCTGGATGCCCAACGCCACATGCCGGCGCGAACCTTCCAGTTCGAAGGCCAGGTCGCTGATCATGGCATCGGCCGAGGCCAGGGTTTCGCTGAGGTTGGCGAGCAGGCATTCGGTGTCGATGCCGTTTACCACGGTGAAGAGTTGGCCTGGGGGTGGGTCGGTTTCGGGGTCGGGCTTGAGGTAGAAATCGAGGGCGCGTTTGGCGGCTTTGTCGAAGGCGGTTGGGTCGGGATCGGTGTCTGGTGGATTCGGGGTTGGTTTGAACATGATGAGGCTCCTATGGAATGGAGCCACCGAAATCTGTCGCTAAACAGAGATGGGTGGCGGCTGCACGCGGGTTAGCGAACCGGTCATAGGCACCCGGCAGACCCGAAGGTCTCCCACATAACAGCCGCCATAACGAAATTGCAGTCAGATCTGCAACAAAACATGGAGGGCTTGTTGTGCCTAGAATGATCCGAGTCGCTAAACCCGATCGCTGATTCGTCAGCGACCCGCAAACGATAGAACCCGCCCCCTAGGCGCACAAGCCGGCGGATTCTGGCGCAGTTGTAGGCAATGGCGCAAGGCGATGTAGCCGGAGGCTGAAGGATGGCGTGGGGCGCAGGTTCGATAAGCTCGGGCCTGTGAAAGCGAGTTTCCTCGCTTTCACAGGGCGTACTTCTAGTAAATAAATGCGCCCCCTTTATCCAAGGGCTTAACAGCGTCAGGAGCTCCACGAGACGGTATGAACGATGAGGGAAAGGTGACCGCCAGTTTCTAAGTTGGCAGCGTTCGATGTCAGCCTATACCCGGTTGCGACTCGTCCAGAGGGAACAGTAAAATCCCACACATCTCCAGCTGGGTATATAAATACTCTAGAGTCGAGTGCGATGTCCCCTTCCACAACTTCAATCAACACACGCTGCTGTGCAACGACACTACCGTAATTTATCGTGCGGTATTCAATGCTGCATGACTTGGTAGCGCCGTCACCAGGAAATTTGACATCGACATGTGCAGTGCCGCAACGATCAGATGTCTCGTTAAGTTCAAGTACCCCTCTCCACACTGGTGCCCTCGGGTTGACGATTACAAGTGGTGGCCGATCCACGATAAAACACTCCAGGGTTAACCCATGTGCAGTAACCCGTTTTTCCCCTGGCGTTATCCGGTAGACGGATGGTTCATCTTCGAACGTCTCAGTACCGGTTGTGTACATGCCAACTTTGACGGTATAGGTGCGCAGCGGGAAGGAAACGCTTTCATTCTGGTTGGTACTGCGATTGAACGCCACCAACAACATAACCTTCAGCTCAGAACCATCGCGCAGCTTCTCCAGCTCGCTCCGTAACAACGGCGTAGAAAGCCCAGTAGTCACTTGGCCCGAGCTGACTTCTGAGTCGGTATACAAGGGAATCGTGTAATTCGAACCATCACTGGCAACCCCCTCGCAACTCATCCAGACCCGCTGACCCGCCGCAATCAACGGCCATGGTGCGACAGTGACGCGTGCATTCCCGGTAAATTTACTCAAATCCAACTCAGTTCCCAGCCCTCCCTGCGCCGCCTCCGGAATCAACGGTATCGTCAGGCTCGCCGCAGGCATCGCCTGCACATTCAGCACAAACGGATCCGACGGCGGCGACTCCACGCCGTTCTGGATCACCGTGTAGGTCACCGTCACCGCCTTGCCCAGGTTGAACGCCACCACACTGTTGGGAATCGGAACCTCCCACCCATCCCTGACCGGCCATTCGCCCGAGGTGTGAGAACCCCCGGCCGGTGTGCCCGGTGCGCCGGTCCAGGTGACTTTCAGTTTGTCGTCGGGCAGCAGCGCGGCGTTGGCCGGCACGACGACGTGGAGCGAGTCCTTGGCCTGGACCGGGTTCAGGATGGGGCCATTGGCCTCTTTCACCGAAGGAGGCAACAGGTTCTGCGCCGCTCCGATCACGGTCGCATGGGCCGTTTTTGAGGTACCTATCAGTGTCGTGCCCCTGAACAGTTTGTAAGACGCCTGCACCGTGCTGCCCGAAGTAACCTTGTCGTTGGGAATCTCCAGCACACAGGCCTGTTTCTGCCCAAAACCATCGGTTTCGACCGTTCCTGTCTCGCTGTGGGTGACCTCCGGCTGGCCCACCACCTTCGCAACGTAGGTCGCCTCGATCGTATCTCCCGGCAGGAAACGAGGGTCGCTGGTCAGAACGATCAACAGCAGCGGGTTCGTACCCAGTTTTTCGAGATCGATGATGCCGGGGTCGTCAGCCGTCTCGCTGGCGATTTCCCGCGGGATCGGCACCGGCAGTCGAAGACCGGCCTGATCTACGTCAACCGTCTGCACAGCGGACCAGGGCGAGTTGAGATCCGGCGAATTGCCCAACTGGTCGGTGACCGTGAAGGAGAACATGAACTGGGCATGGTCATCGCCCAGGTCGGCGCTGGTGACATCGAAGCAGATCGTGGTGGGTGTCGGCGAGCCGGGGTCCGGCGGCAATGGGGCCTCGGTATCAGGCACCGTATGGTATTTGGGCTTGCCGTTGCAGTTGAGCCAGATACGGTCATGTGCCCGGCAATAGGGGTAACTCACGCACACCGTCGCCCGGGTGAAGCCCGGCCCTACTCCGTTCTTGATTTCATCCGGCAGGATCAACTCCAGCTCGGAATGCGCACCATCGCCAGGCGTGCGATCGAAAAGGCCTGGCCGGAACTCGTTGTAGAGGATCTCTGCAGGAGGATCGGAGGTTTCAACGACACCGCTGAGACGCCTTATGGTGTAGGTCAGTCGATTGACTGCGTTGGCCAATAGTTTTCCATGGGGAATGTACAGCTCCACCGTGTCGTCGGTGCCCAGCGTGTTCCGGTTGTCGATGTTCGTCTCGCCATTGAGGTTGATCGAGACATTCTCCCCGCCTGTCTGGTTTGTATAAGGCAACACCGCGACCTTGCAGCCCGCGGGCTCCTGGTCATAGATATGCTTGGGCACCCCGAAATCGCCCCCCACCACAGGGCGAGTGGCGCGCGGCAGGTCGGGTTTCTCCAGAAGGACGGTCTGGTCGGCGGGTGTCGATGAAGGGGGCATGATCGGGGTCCTCATAAGTGACGCGTCAGGGCGTGGTGATATGAGAGCGCCGATGCATGAGGGCTGGCTACTGTCAAAGTTGACAGTTCGGGAGCGATCAGGGGTGTCGAGCGGGGTAGCTCACTGAACAGGGAGTGCTACCCCGCTCCCAGAGCAAAGGGATGCGTAGGGCGGGATCAGCGCTTTTTATGCTGCTCCACCCACTTGCCATAGGCATCGATGAACTTCTGCAGGAACGGCCTTACAGACTCCGACAGGTTGCCCGCCTCGTCGAACGCCGTGCCGGCGCCGCTCAGGTAGGCTTCCGGCTGCTGCATGCACGGCACGTCGAGGAACACCAGTGACTGGCGCAGGTGGTGGTTGGCGCCAAAGCCTCCGATGGCCCCCGGCGATGCGCTGATGACCGCACCCGGCTTGCCGCTCAGGCAGCTCTGGCCGTAGGGGCGGGAGCCGACGTCGATGGCGTTCTTCAGCGGTGCCGGCACCGAGCGGTTGTATTCCGGGGTGACGAACAGCAAGGCGTCGGCCGCGCCCACCTGCTGGCGGAAAGTGCGGTAAGCCTCGGGCGGCGTGACGTCCAGGTCTTCGTTATAGAGCGCCAGCTCGCCGATCTCGACGATCTGCAATTTCAGGTTGGCCGGCGCCAGGTCCGCCAGGGCCAACGCCACCTTGCGGTTGATCGACGCCTTGCGCAGGCTTCCTACCAGAACGGCCACGCTATACACATTACTCATAAGGGAGCTTCTCGATTTCGGATCAAGGGAGCCTGTAGTTATAGATGATCGGGCTGACAATTGGACCAGTGGAGCGACGAAAACCGGCGGCCTGGACTATTTTTTCCTTGTAGGAAAACTTACCGCGCGTGGGCAAGGTCTACAGAACCGCAAATCGAGTCATCTATTTCCAGAGGTTCTAAGCAATGGCAGCAGTACAAGTCGGACATTTTCATGCGCGGGACGCCGAAGGTCGCGTCTATTCGGTGTATGAATTCCAGGAGTCGACCCCGTCGCCGGAAGGTAATGGCAAGGAGCCTGTCACTACTTACAAGTTGGCCATCGGGGACCGGGTCAACAAAGTGGACAATGACCGGTTTGTACTGGTGCAGTCAGGGATCGAACTGACACGCGAACCCGAAACCTCCATCGCCTCGTAAGTTGAGCAGAAGTCGTACCTGGACTTGGGTTAGGATTCAGCCACTCAATGGCTTTCCCGCCCAACATGGACTTGCTGCATGCGTTTACGCCACATCGAAGTGATCCAGGCGCTGTTGCAGACCGGCCACCTCGGCACGGCGGCCGAATGGCTGCAGCTGCCGGCGGCTGACGTCGAAGCGATCCTGCGCGACGCCGAGGCCCAGTTGGGTTTCATGCTGTTCGCCAGCGTGCGCGGTCGCCTGCAAGCCACCCGGGAAGCATTGGCGCTGCGCGAAGGCATCACGGGCGTGTATGACGCTCTCGACCCGGTGCAGCGCCTGGCCAGTAGCCTCAAGCATCACCAGGCCCCCGCGCTGCGGATCATCTGCACGCCGCCACTGGCCCAACAGCTATTGCCCCGAAGCCTGGCAGCCCTGCGTCGCCGTTACCCGGACGCCCCCTGCACCCTGCTCAGCCAGCCCACCCGCGAGATCGTCCGTAGCCTGCTGCTGCGCGACAGCGATCTGGGCCTGAGCCTGCACGATCCCGAGCACCCCGATATCCATTGCCAGATGATCGCCCAGGGCAAACTGCAATTACTGGCCCCCCACGGCTGGCTGCAACCCCGGCAAAAGTACGTTTCGCTCCAGGACCTGGCGGGCCAGCCGCTGGTGGGACTGGATGGGCACGACCCGCTGAGCCCGGCATTCGAGAATAAACTGGGAGGGCTGCGTCCGGCGCCGCTGGTCCAGATCCGCGTGCAGACTCACCAGATGATGCGCGCCATGGTCGAGGCCGGCGAAGGCCTTGCCATCGTCGACCCGTTTACGGCCTCAGGCGCCAAGGGCAGCGGGCTGGATGTGTGCCCGGTGTCGCCGGCGGTGCCCATCTGCCTCTACGCGCTGCACCTGAACGGCACGGCCCCCTCGCCCACGCTCCTGTCACTGCTGGAGCTGGTCAGGGAACAAGCCGAGGCGTTGCTGAGCCATTGACCGACATGCCCACCGGATCATCGAACAACCGGTACCAGAACAACGCCACTTCGGCGGTATGCCGGTCGATGCCGCGATAACGCAGTTGGTCGATGCCGCCCAGCACATAGCCGCAACGCTCATAGAGCCGGCAGGCGCCGAGGTTGTTGTTCTGGGTTTCCAGCATGATGCCCGGCAGTTTTTTCTTGCGGCTCCAGAACTGGGCGACATCGAGCAAGGCCTTGGCCACGCCATGGCGACGGGCCGGGGCATGCACCGCCAGTTCGTCGATATGGGCAAAGCCGTTCCAGTTGGTGCTGATCACCAGGTGACCCACCGGCTGGTCGTCCAGGTACGCCATGAAGATTTCGCTGTCGGGGGCATCGTGGAAGCCGCTGAACTCTTCGGGGTCGATGCCATAGCACTTGCGGTAGGGAACGATGGGGGTCACAGGCCACTGGCTCACGGGACAGCCGATCTGCGCCGCCCCGTAGGCACTGACTTCGAAGCTGAAATCGCTGCCCCAGATATAGGTCGCGAAGCCGTCATCGACGACCCGCACTGACAAGCCGGGGTGTTTCGGATTCATCACCGGTTGCATACTGGGGAAGCCCTCATTCCTTGAGACAATCAACGGCCCATTGCCATCCATTGCCCTTGCCTTTGGAATCTTCATACATCAAGCGGGTATCCATGGCCTGCTCGTCACCTCAGGTTAGAAGGTCGTTGCGATTGTGGCGAATGAATGATGCCCGATCCTGTGGCAGCGAACCGGCTCGCCGAGGGTGACACCCCGGGCATCGGTGCGATGCCCGGGCACTGCTGTCGCGAACGAGCTCGCGCCCATGGGTCGAACGATCAGTTTGCCGAGGCTTGTGATTGCACCAGTTGCGTCCACAGTGCCGGAGCGCCAGCGGATTTGGCGATGGCTTCCAGACGCGCGGCATGTTCGGCCAGGTCGCTTTCGCTGGCGCGGATGATCCGGCTCGGCGTGCGATCGGCCGGCAAGCGGCGGATTTCCGAAGCCTTGTTGCCCGAGCCTTCGCCGGTACCGTTGCCGTCCGAGGCGTTGCCGGCCAGGGACAGGCTGGTCTGGCCGCCGGTCATGGTCAGGTAGACGTCGGCCAGGATCTCGGAGTCGAGCAATGCGCCGTGCAGTTCACGCCCGGAGTTGTCGACGCCATAGCGCTTGCACAAGGCATCGAGGCTGTTGCGCTGCCCCGGGTGCCGTTCTCGGGCCATGACCAGGGTGTCGAGGATGGTGCAGTGCTGGCTGATGTCGGCCCGGTCGTGCTGGCCCATCAAGGCGAATTCGTTGTTGATGAAGCCAACGTCGAACGCCGCGTTGTGGATGATCAGCTGTGCGCCCTGGATGAACTCGAAGAACTCGTCGGCCACTTCGGCGAAACGCGGCTTACCCACGAGGAATTCGTTGGTGATGCCGTGGACGCCGATGGCCCCCTCGTCACTTTCCCGGTCCGGTTGCAGATAGACGTGAAAATGACGACCGGTCAGGCGCCGGCCGATCAACTCGACACAACCGATTTCGATAATCCGGTGACCATCGGTCACCGGCATGCCGGTGGTTTCGGTATCCAGTACAACAGATCTGTTGGCCATCAGTGTTCAGCTCTCAACGGGCAGTCTTGCAAAAGCGCGGATGTTAACACGCTCCGAGGGAGTTGCTGGCCGCAGCTTTTGTGGGCAGGGTTGCATCAGGCCTGCTTGTAGCCACGCACCTCGTCCACCCCGCGATTGGCCAACTGGTCGGCCCGTTCGTTACCGTGGTGGCCGATGTGGCCGCGCACCCACTTCCAGGTGACGTTGTGGCGGTTGACCTGTTCGTCCAGCAGTTTCCACAGGTCGGCGTTCTTGACCGGCTCCTTCGCAGCGGTCTTCCAGCCGCGCTTCTTCCAGTTCGCCATCCACTCGTTGATGCCTTTCATCACGTATTGCGAGTCGGTCACCAACAATACGTCGCAGGGCCGCTTGAGTTCCTCCAGGCCACGAATGGCGCCCATCAGCTCCATGCGATTGTTGGTGGTGTTGGCTTCGCCGCCCCAGAGCTCTTTTTCCACGCCCTTGAACACCAGCAACGCGCCCCAGCCGCCCGGGCCGGGATTGCCCTTGCAGGCGCCGTCAGTGAAGAGTTCTACGCTATCGCTCATGCCAATCTATCCAGAAAAATGCAAAGGCCTGCCGGCCGGGACCGGCAGCGCCCCAGGCCGGAAGCCGGCCCGACGGTATCAGAAAAGGGTCAGGGCTCGATGTGGCGGCGATTGACCTTGGCCATCGGCAAGGGAATCAGCTTGCCCATCGGCTCGCGACGCACCTGGCGCACCGGGCGCAGCCCGACCGCGATCTTGCGCGCCACCAGTAGATAGAAGCCGCCACCGGACAGTTGCCAGTCACCGGCCCTGCGCTCCCAGCCAGCCAGGCGAGCCTGCCACTTGGGTGACGCAAGCGGCGGACGATAGCACCCGAAGCGGCGTTTCTCCAGCGCGAAACCCAGCAGGTTGAGCCAGTCGCCCACCCTCGACGCCGAGATGCAACGGGCCTGGCGCAAGGCGTCGTGGGCGAACACATGCCGCAAGCCCCAAGTGCTCCAGGGGTTGATGCCGATGATCACCAGGTGCCCGCCGGGCCGCACGCTGCTGGCGGCTTCACGCAGCAGGCCGTGGGGCGACAGGCAGAAATCCAGGCCGTGCTGCATCACCACCACGTCGGCGGCGTGCTCGCTCAACGGCCACGCCTGTTCCTCGCAGACGATCTCGACCCCCGGCAAGGGCGCTCCCAGGCGCACGTTGCGCTGGACCTGCGGCGCCGACGGCGGCGTCTGCGCCGACGGACCGTAATGCACCAGGTAGCCGCCGAAGAAACGCCCTAGCTCGTCTTCGAGCATGCGCCGTTCTTCTTCCAACAGGAATTGCCCGACAGGGCCGGACAGCCATTCACGGGCCGCGCTGATCAGCGCCAGCCATTCAGGATCAGCCTGAGCGAACGCTTCATCGGTCATTTGCATTCTCCAACGCGCCAGGAAGTTCTAAGATGCGCCTTTGTTTTCCGCTTGGCGAATTCCGCGATGATACAGATCAGTGCCCTGCCCGCGTTCACCGATAACTACATCTGGTTGTTACAGGATCACGCCAGCCGCCGCTGCGCGGTGGTAGACCCGGGTGACGCCACGCCGGTGCAGGCCTGGCTCGAAGCACATCCGGGCTGGGTCCTGAGCGAGATCATGGTCACCCACCATCACCATGACCATGTCGGCGGCGTCCAGGCGCTGAAAAGCGCCACCGGCGCCAGAGTCTATGGCCCGGCCAGCGAAAACATCCCGGCGCGGGACGTGCCCCTCGAAGACAACGACCGCATCAGCGTGCTCGACCTGGACTTCGATGTCTACGCCGTGCCTGGCCATACCCTGGGCCATATCGCCTACTACCACCGTGGCCTGCTGTTCTGTGGCGACACCTTGTTCGCCGCCGGTTGCGGGCGCCTGTTCGAGGGCACGCCGCAGCAGATGCATCGCTCCCTCGGCCGGCTCGCCGCCTTGCCTGAGGATACGCTGGTCTATTGCACCCATGAATACACCTTGAGCAACCTGAAGTTCGCCGCCGCGGTGGAGCCCGACAACCCGGACATTGCCGCCCGTCTGGAAAAAGTCACCCGCCAGCGCCACGATGGCGTGATCACCCTGCCCTCGACCCTGGCCCTGGAAAAACTCACCAATCCATTCCTTCGCACGACTGAAACATCCGTTAAACAAAAAGCAGACGAACGGAACGGCCAGCGAAACGGGACGCCGAGCGAGGTTTTTGCGGCCTTGAGGGCCTGGAAAGATAAGTTCTAAGCCCCCCGTATGTTGATACAAAAATTCTGAACGGTTGACCTGTTGGGGTGCGCTTCCTAGAATCGGCCGACATTTTTGCCCGGAACTTACTTCCAGCCAATGTCGTCATCCATACGTAAGTCCGTTCAGTCCGACACATTGACCCGCTTGGCTCAAGCCATCGCGGTGGCCGTGTCCGCCACCCTGGCGGGCTGCCAGAGTTCGGGCCAGCTACCCCAGGCCGATACGGCCCAGGCGCCGAAGAACATGGCCGCCCGGGCCAAGCAGAAACCCGTCTGGCTCAGCGAGAAGCCCAGCCCCCAGGTTCCCCAGGATATCTGGGAGCGCATGCGCCAGGGCTTCCAGCTGCAGGAAACCGCCGGCGTGAACCCGCGCATCGAGCAACAGCGCCTGTGGTTCGCCAGCAACCCGTCCTTCCTCGAAGGCGCCGGCGAACGCGGCAGCCTGTACATGCACTACATCGTCGAACGTCTCGAAGAGCGCAACATGCCGCTGGAGCTGGCCCTGCTGCCGGTGATCGAAAGCGCCTACAACCCCATGGCCTATTCCCGGGCCAACGCCGTAGGGCTGTGGCAGTTCATCCCGTCCACCGGGCGCTACTTCAACCTGCGCCAGACCCGCTTCTATGATGGGCGTCGCGACATCACCGCCTCGACCACGGCCGCCATGGACTACCTGACGCGCCTGCACGACATGTTCAACGGCGACTGGTTGCTGGCCCTCGCCGCCTACAACGCCGGCGAAGGTACCGTCAGCCGCGCCATCGAACGCAACGAAAAACTCGGCCTGCCCACCGACTACTGGAACCTGCCGCTGCCGGCGGAAACCCAGGCCTACGTGCCCAAGCTGCTGGCACTGTCGCAGGTGGTGCTGTCCCCCGATGCCTACGGCGTGAACCTCAACCCGATCGCCAACGAACCTTATTTCCAGGTCGTCGAGATCAACCAGCGCATGGACCTGTCCAAGGTCGCGGCGGTGGCGAACATCGACGAAGACGAGCTGTTCCAGCTCAACCCGGCCTTCAAGCAGCGCACCACCATCGACGGTCCGCAGCACCTGCTGGTTCCTACATCCAAGGCACAGCTGCTGACCGCCAGCCTGTCGACCATGCGTCCGGAAGAACTGATCAGCCAGCGCTCGCTCAAGCCGGTCTTCGAAAACGTCGACGACAGCGAATTGGAAGGTGCCAGGCGCACCTACCGCGTCAAGCGCGGCGACAACCTGGCCCAGATCGCCAAGGCCAACAATGTCCAGACCAAGGACCTGCAACGCTGGAACAAGCTCAGCGGCAACAAGCTCAAGGTCGGCCAGACCCTGGTAATGCAGGACACCAGGGCCACGAAGGGCACCGGCAAGCGCATCAACACCGTGGTGGCCGCCAACAGTGGCAAGAACAGCAAGGAAAAGACCAAGCAGACCCAGTACAAGGTTAAGCAGGGTGATTCGCTGTATGTGGTTGCCAAGCGGTTCAACGTCGAAATGCAGCATCTCAAGCGATGGAATCCGCGAATGGGCAAGGCCCTCAAGCCTGGGCAGATGCTGACGGTCTACTCCCCTCACTGACCGAGGGGCTCCCTGTGGCGAGGGGATTTATCCCCGCTGGGCTGCGCAGCAGCCCCAATGGACGGCGTCTCAGACAAGACGCGGGGTCGGTTCGCGCCCCAGCGGGGATAAATCCCCTCGCCACAGGTTCGGCGTTCGCCGGCCAATGGCGTAGCAGACTGGGCCCACCCGCTGCCCCCGCCTTTTTCCTGCCGATACAAGCTGTTACTGTACAGGCCATAAAAGCCCAAGCCGCCTGGATCGGATCTCAGACTTGATACGTCCCCTCCTCCTGTTCCTGATCAGCCTGGCCTTGAGCTCCCCTGCCGGTGCGGCCATCAGCGAAAGCCATGGCTATGCGCAATTCGGCACGCTCAAGTACCCGGCCAGATTCACCCATTTCGACTGGGTCAATCCGCAAGCCCCCAAGGGCGGCACCTTGCGGGTCATGGCGTTTGGCACCTTCGATACGCTCAATCCCTACACCTTCAAGGGCAGCAGCCCGGTGTCCACGCCGAATTTCCTGCAATACGGCATCAACGAGCTGAACGAGCCCCTGATGGTCGGCACCGGCCAGTACGCGCCTTCCGGCGATGAGCCGACCTCCAGCTACGGCCTGATCGCTCAATCGGTGGAGTACAGCGATGACCGAAGCTGGGTGGTCTTCAACCTGCGACCCGAAGCACGTTTCCACGACGGGGTGCCCATCACCGCCTACGACGTAGCGTTTTCCTACCGAACGCTGCTCAAGGAAGGCCATCCGCTGTACCGCACCAATCTGCAGGAAGTGCTGCGGGTGGATATTCTCAACCCGTTGAAAATCCGCTTTGTCTTCAAGCGCGCGGGCAACCCGCTGTTGATCCTGCGCCTGGGAGAACTGCCGGTACTGCCCCAGCATTACTGGAAGGACCGCGACTTCAAGGCCACCACTTTCGAACCACCCCTGGGCAGTGGGCCTTATCGCATCACCCAGGTGCAGCCGGGCCGCCAACTGGTGTTCGAACGGGTGAAGGACTATTGGGGCAAGGACCTGCCGGTCAATCGCGGCAAGTACAACTACGACCGGATGGAAGTGGAGTTCTATCGTGACAGCGACGTGGCCTTCGAAGCCTTCAAGGCTGGAGAGTTCGATATCTACATCGAGCACCAGGCCAAGAATTGGGCCAACGGCTATGACTTCCCGGCGGTCAAGCGTGGCGACGTGATCAAGGCGCAGATTCCCCACCGGATCCCGACCCAGACCCAGGGCCTGTTCATGAATACCCGACGGGGCACCTTTGCCGACGCCAGGGTGCGTGAAGCACTGGGGTTGATGTTCGATTTCGAGTGGACCAACCGCACGCTGTTCAGCGGCGCCTACAAGCGCACCCTCAGTTACTACCCCAACAGCGAGTTCTCCGCCAGCGGCCTTCCGGTGGGGCACGAATGGCTGTTGCTCAAGCCCTACCGCGAACAACTGCCCCCCCGGCTGTTCACCGAACCGTTCAGCCTGCCTCAGACCGACGGTCGCGGCATCCCCCGGGACACCCTGCGCAGGGCCCTGGCGCTGCTCAAGGAAGCCGGCTGGACACTCAACGGCCAACGCCTGCTCAATGCCGACAGCCAGCCCCTGCGCTTTGAAATCCTGTTGGTCAATCCGAACCTGGAGCGCATCCTGCAGCCTTACGTGGGGAACCTTGCCAGCATCGGCATCCAGGCTCGCCTGCGCACAGTGGACCGTGCCCAGTACAAGCAGCGCCTGGACCAGTTCGACTTCGACATGATCCTCCTGACCCTGGGCCAGACCCTCAGCCCCGGCCTGGAGCAATGGCAGTATTTCCATTCCAGCCAGGCTTCGGTCAAAGGCAGTAAGAACTATGCCGGGATCGCCAACCCGGTGGTGGACCATCTGCTGGAAAAACTGCTGGCGGCCCGGACCCGGGACGAGCAGGTCGCCGCCGGCAAGGCCCTCGACCGGGTGCTGCTGTGGCAGCACTATTGCATTCCCAACTGGTATCTCAACTACCATCGCCTGGCCTACCATGACCGGTTCGCCTTCGTCACCACGCCGCCCTACACCCTGGGCCTGAGCGCGTGGTGGCTGAAATCTTCGGAGAAAGATCAATGAAGCCTTTGCGCGCCCTGCTCCTGCAGGCCGGTGGCCTGATGTTCGCCGGGCTGGCCTGCGCCGCCCCGCAGCACGCCTTGACCCTGTACAACGAACCGCCGAAATACCCGGCCGATTTCAAGCATTTCGACTACGTCAACCCCGACGCCCCCAAGGGCGGGATCTTCCGCCAGGGCGGATTTGGCGGCTTCGACAGCCTCAACCCGTTCATCAGCAAAGGCGTGCCGGCCGATGACATCGGCCTGATCTACGACACCCTGGCCAAGCAAGGCCTGGACGAACCCTTCACTGAGTACGGCCTGATCGCCGGGAAGATCGAGAAAGCCCCGGACAACGCCTGGGTACGCTTCTACCTGCGCCCCGAGGCCCGCTTCAATGACGGCCACCCGGTGCGTGCCGAAGACGTGGTCTTCAGCTTCCAGACCCTGACCAAAGACGGCGCGCCGATGTTCCGGGGCTACTACAACGACGTGGCCGAAGTGATCGCCGAAGACCCGCTCAAGGTGCTGTTCAAGTTCAAGCACACCAATAATCGCGAACTGCCGCTGATCCTCGGGCAATTGCCGGTATTGCCCAAGCATTGGTGGGCCGAACGCGACTTCAACAAGGGCAACCTGGAAATTCCCCTGGGCAGTGGCCCTTATCGGGTCGCCGAAGTGAAGGCCGGCCGTTCGATCCGCTATGAGCGGGTGAAGGACTACTGGGGCAAGGACCTGCCGGTCAACCGGGGCTTCTACAATTTCGATGTGCTGAGCACCGACTACTACCGCGACAACACCGTCGCGGTGGAGGCCCTGAAAGCCGGGCAGTTCGACTTCTGGCTGGAAATGACCGCCAAGAACTGGGCCAATGCCTACAACATCCCGGCCGTGACCGAAGGCCGGCTGATCAAGGAACAGATCCCCAACGGCAATCCCACCGGTATGCAAGGCTTTGTCTACAACCTGCGCCGCCCGGTGTTCCAGGATGTGCGAGTGCGCAAGGCCCTGAGCCTGCTGCTGGACTTCGAGTGGACCAACAAGCAGCTGTTCAACGGTGCCTATGCCCGCACCCGCAGCTATTTCGAGAACTCGGAAATGGCCGCCACCGGCCTGCCCAGCGAAGACGAACTGAAGATCCTCGAACCCCTGCGCGGCAAGATCCCCGAGCAGGTCTTCACCGAGGCGTTCCAGCCTTCGATGTGCGACGGCAGCGGCATGATCCGCGACCAGCAGCGCAAGGCCTACCAACTGCTGCAGGAAGCTGGCTGGCGCATCGTCGACGACAGGATGGTCGACGCCCAGGGCAAGCCGGTGGTGCTGGAATTCCTGCTGGCCCAGACCGAGTTCGAGCGGGTGCTGCTGCCGTTCAAGCGCAACCTGAGCGACCTGGGCATCGAACTGGTGATTCGCCGGGTGGATGTGTCCCAGTACATCAACCGCGTCCGCTCCCGGGATTTCGACCTGGTGGTGGGCAGCTTCCCCCAGTCCAGCTCGCCGGGCAACGAGCAGCGCGAGTTCTGGATGTCGGCCGCCGCCGACAAGCCCGGCAGCCGCAACACCATGGGCCTGAAGGACCCGGCGGTGGACCAGCTGGTGGAACAGTTGATCAACGCCGATTCACGCAAGAGCCTGGTGGCCCATGCCAGGGCGCTGGACCGGGTGCTGCAATGGGGCTACTACGTGATTCCCAACTGGCACATCAAGACCTGGCGCGTGGCCTACTGGAATCACATCGGCCATCCGAAGGTCACGCCGACCTATGACATCGGCACCACCACCTGGTGGGTCAAGCCGGACACCAAGCCTGCCGAAGAAGTGGAACACGTGATAGAAAAACAGAACAACGCTGCCTCGGCGAGCGTGGAGTAACCCGATGCTGGCTTATATCTTGCGGCGGCTGCTGCTGATCATTCCGACCCTGTTCGGCATCCTGCTCATCAACTTCGTCATCATCCAGGCCGCGCCCGGGGGGCCGGTGGAGCAGATGATCGCCAAGCTCGAAGGTTTCGAGGGCGCCACCAGCCGCATCGCCGGCGGCGGTGCCGAAGTGTCGGTGGCCGGCTCCAGCTACCGTGGCGCCCAGGGGCTGGACCCGGCGCTGATCAAGGAAATCGAGCGCATGTACGGCTTCGACAAGTCGGCCCCCGAACGCCTGTGGATCATGATCAAGAACTACGCGCGCCTGGACTTCGGCGACAGCTTCTTTCGCGACGCCAAGGTCATCGACCTGATCAAGGAGAAACTGCCGGTCTCCATCTCCCTCGGGCTATGGAGCACGCTGATCATGTACCTGGTCTCGATCCCCCTGGGGATCGCCAAGGCCACGCGACACGGCAGCCACTTCGATGTATGGACCAGTTCGGCGATCATCATCGGCTATGCGATCCCCTCGTTCCTGTTCGCCATCCTGCTGATCGTGGTGTTCGCCGGCGGCAGTTACTTCGACTGGTTCCCGCTGCGGGGGCTGACATCCAACAACTTCGACCAGTTGAGCATGGGTGGCAAGATCCTCGACTACTTCTGGCACCTGGCCTTGCCGGTGACCGCCCTGGTGATCGGCAACTTCGCCACCATGACCCTGCTGACCAAGAACAGTTTCCTGGACGAAATCAACAAGCAGTACGTGGTCACTGCCAAGGCCAAGGGCCTGACGCGCAATCGCGTGCTCTACGGTCATGTGTTCCGCAATGCCATGCTGCTGGTGATCGCCGGCTTCCCGTCGGCGTTCATCGGGATCTTCTTCACCGGTTCCTTGCTGGTGGAAGTGATCTTTTCCCTCGACGGCCTCGGCTTGATGAGCTTCGAGGCCGCGATCAACCGCGACTATCCGGTGGTCTTTGGCACGTTGTTCATCTTCACCCTGCTGGGGCTGGTGGTGAAGTTGATCGGCGACCTGACCTACACCTTTGTCGATCCGCGCATCGACTTCGAAAGCCGGGAGCATTGAGATGAACCTGTCCCCTCTCAATCGCCGTCGCTTCGAACTGTTCAAGGCCAACAAGCGTGGCTGGTGGTCGCTCTGGCTGTTCATGGCCCTGTTCGTCCTGAGCCTGGGCGCCGAGCTGATCGCCAACGACAAGCCGCTGGTGGTGCATTACGACGGTGGCTGGTACTTCCCGGCCCTCAAGCGCTACCCGGAAACCACCTTCGGCGGCGAGTTCCCGCTGGAGGCCAACTACAAGAGTCCCTACATCCGCGAGCTGCTGGCGGCCAAGGACGCCTGGGTGCTGTGGGCACCGATTCCGTTCAGCTACCAGAGCATCAACTACGACCTGAAGGTCCCGGCTCCTGCCCCTCCTTCGTCGGTCAACTGGCTGGGCACCGACGACCAGGGCCGCGACGTGCTGGCCCGAGTGATCTACGGTTTCCGGATCTCGGTGCTGTTCGCCCTGACCCTGACCCTGCTCAGTTCGATCATCGGCGTGATCGCCGGCGCCCTGCAGGGGTTCTACGGCGGCTGGGTCGACCTGGCCGGCCAGCGCTTCCTGGAAATCTGGTCCGGGCTGCCGGTGCTTTACCTGCTGATCATCCTGGCCAGCTTCGTCCAGCCCAATTTCTGGTGGTTGCTGGGGATCATGCTGCTGTTTTCCTGGATGAGCCTGGTGGATGTCGTGCGCGCCGAGTTCCTCCGTGGCCGCAACCTGGAATACGTGCGTGCCGCCCGGGCCCTGGGCATGCAGAACGGTGCGATCATGTTCCGCCATATCCTGCCCAATGCCATGGTCTCGACCATGACGTTCATGCCGTTCATCCTCACCGGCGCCATCGGCACCCTCACTGCCCTGGACTTCCTCGGTTTCGGCCTGCCGGCGGGCGCACCCTCCCTGGGCGAACTGGTGGCCCAGGGCAAATCCAACCTCCAGGCCCCCTGGCTGGGCATCAGTGCGTTCGCCGTGCTGGCGATCATGCTGAGCCTGCTGGTGTTCATCGGCGAGTCCGCTCGCGATGCCTTCGATCCGAGGAAGTGATATGAACCAGGACAACCTGATCGAAGTGCGCGACCTGGCGGTGGAATTCATCGCCGGCCACCACCATCAACGGGTGGTCGAAGGCGTCAGCTTCGACATCAAGCGCGGTGAAACCCTGGCCCTGGTAGGTGAAAGCGGCTCGGGCAAGTCGGTCACCGCCCATTCGATCCTGCGGTTGCTGCCCTACCCGCTGGCCCATCATCCCACCGGGACCATCCAGTACGCCGGGCAGGATCTGTTGAGCCTGAAAGAGAAGACCATCCGTCATATCCGTGGCAACCGGATCGCGATGATCTTCCAGGAACCGATGACGTCCCTCAACCCGTTGCACTCCATCGGCAAGCAGATCAACGAAGTGCTCGGCATCCACAAGGGCCTGACCGGCAAGGTGGCGACCCGCCGGACCCTCGAGCTGCTGGAGCTGGTGGGGATTCCCGAACCCCACAAGCGCCTCAAGGCCCTGCCTCACGAGCTGTCCGGCGGCCAGCGCCAGCGGGTGATGATCGCCATGGCCCTGGCCAACGAGCCGGAACTGCTGATCGCCGACGAACCGACTACCGCCCTGGACGTCACTGTCCAGCTCAAGATCCTCGACCTGCTCAAGCAATTGCAGGCACGATTGGGCATGTCGCTGCTGCTGATCAGCCACGATTTGAACCTGGTGCGAAGAATTGCGCATCGCGTATGTGTCATGCAGCGCGGTTGCATCGTCGAACAGGCATCGTGCGAAGAATTGTTCCGCGCACCGCAGCATCCGTACACTCGGGAACTGCTGGCCGCAGAGCCCAGCGGCAACCCGGCGGCCAACGTCGCCGGTCCGCCGTTGCTGCAGGTCGAGGACCTCAAGGTCTGGTTCCCGGTCAAGAAAGGCTTGTTCAAGCGGACCGTGGACTACATCAAGGCCGTGGACGGGATCCGCTTCAGCCTGCCCCAGGGCCAGACCCTGGGCATCGTGGGCGAAAGCGGTTCGGGCAAATCCACCCTGGGGCTGGCGATCCTGCGGTTGATCGCCAGCCAGGGCGGGATCCGGTTCGAGGGCAAGCAGCTCGACAGCCTGTCCCAACAACAGGTCCGGCCGCTGCGACGGGAGATGCAAGTGGTCTTCCAGGACCCGTTCGGCAGCCTGAGCCCGCGCATGTGTGTGGGCCAGATCGTCGGCGAAGGCCTGCGGATCCACAAGATCGGTACCGAAGCCGAGCAGGAACAGGCGATAATCGCCGCACTGGAGGAGGTAGGCCTGGACCCGGAAACCCGGAACCGCTACCCCCATGAATTTTCCGGAGGGCAGCGGCAGCGTATCGCCATTGCCCGGGCCCTGGTGCTCAAGCCGGCGTTGATTCTGCTGGACGAGCCGACGTCGGCCCTGGACCGCACCGTGCAACGCCAGGTGGTGGAGCTGTTGCGGTCGCTGCAAAGCAAGTACAACCTGACGTATCTGTTTATCAGCCATGATCTGGCTGTCGTCAAAGCGCTGAGCCACCAACTGATGGTGGTCAAGCATGGCCAAGTGGTCGAACAAGGTGATGCCCGCAGCCTATTCGCTGCGCCGCAACACCCCTATACACAGCAGTTGATGGAGGCCGCCTTCCTGGCCCCGACAACTGCCGAATAACCTGAAAGAGGAGCAACACATGGGTTTTCTCGCCGGTAAGCGCGTACTGATCGTCGGTGTCGCCAGCAAGCTGTCCATCGCATCCGGCATCGCCGCCGCCATGCATCGCGAGGGCGCTGAGCTTGCCTTCACTTATCAGAACGACAAACTCAAGGGTCGTGTCGAAGAGTTCGCGCAAGGCTGGGGTTCGAGCCCTGAGCTGTGCTTCCCATGCGACGTGGCCAGCGATGAAGAAATCGCCAAGGTCTTCGAGGAGCTGAGCAAGAAGTGGGACGGCCTGGACTGCATCGTGCACTCCGTGGGCTTCGCCCCAGGCGACCAGCTGGACGGCGACTTCACCGAAGCCACCACCCGCGAAGGTTTCCGCATTGCCCACGACATCAGTGCCTACAGCTTCGTCGCCCTGGCCAAGGCCGGCCGCGAAATGATGAAAGGCCGCAACGGCAGCCTGCTGACCCTGTCCTACCTGGGCGCCGAGCGCACCATGCCGAACTACAACGTCATGGGTATGGCCAAGGCTTCCCTGGAAGCCGGCGTGCGTTACCTGGCCGGTTCCCTGGGCCCGGAAGGCACCCGCGTCAACGCCGTTTCGGCCGGCCCGATCCGCACCCTCGCCGCTTCCGGCATCAAGAACTTCCGCAAGATGCTGGCCGCCAACGAAGCGCAGACCCCGCTGCGTCGCAACGTCACCATCGAAGAAGTCGGCAACGCCGGCGCCTTCCTGTGCTCGGACCTGGCGTCGGGCATCAGCGGTGAAATCATGTACGTGGACGGCGGCTTCAACACCACCGCCATGGGCAACATCGAAGAGTAATCTTCACCGCGCATGAAAAACGCCGCTCGTCCTGCAAAGGGCGAGCGGCGTTTTTCGTTCTGGCGACCCGCTGCGCCAGCGCGTGCGGCGTGCGGCGTGCGGCGTGCGGCGTGCGGCGTGCGGCGTGCGATGGCCATCATCGCGTCAATCAAAGATCACATTGCCATCAAATGGCCTTGCAAAACGACAATGGCCGACTAGATTCAGAATTGTCTTCCCAAGCGCAACCCGCCGCAGCGGGTCCCACCGAAAACGAGACTGCCTATCGACCCGAGAACCAGCCGACGACGCTTTTAAACATTGACACGGAATGAGTCAAAACACACAAGAGGGATGCTTGATGAAGCACAGCCGGTGGTATCGTGCGCTCTCGAAAAAAGGACCCGCCAAGCCGTTCTGGCTATCCTTGTTCTGCTTCTGTGGCCTGGTGATTGCCAGCTTCCTGTTGTTCGAACAACAGATCCAGGCATTCCTGACCCACCTGCAGTTGTACCTGCCCTCGACCTCCTCGCAAAAGCTCAACCTGGCCCTGTTGCTGATCGCCCTGCTGGCCCTGGACGTGGTGCTGCCGGTGCCTTCGAGCCTGGTGGCGCTGCTGGCCGTGGCAAGCCTGGGCAGCCTTGGCGGCTACCTGGTGATTTTCGTCGGCCTGTGCCTGGGGGCCGGCTTGGGGTATGCCTTGGGAGCCGGCTATTTCCGGCTGTTGTCCGGGCGACTGGGCCTGCACCAGCGCCAGCCGGGACAACTGGGGTACCGGTTGGGCACGCTGTCGCTGGTCTGCCTGCGGGGTGTGCCGGTGCTGGCGGAAACCTCGGTGGTGGCAGCGGGCATGCAGCGCTACCCGCTGCGTGCCTTCGTACCGGTGGTCGTGCTGGCCAATGCCGGCCTGGCCCTGGCCTACGCCGCCATCGGTAGGTTCCTTGTCGAACAGAACGCCCTCCTGGTGACAATCCTGGCCAGCATGGTCCTGCCCGGCTTGTTCATCGCCGGCTACAGCCTGCTCAAGACCTTTCGCAAGCGCGACGCGCAGCAGCCCCTGCACGGGCGCTTCGAGGTCAGCTACGACTATCCGGTGGTGTTCACCGATCACCTGTTCGATCCGTCCAATCCCTGTTTGCATCAGCAGCTCAGCGCCCGTCAAGACAAGCCGGTGAAGGTGCTGGTGTTCGCCGATGAACAGTTGCTGCGCAGCAATCCGGCACTGCAGGAACAGATCGATGCCTATTTTGTCCGCCATCCCGCGGACCTGCGCCTGCTGGCAGCGCCCATTGCGGTTCCGGCCGGTGAGTCGAGCAAGGATGCACAGGTGTTGCAGCAGCTCTACACCAACATGCTGCACCACGGGCTGGATCGGCATTGCCATGTGCTGGCACTGGGAGGCGGGGCAGTACTGGATGCGGTTGGGTATGCCTGCGCCACCTTCCACCGCGGCATTCGCCTGGTCCGCGTCCCCAGCACCGTCCTCGCCCAGAACGACGCCGGGATCGGCGTGAAGAACGGCATCAATGCCTTCGGCCAGAAAAACCTGCTGGGGGCGTTCTACCCCGCCACCGCCGTGATCAACGATTTCCAGTTGCTGGGCAGCCTGGGCCGGCGCGACCAGATCGCCGGGTTGGCCGAGGCGGTCAAGGTGGCGCTGATCAAGGACGCGGCGTTTTTCCAATGGATGGAGCAACAGGCCGACGCCCTCGCCCACTTCGATCACGAGGCCAGCCGGCACGCCATCCGCCGCTGTGCCGAGTTGCACCTGGCCCACATCACCAGCGCCGGCGATCCCTTCGAACGCGGTAACGGTCGCCCCTTGGACTATGGCCACTGGGCCGCCCACAAGCTGGAAAATCTCAGCCAGCATCGGTTGCGCCATGGCGAAGCGGTGGCGGTGGGCATCGCCCTGGATGGCCTCTACGCCAACTTGCTGGGCCTGCTGAGCGATGCCGACGCCGAACGTATCGTGGGCCTGCTGCTCAGGCTCGGCTTCAGCCTGAACCCACCGGAACTGAGCCTGAAGGATCCCCAAGGCCGCCCGCTGCTGTTGCTGGGCCTGGAAGAGTTCCGTCAGCACCTGGGCGGCGAGCTGTCCATTCCCATGCTCTGCCGCATCGGAGAATCGCTGGATGTGCATGAGATCGACGCCACGCGGATGGAGCAGGCGCTACGGCGGCTGTCCGGTCTCGCCGATCCGGTCCCGGCATTGAGCGAGGGTTGGGTACGATGAGCCAGGCATCGCCGGACCTGAAAACCTGGATGACCCTGGGCCGGGTTTCCAACCTGCCCACGGTGTGGACCAATACCCTGGCCGCCGCCCTGCTGGCCAGCAGCGCCGGGGCCCTGGCGCCACCGTCTGGGGCGGTGTGGGTCTTGCTGCTGGCGGCCTTGTCGATGCTGTACCTGGCCGGCATGTTGTTGAATGACTTGCTGGACGCCGACTGGGACCTGCGACACCACAACCCGCGCCCCATCACCCTCGGGCTGGTCAGCCGCCAGCAGGTCGGGCTCGCCTGCGCCCTGTTGCTGGGGCTGGCCGCCGTTGCCGTGCTGGGCCTGAGCCGGCTGATCGACCAGCCATACTGGTTGCTGGGCGGCGCCCTCCTGCTGCTGGCCTGTATCCTGGGCTACAACCTGCTGCACAAGAAATACGCCCACAGTGTCTGGCTGATGGGGGCCTGTCGCTCGGCACTCTACCTCACGGCGGCCGCCAGCCTGGCGGTGCCGCCGGAGCCCATCTGGCTCTGCGCCGTGTTGCTGGGGGTGTATATCAGCGGCCTGACTTACCTGGCCCGCCAGGAACACCGCAACCAGTTGCTCAGCCGCCTGCCGCTGATCCTGATGCTGAGCCCGCTGACCCTGGCGATCCACAACGATAATCCCTGGTTCTGGCCCGTGCTGCTGCTCTGGCTTGGCTGGCTGGGCTGGCATTACCGACGTCATCTGGCCGACCCTCGGCAACGGCGGGTCCGCACGTTCATCGGCGCCGGGCTGGCGGCCTTGCCACTGTTCGATGCCCTGGTACTGGCGGTGGCCGACCAGCCACTGGGCAGCCTGTCATGTGTCCTGGTGTTTTTGCTGCTTCCCCACTTCCAGCGCTGGATCAAACCGACATGAACAAGGACATTGCCGGGCCTTCATCGACGGCTCTTGAAATGCGCCGGGACAGTCTGGAGCAACAGCGCCAGACCTTGCTCCAGCACCTCGACGAGGCCGGCCTGCAGTGGTGGCACCAGGCACTGGAACAGCTTGCGCAACGCCCGGATGCCACGAGCGCGGCTCTGTTGAGCAGCCAGTGCAAGCGAGGCCTCAAGGAAGACATATGGACCCACGGTACCGGCTGGAGCCATGTGCAACTGGCGCGGGCGCTGTTGCTGGCCGAGGTCCTGGAGCGGCAACCCGCCACCGGCCAGTTGCCCTTGCTGCGCCAGTTGTTCCTGTGGGGCGACGATCAGGAAAAGATCGCCCTGCTCAAGGCCCTCGACTGGCTCGACAGCCAGGGGGTGTGCGTAGAGCTTGCGCTGCAAGCCGGGCGTACCAGCAACAGCCAGGTGTTCGCCGCCCTTGCCCTGGACACCCTCTATCCTTCGCGCCACTACGACGACCGGGCCTTCCATCAACTGGTACTCAAGGCACTGGGCATGGGGCTCGATGTACGTCGCCTGCTTGGCCTGAAGCAACGCCAGAGTGTCGCCCTCAATCAACTGGCCCTCGATTTGCTGGCCGAACAGCTCGCGGCCGGGCGTACGGTATCGGCCGGCCTGCCCCTGGCGATTGCCTTCGACTTGCTCAGCCCGGCGCAGCGCCAGCGCCTGGAAGGCCTGGCCCGACAGCAACGCTTGCCGCCGCAATGGCGTGAACACCTGACCGGCCCCTAGCGAACCTCCGTTCAACGATCCCCTGCTCTATTGATGAGGATGCATCATGCCTAAATATTTCGACCCGCATATCCATATGGTCAGCCGCACCACGGACGACTATCAGAACATGGCGGCTGCCGGCATAACCGGCGTCATCGAGCCCGCGTTCTGGCAAGGCCAGGCCAGGACCAGCGTCGGCAGCTTCATCGACTATTTCGACACGCTGTTGGGGTGGGAACGCTTTCGCGCCAGCATGTTCGGCATCCACCACTTCTGCACCATCGGCCTGAACCCCAAGGAGGCCAACGACCTCTCGGTGGCCAATGAGGTGCTGGAGATCCTGCCACGCTACCTGGTAAAGGACGGCGTGGTGGCGGTGGGCGAGATCGGCTATGACGACATTACCCCCGAAGAAGACCGTTTCCTGGCCGCCCAGTTGGAACTGGCCAAGCAGTTCAACCTGCCGGTGCTGGTCCATACCCCCCACCGGGACAAGATCGGCGGCACCAAGCGCACCCTGGCGGTGATTCGCGAGATCGGCATCGCCGAACACCTGGTGATCATCGACCACCTCAACGAGCTGACCTTGCCCCTGGTGCTGGACACGGACTGCTGGCGCGGCCATTCCATCTACCCCAACACCAAGATGTCGGAGCAGCGCATGGTCGCGTTGCTCCAGCAGTACGGCACGGAAAAGATGGTGGTCAACAGCGCCGCCGACTGGGGCATCAGCGACCCGCTCAAGGTGCCCAAGACCGGCGAGGCGATGCTCGCGGCCGGCTTCAGCGAGGCCCAGGTGGAACAGGTGCTGTTCCATAACCCGGTGGATTTCTTTGCCCAGAGCGGGCAACTGGACAAGACCCTGGTCGGTACCCCGCTGCCCATCGACCAGCGCAAGCAATGGCAGGACAACTCGACCCTGCGGGGCCAGGAACCGGTGGTCAAATGAAGATCGAGACCGGTTGGCATGCCGCGCAGATCGGTTATTGCAGCAACGTGCACCCCACACCGGACCTGGCCAGCCTGCGTGCGTCCATCGCGGAGCATTTCCAGGGCGTTCGCAGGCTGCGCGGGCTCGACGAACAGGACAGCGGCCTGTGGATCAGCGCCCTCGCCGCGCGAGAACTGCAGCAGGCGTCGGCGCGCCGGGACTTCCTCCACCTGCTGCGACACAACGGGTTGCGCCTGACCTCCCTCAACGGCTTTCCCTACGGCCAGTTTCATCAGGGCGCAGTGAAAGCCGAGGTCTACCAGCCCCACTGGGCCGATCCGCGGCGACTGGAATACAGCGTGAATCTGGCACGGATCCTCGCCCAGGCGCTGCCACCTGACTGTTCCCAAGGTGTCATCTCCACCGTGCCCCTGGGCTACGCCGCCCACTGGAACGGGAATTTGCAGCAGCGTGCCGAGCATCAGCTGCGCCAGCTCACGGCTTCCCTCGCCAGGCTCCACCTGGAGACGGGCAAGAAGATCGTGTTCTGCCTGGAGATGGAGCCGGACTGTGTGCTGGAAAACACCGGGCAGGCCATCGCCTTCTTCCATCGGCTGCAGGCCAGGGACCCCCACCACGACCATCTGGCGCTGTGTTTCGACGTGTGCCACCAGGCCGTGGTCTTCGAGGACTGCTACCAGTCTCTGGACCGGTTGCGTCAGGCCCGGGTGCCCGTCGGCAAGATCCAGCTGTCCAATGCCTTGATCTGTCGCCTGCCCCAGGCCCTCGATCGGCGCAAACAGGTGCTCGACGCCTTGGGGGGCTTCGCCGAAACCACCTATCTGCACCAGGTGAAGGCCCAGGATGAGCAAGCGCGTCTAAGGGCCTGGGCCGACCTGCCCATTGCCCTCGGCGATTGCGCAGACCCTCGGCAGCAGCAACATGCCGAACTGAGGATCCATTTCCACATCCCGCTGTTCAGCGAACACTTGCTGTTGCCGGAGCTCAGCGGCAGCCAGAACGCCCTGTCGCGAACCTTCGACTACCTTGCCGACCATGGGGATTTTCGTCCGGTCCTCGAGGTGGAGACCTACAGTTGGGGCGTGCTGCCTGCCCAACTGCGACCCACCACCGCCCAGGCCCAGCTCCAGGGCATCGCCAGGGAACTGCATTGGGTCGAAGAGCAATTGCGCCACCGGCAGTTGCTGCATTCCCAGGCCCGGGAGGTGTACGCCAATGCACGCTGAGCGCCCTCGTCAACCGCTGCTGCTGATCAATGTGGTAGGGCTGACGCCGGCGCTGCTCGGCGCGGCGACGCCGCACATCAATGCCCTGTTGCAGAAGGCCAGGATGGCCTACCTGCAACCGGTCTTCCCGGCCGTCACCTCTACGGTGCAGGCCTCGATCCTGACCGGGCAGGCACCGTCGGAGCACGGCATCGTCGGTAACGGCTGGTATTTTCGCGACCAGGCCGAAGTGCGGTTCTGGCTGCAACCCAACACCCTGGTCCAGGGCGAGAAAATCTGGCAGACGCTGCAGCGCCAGTTGCCCGGGTTTCGCTGCAGCCAGTTGTTCTGGTGGTACAACATGTACGCGCAGGTGGACGCCGCCATCACCCCCCGTCCGCACTACCCCGCCGACGGCCGCAAACTGTTCGGCCTGTACTCCTCGCCGGCGAGCCTGCATGAGCGGATCGAACAGCAGATCGGCCAGTTTCCGTTCCAAAGTTTCTGGGGGCCGGCGGCCGGCATCGCCTCGAGCCGCTGGATCGTCGATTGCGCCATCGCCGAATTCGGGATCAACCGGCCCGACCTGCAATTGATCTACCTGCCGCACCTGGACTACAGCCTGCAACGCCTCGGCCCCGACGATCCGTCCATCGTCGATGAAGTCCGCGCCATCGACCACGAAGTGGGTCGCCTGCTGGCGTTTGCCCAGGCACAAGGCGCGGCGGTGATGCTGCTCTCCGAATACGGGATCGAAGCCGTCCACCAGTCGGTGTCCATCAACCGCCTGTTGCGCTCGCAGGGCCTGTTGCAGGTGCGCCAGTCCCTGAGCTGGGAACTGCTCGACCCGGGCGCCAGCGCGGCCTTTGCCGTGGCCGATCACCAGGTCGCACACATCTACGTCAAGCAGCCTCGGGACATACCACGGGTCAAGGCATTGCTGCAGCGGCAAGCGGGCATCGAGCAGGTGCTCGATAAGGACGAGCAACGGACCTGGCATCTGCATCACCCGCGCAGCGGCGAGCTGGTCGCTGTCGCCTCGGCGGACTACTGGTTCGATTACTACTACTGGCTCGACGACCGCAAGGCACCGGATTTCGCCCGCACCGTGGACATCCATCGCAAGCCCGGCTACGACCCGCTGGAGCTGTTCATCGACCCCACCATTCGTTTTCCCAGGCTGAAGGTGGCGCGCCGCCTGTTGCAGAAAAAACTCGGATTTCGCTACTACATGGACCTGATTCCGCTGGACACCGGGCTGATTCGCGGCAGCCATGGCCGGCTGCCCACCAGCGAGGAAACCGGCCCGCTGCTCATCACCAATTGTGATCTGCCGTTACCCCAGCACCTTGCGGCCACGGCGGTGAAGCAACTGCTCCTGGAACACTTCCTGGGGCGCTCTCCTACCGACACGGCCAATGCCAAGGAGCTTCCATGCGGCGAGCCATTTCCATAACCGTTCTCAGTGCCCTGGCCGGTTTGGCCCAGGCACAGGACAACGACAGCTTTAATTGCAGCGACTTCCTCACCTACGGGACAGACGTTGACGCGACGCGTAAAGCGTTCAAACAAAGCCCCGAGGCCATGGCCTGGAACTGGTTCGTCTGCCTGAACCAATCCGACGCCCGGGGTTACAACCGTCAATGGGAGTCGTTCAAGCCCTCCGACCAGGTCTATCTGGCCAACGGCGCCAACCCCGGTTCGTACGACAGTCGCATGCGGCTGCCGGACGAGGTGATCAGGCAAGCCAACGCCCTGGGTCTGAACTCGAACCGAGTGCTGCACAACCTCAATGCCACCCAGCAGGTCGACGGCCTGAGTCTGGAAATGGGTGGTGCCGCCGTGCCTGACACACAAAAAGGTCACGTCGTGCGTTTTCAACTGCTGATGGGCCAGGACACCTACAACTACATCGTCAAGAACAATGTCTACAACATGAACGGTCAGGATGCCCTGTCGAGCAGCCTGAACTTTCCGGCTACAGCCTGGGAGTTGAAAGCCGCCTGGCTGTGGATCGGTGCGGACATGGCCTACAAGAAGAGGCTGGAAAGCGACGGCTACTATGTCGCCCAGGCCTATTACCCGGTGGGCACCGGCTACAGGGTCGGCTATGCGGCGTTGAGCGGCTTGCACGTGGTCAACAAGCTGACCTCCAGCTGGGTCTGGACCACCTTCGAAAACGTCAACAACTCCAAGTACACCGTGACCAAGGGCCAGCCATCGGCGCCGATGAAAAACCAAACCGGGCCGACATCGGCTGCGATACCGGTCAATACACAATTCCAGGCCAGTCAACCAGGACTCTCGAAGTACGAGCTGATCGGGGTGGAATACCAACGCATTACCCAGGTCCTGGCGAACTCGCAATTGGAATCGGCGTTCCAGGACACATCGTCCTGCCTGGCCTGCCACGACACCGCCGCCTACTCGAAGAACAGCGGTTATTTCAATTTCGCCATCCCGACCCAGGGCGGGCTCACCTACCCCACCACGCCGCTGTCGGAGAAGGACTTCACCGGCTACAACAAACTGGATTTTGTCTGGTCGCTCAAACGCGCCCAGTGGCAACGCTAAGGAGAGCACGACATGAGCGTACTGAATTTCCCCCGCATCTACCTCAACGGCGAGATGTTCTGGAACCCGCCAACGGCCAATAACAACGACAAGTTCCCGCTGTATGACGCGGTGAAGATGGACATCAATTGGCCGTTCGTGAAGCACTTCGGCATTGACCAGCACAACGCCCCCGACAGACTGATGCCATGGACCGTCTCCACGCAGTACATGGCTCACATGCCGACCTATGTGCAGCAGGTACCAGGCAATGTCGATCTGAACCATGACCCGTACATGCCGGCCGAATGGGATCTGTTCGGCGATAACGGTTGCGGCCTGGTGAACTACGGGAAAACAACGTCGACCGTCATCGGCGGCGAACTGCAGCCCAATACTTACATCGACCATGATCCGCTGGTGGGCGCGCCCTACCAGTTGCTCGGCAGCCCCCTGGGCAGCTCCACCCCCACTGCGGCGCGCTTCGTGGATATCAGTCCATGGCAGAACACGTTCACCGCATTGTATTTCGACAAACTGGTGCTGGGGGGTACGTCCTGCGGCCTGACCCTCAACCGCAAGTACCGGATGATGGACCGTTTCCTGAACTTCGGTTGGGGAGCCCTGGGTGGCCTGGTGAACGTCAGCACCACCTGGCAGACCTGCTTCCCCAAGGAGAACCTGGAATGGGTAATCGGCAAATCGTCCCTGCTGGCCAACCTCCAGCAGCAGATGGAGCAGCAAGGGGCACAGGGCCTGATGTTCCGCTTTTGCGTCTACCTGACCTGCTACGACAGGAACGGCATATTCAATGATTACCCGCAGAGCGTGAACACCCGCTCCAACGACCCGAACGTCATGGCGAAAGTGCGTGACCTGTACAACAAAGGCTTGAAAAACGTCAACGAGATTTTCTTCAACCCCGCCTACAGCCGCACCTCGGCAGTCCTGGGGCTGTGGTTCGCCAACGAATACCCCACCGCCCCTGCCGGGCTGCGCCTGGTGCCCGATCAGGAGGTGTCGATGAGCAAAGCACATTCCCAGGAGACCAAAAAAGTCAAGTTGGGGGTGATTTCGGCACAGATTAACGACTACACCCTGTCACTTGACCTGGGCAATACCTTTCCGAGCTATCCCGTGGATGACACGGCTGATATCCCCGTCCCGGAAAAATTCAATGCCGGTACCTACCACCTGGGCGCCGAAAAGGATGGAAAATTCAAGCCGGCGGTCATCTTGAGCTTCGCGCAATACCAGCAGGCTGCCTTCAACCAGCGCTCGGGTATCCTCGATATTCCCCTCGATGACTATACCAAGGGCATATTGGAATCCGGTCCGCTGATTCTGCGTCAGTTGGGCCTGTACAGCGCTCCCCAGACCGTCGCCGCCACCCAGCAGACATGGACCGCCGAAGTGATCGAGAGCGGCGGCTTCATCGACGTCGGTGACCGCAAGACGCTGAGCATCATGGTGCAGAAAAACGGCCAGCCGGCTGCCAACACCACGTTGTATGTGGCGGAGTACGGCAATCCCTACATGGTGACCACCAGCAACTATTACCTGGCGTTCAGTAACGCGGTCGACTTCACGCTGTTCTACGACAACCCGCCGGACCGCACCCAGAACACCGCCTGTCTGCCGCAGTTCACCGACGTGCCCCCGGTCGCACTCTATCGCAGCACCGGTAGCGGTCGCGGGCTGACCGACCTGCAGGACGTGTCTCAACCCGTAGGCAATCCGGTTGCTTATCAGAACTTTCTCAAGGTTTCCGGTACACCGATAGCCGTCGACCTGCGCCCCTGCCTGGTCTTTGAAAACCCCCAAACTGGCACCGGTACACTGCAGGACAATAAGGCCAGCGTCAGTTATTCCTACGCCATTATCACCACCAACGCCCAAGGCATCGCCCAGGTAGGCTGCCGGGCTGTGGCGCCGGGTTTCCCTACCTTGCGCTTCTTCGTGCAGGAGAATGGCAAAAAACCGGTCATTCCCTTCAGCTTTCCACTCACCCAGGCCTTCGTCGATTTCCTCGCGCCAATACGGGTGCTGCCCGTGGACATGCCGTTGCAACAGGAATTCGTCGACACCTGGAACGCCATCTACGAGGACACGGATGCCCCGGAACAACTGTGGAACACGTTCATCTATCCCAAGATCCTGCAAACCTTCTATTACCTGTACCCCATCATGAACAAGTTCATGCCGCTCAATTCCCGGACGCGCGTGGAGGGCGCCGTTGACCAATTGATCCTGCTGATCAGCAAGGATTACCAGGACCACAGCACCCTTGCGATGCCCATCACCCGGGACATGTCCCAGAGCCGTCGCGCCATATTGGAGCTGTGGGCCAAGCGTCTGGTGAAACTCAATTACCCCCCCAGGAAACTCAGCATGAGTGACTACAACGGCCTCTGACGAGTTCACCGAGGATCACCGGGTGGCGAACCCGCCACCCGGCACTTCACAGGAGTGTCGATATGAAAGCCAGCCTCTTGAGCCGACTGTTGTTACTGATCCTGTTGTTCAGTCCGGGGCTTTTTGCCCAACAGGACAGCAGCGCCGTGTACTTCACCATGGGGGTCCACAACAACGAGGGCTGCAACGAACAGAACGGCAACTGCATCGCCAGGCGCGCGCCGGGCGATCCTTCCGATCCATTCTTCCCCGCGTTCTGGATCAGCGACTGGACCATGTACCGGGTGATGCACAACTACGAGAAGAACCCGCCGCCCTATAGCGATCCGCCCAGCACCCTTGCCCCGGCGGACTACACCGTATCGCGAGGCACCAGCTATTACGACACGACGTACATTCCGGCCGATGGCGACGGCTTCGGTGCGATGATGGAGCACTACGAGAAATACTGCCTGCCGATCTTCCCGATCAAGAACAACAACTACACCTGCTCGTTCGTGTCCCTGGGCAACAAGGCGTACTTCCTGACCTACCCGCAGGACCGCCCCAGCGACATGCCGGCCTGCTGCATGTTTTCACCGATGAACCATCCGCCCCGGCAAGACTTCATCAAGCACTTGCCCTACAGCGCCGAGCGCAGCAAGCACCTCGATGGCAGCGTCCAGGCCTACGCCGTGGACGTTGACTCTCCCCAGGGCCCCATCCTTTTCGGTTACGCCTTCTACAGGAAAATGACCGGGCAGCCGCCCTATCGGCATCCGCAGTCATTCTATTTCTCCGGTGACGCCAAGGTCGCCGATGCGCCCATCGTCAGCCAGAACTACACCAACTTCCGCATCGCCAGGCCAGACCCGGCCCAGACCTGGGCCCAGGTGGCAGCGATGTGCCCGTCAAACCCGCCGCCCTGCCAGTTATTCGAGCCGCCAGCGTCCCGGAGCAACGGCCAGAAAGCCCAATGGAACAAGCTCATGCAGCGCAAACCCTGATCAAGGACGAAGCATTATCATGAACACTTCTCTTGGTTTTACCGCGATGCTACTGAGTGTCGTCAGCCTGCCTGCGCTCGCCCTGGCACCGTCCCAGCAGGACACGCCGAAGCCGACCACGACCCTCAATTGCCAGCCCCCCAACACCGCGCCTGCCGCCAATGCCAGCCAGGATCTGTTCGATCAATACAGCTGGCAGATGTTCATCGCCTTGAACTGGCCGGCACAGGACGGCCAGCGTGGCGACCCCAATTGCAACAAGCAACCCGGGGACCCCGGCTACACAGTCTGGCAGACCTACAAGAGCGTGGAAGAAATCTTCCTGCCCCAGGGTACCGACCCCGGCCCGTGGAACAGCCCGCAGCGGGCAAAGAGCCTGGCCATCATCAACATTGCCGCGCTGAAGAACAGCTCGCTGGTGAACGCCGTGGACCAGGCCGTCGGTGGCTGGCTGATCGACCAGGCAGGCAACCCCACCTACTACGATATCTCGGCCAACGAAACGTCCTATGACTACATCGTCGACAACCAGTACTACAACGCCGATGTGGTCTCCAAGGCCAGCAACATCGCCTTTCCCAACGGGGTCATCGAGGTCAAGTCGAGCTGGCGCATCCTCACGTCCAGCGACAACGCCAGCCGCTACCTGACCCAGTTTGCCCGCGTCGCGACGTTCGACGACCAGGGCCGCCGCACCGGTGTCACCGAGGCGTACCTGGGCCTGGTGGGGCTGCACATCATTACCAAGGCCAACGGGTACCCGCAGTGGATCTGGTCGACCTTCGAGCAGGTCGACAACGTACCGCCCAAGGCACTGGTGAACGGCAAGTGGATCGATCAACCGGCCGCAGGCACGGCCTATTCCTACTTCAACGCCGCGGCGCCCGTTACCAGCCTCAACCAGTCGCCCTGCGACTGGCAGACCCAGGGTACGCACCTGGTCTGCGTGCCCAAGGCCGGCACGACGTTCCAGACCCCGAACCCATTGAACCGGGTCACCCCGATTGCCGATGTGACCAACGGCGTCAACGCCAATTACCAGTCCGATCCTGGCCTGCAAAAAAGCGTGCTCAAGTACTACCAGCTCATCACTACCCAGCGCCCGCTGATGCCCGACAACCCCAGTAATCCCCTGGGCCAGCCGACACCGTCGCTTTCGGCCAACGTGACCATGGAAAGCTATATCCAGCCCAACAGCAGCTGCATGAATTGCCACTCCATGGCGACACCGGTCAGGAGCCCCTACAAATCCGATTTTTCCTATCTGTTCAAATTCGCCAGTTCGCCTGTCATCAAATCCATCAAGGACGAGGAATAGATCATGAGCATCCTGAACGGACCCCGACTGAATTTCTGGGGCGGCATCCGCACCGATGTCAGCCTGCCGAACAACTCTCCCACCATTCCCTACAACGGCAACGAGGAGTGGCCGCTGTTCGACCTGACCACTTCGACCCTGGCGCCAGGGGCCCAGTCCTATACCGACGAGCAGTTGAACGACATGATCAACGCCCCCAACGGCACCTACTACACCGCCGGCGGCTGGAATCACTACGGGCAGCACGTCGTCGACATGCAGAACGCCCTGATCAGTTCCCAAGGCGCGCCAGGCGGCATCAGCACCACCGGCGATCTGGTGGGCCAGCCGGTCTACCTGCTCGGTTCGGTGGACCCGGTGACCGGCCAAGGGCCGGTGTCTGGCCCGATGATGGTGGACCTGGATCCCTCCGGAACGACGACCACGCAGATCTTCGTTGGTGGCCTGCAGATCGGCGGCAACAGTGACATCCAACTGCTGATCCACAGCAATACCGTGTGCAGCAGTCTCGACGTGGCGGTTCGTGTACTGCTCCCCAAATCCATGGACGCACCGGGCTCCTTCCACGCCAGCGGCACCTTCCAGCTGACCTTTCCCTTGAGCAGCATCGTCAGTTGGAACCAGAACAGCGCCGGGTTGCGCTCGATCATCCAGGCGCCGGGGGCGACGGGCATCGTCCTGCGTTTCGTCATGTTCGAGATGTGCCCGACGATGACCACCGAACAACTGGACGCCGATTATGCCGCCGGCAAATACACACCCAACCCGAGCATCGGCCGGGTCATCGGCACATTGGCCCCGGCCTTCGCCGATGAGCCGCTGAACTGTCAGCCGGGCCGGCAACTGGTCAACCAGGCGACCGGGGGCACCGGCTACGCCGAACTGGGGGAGAAAAACGGTTACCTGAGCATCGACATGGTGAACGTCATCCCCAAGGAAACCTTCCGGGCTGTCCGGGACGACATCACCAGCCCCATAGGGCCCAACGCCGACTACGGCCCCGTCACCTTCACCGCCGGCACCACCACCCTGGCGACCCTTGAACCGACCAGCCGCTTCCTGTCCGACTACTACGTCTATGGCGGTATCGTCGACCTGCCCATGACCTTCGATCAGCAGCAGGCCGTGCAAACCAGCGCCCTGGCGATCAATGCGCCCGGCAAGGTCGCCACCACAACGCTGCAAGCCACCGAATCGACCTATCGGGTCTACGCCGACCAGCGCAACGTCTATCTGGATGACTACCCCAACGGACTGTCGATCACCCTGCAAGTCCGCTACCTGGGCGGCCCGGTGACCAGCACCACCGAAATCGGCCTGCAAGCGGGACCTTCTGCGGTGTATACCGATCCGCAATATTGGGACTTCCTCGACTTCCCCGCCTCGCTCACCTTGGACAGCGGCCAGTTGTCGGTCAGTTTTCCCGTCACCCTCAAACCGGACAGCGCCGCCCAGGCGGGCTTCGTCGCACTGACCTACACGGCCAACGGCAGTGCGGCCAGTGCCTACTTCACCAACATGCGCAAATACGCCCAGACCGATTTCGGCATCCCCACGGGCACCACCATCACCTGGCCGCTGATGTATCCCAACGTCCTGCGTTTCCATTACCTGGCCTTCCCCGCGATGTCGCGCTACGTCCCGTTGAACCAGCCCGACGCAATCATGGGCGCGAAGAATGCCATTCTCGCCCGGACCTCGGACGCCTACAAAGGCACCACATTGTTCATGCCCGTGGTGCGTTCCATGTCGCCCTGCCAGCGGGCGCTGCTGCGGGCCTACCTCACCGGGGAACCGTGGCAAGCGCCGCAGTGATCACGCCCCTTGCCCCATGGAGAGAGCCCCCATGCCCATCCAGATCCCGGCGCAGCCCAACGAAACCCTGCGCCCCAGCACCCTCATCGCCGAGGGCCTGCTGAACCCTCGCGGCGTCTGCGTGCAGGTCGATGGCAGCCTGCTGCTGGCCGAGGCCGGTTCCGGCCTGCCGCAGCAGACCTTCAGCGGTCGCATCACGCGCTGGCGTCCCGATCCCCATGTACCCGGTGCCTATCTGCCGCCGGAGGTCGTGGCAGACGGCTTGCGCGCCATGAACATGCAGGCGCGCATGTTGCGCGATGAAATCATGGGCCTGTCGGATATCGCCTGCGGCGAGGGACGCTGCCTGGCCAGCCAGACCGACTACGTCGACGGATCAAGGCTGCTGGACCTGCAATACACGCCGCCCGAACCGGTGTTTCACAGCCGCGGCAATCTGAACGCGCTGTGTTACCACCCCTCTCGCCACAGTTGGCTGGCCGTCAAACCCGATACCAACCAGTTGGTGGAGTTCGTCATCGGACAGGACGAACGCGTGTTGGTCCAGTTGCCCGAACTGGCGCAAGGCCAGGAAGCCGTACCGGTGACCCTGGTGTACGAACCGGCGACGGAGGCCGTGCTGATCAGCCTGTTTTCCGGCGAACTGCGAGGCGACCCAAGCCGCAGAGGCATCGACTTCGCCGACAAGGCCGGCCAGGTCATTCGGGTCCACCCCGACAGCGGGCAGATCGAACGGCTGATCAGCGGCTTGCAACTGCCCACGGGCGTGGCGCTCTGCCCGAGAGGGAACGTGTTGGTGCTGGAGCTCTGCGACAGCCTGCAGCAACCCCTGCTGCCCGACTGGAACGGCGAGGTCCGGCATGGTGGCTTCACCCGGTTCTCGGGCCGGCTGTTGAGCTGCAATCTGCAGACAGCCCAGGTCGATGTGCTGGCCCGGAATCTCGATACCCCGTCCAACCTGTGTGTGGTGCAGCACGCCGTGCTGGTAAGCGAAGGCATGGGCCTGATCGGAAGACCGTTGCCCACGCCAGACCATCAGATCGTCCCACTCAGTGGCAGGCTTCGCCGGGTATCGCTCTGATCGACCGCGCGGCGGGGCATTCCTGTCCCCGCCGCCGTCGATGCCCTGGAATGGAAAACGCTTCCAAGGCAGGCTCGTCTACCATCCCCGGCCGCTACCGTGAACAGGCAGCCAGGCTGCGGTCAGCCGGAACAGGATACGAATCGAGTCATGGCGCCCATCGCGTGAAGACGAAGTCATGGTTCTGCACGCGCGCCTGGTGACAGGCGAAGCAGGTCTGGTGCTGTGCTTCATCGGCGGGCTTGCCGTTGATGAAGCGACCGAACCCCCAGCCACCGGTCGATGCGTACTTGCTGGAGTCCTTGACCATGACCTGGACGGTGGTGGCCGCGCCGGGAATGGACGCCGGTTCGAACTCCGGCGACTGGACGTGTTTCCAGGCCAGCTTGACCAGCACCGTGCCGTCGGGGAATGGCAGCGTAGACGCCTGGTAGGCCTTGATCGCCAGGTCATTGCCCAATACGGCCCGGAGCTCGTCCAAGGGCGCGGCCTCCTGTGCCGGCGCCACGAGCGCCCATTGGCGGTAGCCGTCGGGCAGCTTGACGCCGTAGATGGGTGAGACATCGCCGCCGCCCGTGTCGCCCAAGGCGACGCCGGCGAAGGTGGCCATGGCGGCAGTCAGCAAGGTCAGGTATCGGATTTTCATCATCGATCTCCTTGTACCCCACTCACAGATGATCGGCATCGATCACCGCCTGGGCGAAAGCCTGCGGGGCCTCCTGCGGCAGGTTGTGGCCGATGCCACCGCTGATCAGGCGATACTCGTACTTGCCGGTGAAGCGCTTGGCATAGGCCTCGGCAGGCGGATGCGGTGCCCCGTTGGCATCGCCTTCGAGGGTGATGGTCGGCACGCCGATGGACGGGAACGTCGCCAGTTTCTTCTCCAGCGCATCGTAGCGGGCTTCGCCCTTGACCAGGCCCAGGCGCCAGCGATAGTTGAAAATGGTGATGGCGGCATGGTCGGGGTTCTGCAAAGCGGCGGCGCTTCGGTCGTAGGTGGCGTCATCGAAGTTCCACTTGGGCGAGGCCAGTTTCCAGATCAGCTTGGCGAAGTCATGGGTATTCTTCTCATAGCCCAGACGACCACGCTCCGTCGCGAAGTAGAACTGATACCACCACTGCAACTCGGCGGCCGGCGGCAGCGGCGCCTTGCCCGCCGCCTGGCTGCCGATCAGGTAACCACTGACGGCGACCAGCGCCTTCACCCGCTCCGGCCTTAGCGCCGCGACGATGTCGGCCGTGCGTGCGCCCCAGTCATAGCCGCCGAGCACCGCCTGCTTGATGTTCAGCGCGTCCATGAAGTCGATCAGATCCTTGGCGAGGGCAGCGGGTTGACCGTTACGCACGGTCCTGGCCGAAAGAAAACGCGTATCGCCATAACCCCGGGCATACGGAATCAGCACCCGATAGCCCTTCTCCGCCAGCGCCGGCGCCACGTCGGCGTAACTGTGGATGTCGTAGGGCCAGCCGTGCAGCAGGATCACCACCGGCCCGTCCGCAGGCCCGACTTCGGCATAGGAGACATCCAGCAGGCCCGCCTTGACATGCTTCAGGGGACCGAACGAAGTGTGGCTGCCCGGGGTAATGGCGCCGATGGTGCTGGCCGGTACTTCGGCGGCGCTCGCCTGCGCCGAGGCAGCGCCCAGTTGCAGCAAGGCAATCGCCAGGACAGACGGCGCGAGCAGACGCCGAAGGCGCGGTGAAAAGGTTGGGGTCGACAGAGTCGTGGCCATGGTGAATCTCCCGTGGGGACGGCAAGTAGCGGTTCGAAATGTGAGATCGGTTGGAAGCGGTTCGCCAACGGATTTACCCGAGGCAAGACGGCCCTGCGCTGTCTCGATGAGATCATTTGATGCCGGGGAGGTGTCTCGGATGTGTCACGGCGGCCCGTTTAAGCAACAGTCCGTATCGATGCGGGGTTTTGTTACATAGAGATACAAAAGCGATCGAGGCGCTTCCAGGGCTGTTGCAGCCCTGGGTATCGCACGGCAGGTCTATCGGTTAGCGCCGGCCTGCTCTCTCACACGGGCCAACACCACCTGCAGGGGGTGCAGCACCGTTGTGCCCTCCTGGCGCTTGACCTGGCTACGACAGGAATAACCATCGGCGACGACACGTCCCGTCTGGTTGAACCGTTGGATGAGCGGTTTCCAGGACTGTCCGTAGATCGTGTCCGAAGTCCTGGCATTGCGTGCTTCGTGGCCGTAGGTTCCGGACATGCCGCAGCAACCGCTGGCCGGGACGTGAAGGGTCAGCCCCACGCCTTCGAAAATCTTCTGCCACAACGTGACGCTGCCTGGCTCGTTGGTTTTTTCCGTGCAGTGAGGCAGGAACTGATACGGCTCATCGGCCTTCGTGACATCAAGCTGTGGCAGCACATCGGCAAGCCACTCCTGGGCGAGCAGCACCCGGGGCGCTAGGCCGGCCGCCGTCTTGGTGTACTCCTGTCGATAGACCAGGGTCATCGCCGGATCGAGGCCCACCAATGCAATCCGGTACTGCTGCAGGCTCGACAACGTCTGCCCGTTGAAGCGGGCGGCCTTCTCGAAAGCCTTGAGGAAACCCTGCACCTGCAGCGGCTTTCCATTGGGCGCATACGGTGCCAGGTAGACCTTGTAGCCGAGCCGAGCGATGAGCTCCACCCAGTCCACCAGCAACGGCGTTTCGAAAAAACGCGTGAAGGCATCCTGGACGAGAATCACGCTTTTGCCCCGCTGCGCCTCTGACAGCGCGGCCAGGCGTTCGGGAGTCGCCACTTCCACGCCCCAGTCGCGGCAAGCGGAGGCGAAGTCCACCAGGCTGAGCAGCGGACTGTCCACCATCCCGGCGGCCCGTTCGAGTACCCAGCGAACCGGCCGTGCGCCCATGACGAAATTGTAGAGGCGCGGCATCCTGGCGATATGGGGCACCGTATATTCCAGGGACCCGATCAGGTAGTCCTTGAGGGGGCGCAGATAGCGGCTGTGGTAGAGCTCGAGGAAACGCGAACGAAACTCCGGCACGTTCACCTTGACCGGGCATTGGCCCGCGCATGACTTGCAGGCCAGGCACCCGGCCATTGCCTCATAGACTTCGTGGGAAAAATCCCGCTGCCCCATTTTCTGCGCCAGGCTGTTGATAGCGCGACGGGCCATGCTCCAGGGGGCGGCGGCCCGCAGCCGGTCGCTCGCAGCCAGGACATCGACACCCTCCAGCTCCTGCCGCCTCAGCCATTCGCGTATCAACGATGCCCGGCCTTTCGGAGAATGGACTCGATTGCGCGTGGCTTTCCACGACGGGCACATGGCGTCATCGGGGTCGAAGTTGTAGCAGGCGCCGTTGCCGTTGCAATGCACCGCCGCGTCATAGCTTTTCCAGACGCGCTCATCGATGGTCCGATCCAGCTCGCCGCGCAACGTCACTTCGTCAACCCGAGTCAGGCGCGCGCCGGGAACCGTCGCCGGCGTGGCGATCTTGCCTGGGTTGAGTTGGTTGTTGGGGTCGAAAGCCGCCTTGAGCGCCTGCAAGGCCGGGTACAGGTCACCGAAATAGTCCGGCACATACTGCGACCTCAAGCCCTTGCCATGTTCGCCCCACAGCAACCCGCCATATTTCTGGGTCAGGGCCGCGACGGCATCGGAGACAGGCCGGACCAGGGCCGCCTGGGCAGGGTCCTTCATGTCCAGGATCGGGCGCACATGCAGCACGCCGGCATCGACGTGGCCGAACATTCCGTACTGCAAGCCATGGCTGTCCAGCAGGGCCCGAAACTCGAGGATGAAATCCGCGAGATTTTCGGGAGGCACAGCGGTGTCTTCGACAAACGGCTGCGGCCTGGCCTCGCCCTTGACGTTGCCCAACAGGCCCACCGCGCGCTTGCGCATCGCATAGACCCGCTTGAGCGCATCGGCACCGATGGCCAGCGTATGGCCCAGGCGCACCACCGAGGTATCGCGCTGCAAATGCTGCACGAATTCGTGGACCCGCTGCTGGAGCGCCTCTTCGTCGTCTGCGCTGAATTCAATGAGGTTGATCCCCAGCGTCGGCCTGGCGGGGTCTTCAGGGAAATACTCGGCGACGCCGTGCCAGACGATATCGTTCATCGCCAGCATCAGCACCTTGGAATCCACGGTCTCGATGGACAGCGGCTTCATCGCCATCAGTGCCTTGGCGTCTCGCAAGGCGTCCATGAATCCGGCATAGCGCACGTTCACCAGGATGGAATGCCTGGGGATGGGCAGGACGTTGAGTTTTGCCTCGACGATAAAGCCCAGGGAGCCTTCGGAACCGCAAAGCACGCTGTTGAGATTGAAGCGCCCGTCGGCTTCACGCAGGTGAGCCAGGTCATAGCCCGTCAGGCAGCGATTGAGTTTCGGAAAGGTGGTCTCGATCAGTTCGGCCTGGGTAGCGACGATGTCCAGGGCGCATTGGTAGACCTGCGCGACCCGATCGCCGCGACCGGCCAGCGCAGACAGTTGCGCCCCATCCATGGGCGAACTGGTGAAGCAGGCGCCCCCCAGCAACACCGTCGACAATTCAAGGACATGATCGCGGGTCTTGCCGTAGGTGCAACTGCCCTGGCCGCTGGCATCGGTATTGATCATGCCTCCGACGGTGGCGCGATTCGATGTCGAGAGCTCCGGCGCGAAGAACAACCCATGGGGCTTGAGCGCCGCATTCAACTGATCCTTGACCACGCCACTCTGCACCCTGACCCAACGCTCCTCGACGTTGATCTCCAGGATGCCGTTCAGATGACGGGACAGGTCCACCACCACCCCATCGGTCAGCGACTGGCCGTTGGTGCCCGTCCCTCCCCCGCGAGGCGTGAGCACCACCTGGCTGTGCTCGGCCTGGCCGGCCAACCGCGACAATAGCTGCACATCCTGCACGTCGAGGGGAAACACTGCCGCCTGGGGCAGGCGCTGGTAGATGGAATTGTCGGTGGCCAGGACCGTCCGGTCGCCAAGGTCGCGGGCGATCTCGCCGCGAAACCCCGCAGCCTGGAGCGCGTTCAAAAAAGCGTCATAAGTCGCTTCCTGGGCAGAGGAAGGCGCTAACCGGGCAATCATGTTGGGATTCCTGCAGGCTAAAAGCTAATCTATGCATTCTTATTACGCATGCTCAGGACAAGCCAAGCTGAACAGGCGCATGTGATTTCGCTGATTCTTGCGGCTATTGGTCCTTGAGACAAACGTAATTCCTGCTGGTTTTGCATGAGCGTTATGAATGAACCCGAGAAGATTGACGCCTTCGATGTCGCTGTTGATCGCCTTCGAAGCAGCCGCCCGTCATGGCAGCTTCACCAAGGCCGCCGACGAGCTGGCATTGACCCAGAGCGCTGTCAGTCGCCAGGTGCAGACCCTGGAGGCGCAACTTGAAATCGAATTGTTCAGGCGCGAGGGTCGGAAGATCGAATTGACGGCGGCCGGGGCCCTGTACCAGCACGAACTGACGGCGGCACTGGGTCGCATTCGAAGCGCTACATTGCAGGCCATTTCGTACAGCAGCAACGACGGCCCCCTGAACCTGGCGGTGCTGCCGACCCTGGGTTCGAAATGGCTGCTGCCACGCATGCATGAGTTCTATGCCCGGCATCCCGGGATACTGGTCCACATCCACTCCCGGATCATCCGCGAGGATGTCCAGGCATCCACCCAGGACATGAACGCGATCATCTGCGCCGGTCACGGCGAGTGGCCCGGCTACATCGCCCATGAACTGTTCCCGGAAAGACTGGTGGTGGTCGCCAGCCCCACGGCACTGCCCGAATATCGCACCCTGTCCCCCAAGGACATCACCGGACAGGTACTGTTGAACGTCGTATCGAGGCCCAGCGTCTGGCCGGACTGGTTCGACGCCCATGGCCTGGACCACCGGCACATGAGGTCCGGCCCCGGCTTCGAGCTCACGGCGCACCTGATCCAGGCGGTGTCCGCAGGCATCGGCATCGGCTTGATCCCCCACATCCTGGTGCAGGACGAATTGAAGCGCGGCGAACTGGTCGCCCTGTCCGAACCGATGGAAAGCGGGCGCAGCTACTTCCTCGCCTACCCGTCCCGCTACCAGCACCTGCCCTCGCTGAAGGCCTTCAGCCAGTGGCTGTTGTCACTACCGCTCCCCGATCAATGAGCCCTGGCGGTCGTGCAAAAAAAAATGGACCTCTTTTCAGAGGTCCATTTTTTTCACGGCCAGGTACGAGAAACGAGATTCACCTGGTCAGGGAATCTCAAGCGTCTCAGTTCCAGGGACGGTCTCCATGTTCGTCCTTGATGCGGGTCGGCAGGCCCATCACGTCCAGCGCCTTGAGGAAAGCCTCGGCGGGCAACTCCTCGACGTTGACCATGCGCTGCACGTCCCATTCGCCACGGGCAACCAGCAAGGCGGCAGCCACTGGCGGTACGCCGGCGGTATAGGAAATGCCCTGGCTATCGGTTTCCGCATAGGCTTCTTCGTGATCGGCCACGTTGTAGATGAACACTTCGCGCGGCTTGCCATCCTTGGTGCCCTTGACCAGGTCGCCGATGCAGGTCTTGCCGGTGTAGCCGGGCGCGAGGGAGCTCGGATCAGGCAGCACGGCCTTGACTACCTTGAGCGGCACGACCTCCAGCCCTTCGGCGGTCTTGACCGGTTGTTCCGAGAGCAGGCCGAGGTTCCTGAGCACGGTGAACACGTTGATGTAGTGCTCGCCGAAGCTCATCCAGAACCGCACGTTGGGCACGCCGAGGTTCTTGGACAGGGAATGCACTTCATCGTGACCGGTCAGGTAGAGATTCTGCGTCCCCACGACCGGCAGGTCGTCGGTACGCTTGACCTCGAACATGGTGTTGCTGGTCCACTCACTGTTCTGCCAGCTCCACACTTGTCCGGTGAATTCGCGGAAATTGATTTCCGGATCGAAATTGGTAGCGAAATACTTGCCATGGGAACCGGCATTGACGTCGAGAATATCGATCGAGTCGATCCGGTCGAAATACTGTTGTTGCGCCAGTGCCGCGTAGGCGTTGACCACACCCGGGTCGAAACCCACGCCGAGAATGGCCGTGATGTTCTTCTGCTGGCATTCTTCGAGGTGCTTCCACTCGTAGTTGCCGTACCAGGGCGGCGTCTCGCAGATCTTGCCCGGTTCTTCGTGAATGGCGGTGTCCAGGTAGGCCACGCCGGTATCGATGCAGGCGCGCAGCACCGACATGTTGAGAAAAGCGGAGCCGACGTTGATGACGATCTGCGATTCGGTCTCGCGGATCAGCGCCTTGGTCGCCTCGATGTCCAGGGCGTCCAGGGCGAAAGCCTTGATTTCAGCGGGTTGTTTGAGGCTACCCTTGGCCTTGACGCTGTCGATGATGGCCTGGCATTTGGAGATGTTGCGCGACGCGATAGCAATACGACCGAGTTCATCGTTGTGCTGCGCGCACTTGTGGGCCACCACCTTGGCGACACCTCCTGCACCAATGATAAGAACGTTCTTCTTCAATTTTCTCAATTCTCCTTTGCGCCAGTTACGAGAGGCTGGACAGATAGTCTTCGAACCCAAATTCACGAACCACCTCGACACTACCGTCGAGTTGTTTCACTACGATGGATGGCATTTTCAAACCGTTGAACCAGTTTTTCTTGACCATGGTGTAACCCGCCGCGTCGATGAACGACAGTCGATCGCCGATGGCCAGCGGACGATCGAATTGGTATTCGCCGAAGATGTCTCCGGCCAGGCACGACTTGCCGCATACCATGTAGGTGTGCTCGCCCTCGCTGGGCGCCAGCTTGGCGTTCAGGCGATAGATCAGCAGATCGAGCATGTGGGCTTCGATGGAGCTGTCCACCACGGCCAGGTGCTTGCCGTTGTAGAGGGTGTCGAGCACGGTGACTTCCAGCGAAGCGCTCTGGGTGATCGCCGCCTCGCCCGGTTCCAGGTAGACCTGCACTCCATACTTCTCGGAGAACGCCTTGAGGCGTGCGCAGAATGCGTCCAGGGCATAACCCTCGCCGGTGAAATGGATACCGCCGCCCAGGCTGACCCACTCGACCTTATGCAACAGATGACCGAAGCGTTCCTCGATAGTGCCCAGCATCTGGTCGAACAGGCCGAAATCGCCGTTCTCGCAGTTGTTGTGGAACATGAAGCCGCTGATCTGCTCGATCACCGCCTCGACCTTGACCGGGTCCCACTCGCCCAGGCGACTGAACGGACGGGCCGGGTCGGCCAGCAGGTAGTCGGAGCTGCTCACTTGCGGGTTGACCCGCAGGCCGCGCACCTTGCCTGCGCAAGCCTGGGCGTGACGCTGCAGCTGGCTGATGGAGTTGAAGATGATCTTGTCGCAATTCTCGATCATCTCCTCGACCTCGTCGTCGGCCCAGGCCACGCTGTAGGCATGGGTCTCGCCAGCGAATTTCTGGCGACCGAGCTTGAGCTCGTACAGCGACGAGGAGGTGGTGCCGTCCATGTACTGCTGCATCAGGTCGAACACCGACCAGGTGGCGAAGCACTTGAGCGCCAGCAGGGCCTTGGCCCCGGACTGCTCGCGCACGTAGGCAATCTTCTGCATGTTCGCCAGCAGTTTTTGCTTGTCGATGAGGTAGTACGGTGTCTTGATCATTTCGAGGCCCCCGGCAAGGCCAGCCAAAAAAGGATGCGCATTGTGCCTTCACTGGCCACAGATCGAAAGTGCAGCTTGCCGGATCGATTCGAAACACCCGCCAGGCGCCTGTCGCGCAAGCCCTCGCCAGAGCGCTCCCAGGCCCTGCGGGCGGTTTTTGGCAAAAAAATGCCACTCATCGAGTGGCCTTTACCGTGACACAAGCCAGAACGGTGATTCGTCCCTGGGCATTCACGCCGCCCTAGGTCTCGACGGCACTCATCCCCACGGGCGCCGTTTCCTGCCAGTCATCGGCCTGGCGCCCCAACTGCCAGCCCAGGTAGCCCCATAGCAGCGCGCACGCGGCGCCAATCACCGCCACCAGTGCGGCGCCCTGCCCCAGCATGTCCAGAAGGCTCTTGGCCCAGCCGCTCACGGCGTCGCCGCCACGATAGACCACGGTGTCGATGAAGTTCTTGGCCTTGTACTTGCTCTCGGCATCCAGGGGCGCGAAGAGCATTTCCCTCCCCGGCCGGACGAATGCGTACTCGCCGATCCGTCGCACGATCATCAACGTCGCCAGCAGCGCGAACCCGGGCGCCAGCGCCAGCCCCAGGAAGCCGACGCACATGATCAACGGCACGACCGCCAGCAACGTACGCACCCCCAGCCTGGGCGCGATACGCCCGCTGATGAACAACTGGGACACAAGTGCACCGGCCTGCACAATGATGTCGATGGTGCCGAAGACACGAACCTGCGCCTCACGATCCGGAAAATGCTCGTTCACCAGGCGCGCCTGTTCGAAATAGAGAAAGGTGCTGACCGTCGCCAGCAGCACCACGAACCCGGCGATCCCCAGCAGGTAAGGCGAGCGGAGCACGGCGCTCAGGCCGCTGAACGGATTGCCCCCCAAGGGCTGCCGGGGGCTCTGGGTCGGCGCGGCGCCTGGTCGCCCGGCCCCACCGGTCTCACGCCATCTCATCAGCGTCCGCTTCAGCACCAGCGTGGCGCCGAGCAACAGGGCCGCGATCAGCATCAACCCCGAAGCGCCCACCAGGCCGATGAGCGCCGCGCTCAGTGCCGGCCCCAGCAGGCCGCCGATGCTGGCCCCCGCCGCGATGAAAGCGAACAGGCGCTTGGCCTGGCCGCTGTCGAACACATCGGCCATCAGGCTCCAGGCCACGGATACGACGAACAGGTTGTAGACCGATATCCAGACGTAAAAGACCCGGGCCAGCCAGACGCTGTCCGGGGCGAACTGGAAGAACTCGACGAACAGCAAAAGGTTGATACCGAAGAAGCCATACACCCAGTCGATCAGGCGCAAGCGCGCAACCCGCGCGCTCAACCAGGCGAACAACGGAACGGCCGCCAGCATCACCAGGAAGGTCGCGGTGAACAGCCATTGCAGATTCTCCACACCGGCGGTGATCCCCATCGACTCACGGATCGGCCGCAGCATGAAATAACCGGCGAACAGGCAAAGGAACAGCAGGAAACCGCACAGCGCCGGACGCAGCTCATCGTCGCGGGCATTGATGGCGAGGCTCAGCCGGTGCAGATGTCGGTGCAGATAGTTTGGCGCACTCATGAAAGCTCCAAAGGTAACAGGCCAGAGAAACAGGCACGGGGCGTACTCCCCGTGCCCGGGGTCGCTTCACGGATAGCTGACCCCCGTGAGCCGCTCGGACAGCGTCCAGAGCCGGTCGGCGTCCGCCGTCCGCGTAGCCGCTGCCGGCACCTTGGCGAACCCCAGCGGACCGCGTTTTTCTTCATCGCCCACCGGACCGTAGTAGGCCCCGCCGACAGCCTCGCGGGCCGTGGCCGCATACAGCGTGGGCAAGGCTCCCTGCGCAGCGGAGTGGTATTTGTCCCGGTCCTCGGCCCAGCGCTGGCCGAACTCGCTGTTCAAGCCAGGGCCGCGCGCGATCAGTTCGGTGACCGCCACGCCGGGATGCGCCGCGATGCTGCGAATGCCCCAACCCTCGGCCTCGCTGCGCCGCTGCAAGGCAAAGGCCCAATGCAGGATGGCGAGTTTGGATTGCGCATAGGCCGCATAGGGCTGGTACGCCTGCTCGGACTGCAGGTCGTCGAAGTTCATCGCCCCGCGACCGGCGGCAATACTTGAAAGGCTCACCACCCGGGCGTCCTGGCTTTGCCGCAACAAGGGCACCAGCAGGCCGGTCAGGGCGAAGTGTCCCAGGTAGTTGGTTGCCAGCTGCATTTCAAAACCGTCGGCCGACGTACCTCGCTCGGGAGGCGCCATGATGGCGGCGTTATTGATCAACACATCGAGGCGCGGCAAGCGCTGATTGAGCTTTTGCGCCAGCTCGCGCACCGAGGACAGATTGGCCAGGTCCACGGACTCGAACTGCACCCTGGCGTCGGGCACCGCTTGCCGGATCCGCGCGATGGCCTCCGCGCCCCGCTCCGGGTTGCGCGCGGCGATGATGACTTCGGCACCGGCACGCGCGAGCGCCAGCGCATCCTCGTAGCCCATGCCGCTGGTGCCGCCGGTGACCAGGATGATCCGACCATCCTGGGAGGGCATGTCCTGCGTCGACCATTGCGGTTTCGGCGCGGCAGTATCAGCCGCTTCGATGCTCACCGCACCGAGCAACGTGACGCCGACGGTAAGCCCTCGGGCCAGTTTCACGAGTCGGCCCACAGGGCCCGTTGCAGATGTTGTCGTATTCCACATGATTGGAGATCTCTGTTCGAAGGATGAACTGCACCCGCACACGCTCACTGAAGCGTGCAGGCCTCGGTCAGTTGCAGGAAGCTGACCTGCTCTGTGCTGCCCTGGGTGTTCACGTAGGTCATATGGGCGCGCACGACCTCGCACGTTCGCGAGGGGGGTACCTCGATGCGAACGACCTTGGCGATATCCAGGGGCATGCCGTATTCATAGGCCGGGGCCCGCGTCTGTTCCTTGGCGAACAGTGACGGGCTGCCCAGGGGGACGACGGCCAGCAGACCGATGATGGAAACGGTTCGAATGTTCATGGTGCTCTCCACGACTGTCCTTTACCGGGATGGTGGTAGCACTCTAGGGAGTAGAGACTGACGTCAGGGTGACTGCTGACTGACAGGAAGATGTCAAACGCCGGGGTTCGCCGCAGCAGGCTCTTTACGAAGAGCCTCGAGCCTAAGGTCAGGCAAGGGGATAACGGCCGAGCAAGCGCAGTGGGCTGGCGTGCATGAGCATTACAGCGCGGTTTTCAACGCGGCATCAACGGGTATCAAGGCTTACAGCGCCTAGACCGAATCGTGGGGCAAGGCCTGGCTCATCAGGGAAAACCCGAAGGTATTGAAGCCGTCCTTGCTATGGGCGAACACGCGTCCACCGTGCATGGACGCCACCGCCCGCACGATGGAGAGGCCCAGGCCATGATGCGCATCGCTTCGCGCCCTGGCGGCGTCGGCGCGATAGAAACGCTCGAACAGATGTTCCAGGTGCACGGTGTCGATGGGATCGCCCGCGTTGGAAACGCTCACCTCTACCTGTATCCCCTGGCTCACCAGGTTCACCGTGATAGTGCTGGCCGGCACTGCGTAGCGCGCGGCGTTCTGCAACAGGTTGGCCAGGGAGCGGTGGAACAGCCGTCGGTCGATGCGCGCACGCATATCGCCCGTGACCACCACGTTCAACTGCCGGTCGAGCAGGACCGGCTCCAGGTACTCAACGGTCTTGCTCGCCTCCTCGTACAACGAGACATCGCTGAGCTCGGTCGCCCGCTGCCCGCTTTCGGCGCCGGCCAGGAACAACATGTCGTTGACCAGGGTGGCCATGCGCTCCAGCTCTTCGAGGTTGGACTGCAACAGATCCTGGAGCTCACCGACGTCGCGCCCGTGGGCCAGGGCGACCTGGGTCTGCCCGATCAGGTTGGTCAAAGGCGTGCGCAGTTCGTGGGCCACATTGGCGTTGAACCCTTCGAGCTGGCACCAGGCGGCTTCCTGGCGAGCCAGGGCACCGTTGAACGACACCGCCAGCTCCTGCAATTCGCCCGGCAATGCCTCGGTGTCCAGCCGCTGCTTCGAATCCCCCGGCGGCAGGCTGTTGGCCTGCCTGCTCAGGCGCCTCACCGGCCCCAGGCCGAAACGGGCGATCCAGTAGCCAAGCAGCGCCACCAGCACAACGCCCACGGCTGAAATCAGGATCAGGATCTTGGTGAAGTGTCCCAGGGTCTTCATGAACGGCGTCGAATCCAGCCCCACGATAAAGCGCAGTTCCGGACGGCTGCCCAGGGCGGGAATAGTCTTGACCAGCAACATCATCGGGCGAGCCCGATCCGGTATTTCCAGGGTGGAGAAGCCTTCCGGACGCTTCGACCAGTCCTGGCCATCCGGCATCTGCCCGCCGTAGCTGTAGGCCGGATTATCCACCACCACCCAGTAGCGCACCCGTTCATCGGCAGGCGTCAGGCCATCCAGCTTTTGTCGCAGGCCGACCCAGAACGCCGGCGAGTCGTATTTGGCGAGCACCGGATCGAGCACGGAATGGCGCAGGATCAGCTCGTTCTGCATCTGCTCGTTGAGCGACTGCTTCAACGAACAACGCAGCAGCGTTGCGCTGACCGAGGTGATCAGCATGGCGGCCAGGGCAAACATCAGGGCCAGCCGCCGGGCAATCGATCGCTTCATCATCGCTGTCCGACCTGCCGGCCATCGCTGTCGCGACTCTCCAGCACGTAGCCCATGCCACGGACAGTGTGCAGCAGCTTGCGCGGATACGGCGCGTCGACCTTGGCCCGGACGCGCTTGATCGCGACCTCGACCACATTGGCGTCACTGTCGAAGTTCATGTCCCAGACCTGCTCGGCAATCATCAGCTTCGACAGGATCTCGCCCTGATGCCGCGCCAACAGGCTCAGCAGGCAGAACTCCTTGGCCGTCAGGTCCAGGCGCAGCCCGCCCCTGGTCACCTTGCGCGCCTGCAGGTCGACCTCCAGGTCATCGATGCGCAGATGCGTCAGGTCGGCGGTGTCGCCGGCGCGACGCCGTATCAGGGCCTGGACCCGTGCCACCAGCTCGGCGAACGAAAAGGGTTTGCCCAGGTAATCGTCCGCCCCCTCTCGCAGGCCGCGCACCCGGTCATCCACCGTGCCCCGGGCCGACAGCATGATGACCGGGGTGTTCTTGTGCAGGCGCAAGCCTTGCAGCACGTCGTAGCCGTCCTTGCCGGGCAGCATCACATCGAGGATCACCACGTCGTAATCCAGCTCCAGCGCATAGTGCAGGCCATCGATGCCGTTGTTCGCCACATCGACGATATAGCCCAGTTCGCTCAAGCCACGATGCACATAGGAAGAAGTCTTTTCTTCGTCCTCGACGATGAGCAGGCGCATCAGGTACTCCTCTGGAAGCGGGACAGGCAGGCGACCACAGCCTGCATCAAGCCATTCCCCAGTCTAGATAACGAAAGTGTCCGGAGGCTGACCGCTTCCTGACATTCCTGTCAGAAAGGCTCGATGGCCGTATGGCTTGTCCCCCGCCTCAATCGTCGTTGAAAGGCGCATGCGGGTTTCGCTCTCCGGGCGGACCGGGCCGCTCAAGGGCGCGACAGGTCGAGGCGAAACCTTGCCCAGCCAGTTGCCCCTGCACAAAGGCAAAAGCCTCGTTCAGCGAGCCATGCAGCACCCCATCGTGCCCCAACCCGTCATAGAGCCGCCAGGAAACCTGGTTGCCGGCGGCACATAACGCCGCTGCGACCGCGTACTGGCGCAGCGGCGCAATCGTCCGGTCAGCCTGGCCAGTGGCGATCAGCACGGGGAATGGAATCGCTGCCTGTGGCATATCCGTCGTTGGCATGCGCAGCGCATCCAAGGCTTCGGGGGTGACGGTCAGAAGCTGTGACACGGAGTCGACCCGCAGCTCGCGTGATTTGAGGGCGATTTCACGGGTGCAGCCCCGCCGGGCAACCTCGAGCAGTTCAAGGCCTTTGGGCGTCAGCAGGTCTTCGATCCGCGGTGCGTTTTCCCGCAGGCCACCGGAGGCCAGCGACAAAAAGATCGTGTTGGATTGGCGCGCCGGCAACGCCACGGGACCGTCGGGAAAGGTGCTGTTCGGGGCCGTGAGCACCGCGCCGAGGATATTGAGCTGCGGCGCGTAGGTCTCGGCGAGTATCGCCGCGCCCAGCGCCGCGCCGCCGCCCTGGGACTGCCCGGCCAGGAACACGCGATCGGAAATCACCTGGGGGCCGATTGCCCGCGCCGCCCGGATGGCATCCAGGATCGAACGGCCTTCCGCCTGCCAGAACGTATAGGGATGGGGCCCCGGTCCGCCCAAGCCCTGATAGTCCGTCGCGACAACCGCGAAGCCACGCTCCAGCCAGCGATTGACATAGGCTGCGTCGCGCTCGCGCAATCCGGTCCAGGAAGGGGCGCAGCGGTCGGCGATTCCCAGCGTGCCGTGTGCCCAGGCCAACAGCGGCCAACCTTCGGACGGCGGTGCAACGTCCGGGAGGAACAGCACCCCGCTCACGGGGACCTGCCCCGAGTGCCAGCGTTGGTCGGTGGAGGTGTAGAGGATGCGCATCGCTTGCGAGGCGGCCGGCATCGTTTCCTGCAATGCCAGCGGCTCTTTTTTCAGAACGACACCGGGCAGCGCGGGCATTGCATCGGACCACCGATAGAACGGGGAAAGCGTCATGTCGCCTGCCGAAGGACCGGTCACAAGCCTGCCGTCGGTGGCGGCCGTCACCGCCAGGCTGGCCAGAAACACCGGCGCAAGCCGCGCGGCCATGGCGAAGGTTCGAAAAACCAGCATTGGACATTCACCTGACAATCAAGGAAAAGCCAGCGCCTCGCGCAACGCGGCGCCCTGGGTACGGATCACCTGTCGCACCACCGGTGCCACTTCATTGAAACGGATGAACCCGTGGGGCATGTTCGCAAGCACATCCAAGTGTGTCGCCACACCGCAGCGCCGCAGCTTGTCCGCGAGTTCCTGGTTCTCGTCGAGTAACGGGTCCAGCGCTCCGACCACCAGGCGCACGGGTGCAAGGCCCGCCAGGTCAGCCAGGATCGGCTGCACTCGCCAGTCGCGTTCGTCATGGGCCAGGTAGCTCGCCCAATAGGCACTCATGGTTTCGGCCGAAAGGTTCTGCCCGCCGTATCCGCCGAATCGTCGCCACGAATCGGAGGTGACGTTCCTGGAGTAGCTGCCGTAGAACAGGACCAGCTGTCGCAACGCGTCCACTCCCGCGTCGCGCAGGGCAATGGCGGCGCCCAGGGCCAGGTTGGCGCCGGCGGAATCCCCCGCCAGTACATACCCGCGTACCGGACAATCGGTGACAGCGTTCAGGCGGATGACCCGGCTCACGATGGAGACCACCTCGTTGAACGCCACAGGAAACCGGTATTCCGGCGACAGCGCATAATCGATGGACAGCACCGCCAGGCCGCTGTCGCGCACGAACTGGCGTAAAGGTGCGTCCCAGCCGTTGAGCGATCCATGCCGAAACCCTCCGCCGTGACAGTAGAACATCAGCGTCGGCGTCTCTTCGGCCTGCGGCCAATACAGCTTGCACGCCACCCGGCGACGGTTGACGCAGAACCCCAGCGTGCGCTCATAGGACAGCGGCACGCTGCCCTGGGTCGCCCAGGCGTTGATCCGCTCCAGTTGGGCCCGGACGCTTTGCACATCCCCGTGAACGACAGGAAGCAGGTCCAGTTCATGCAGGGTCGTCGCGACGGCAGCCAGATCGGGATGTACCTGGGGGTCAGCGGCCGCCGACGGGCTTGCACGGCTCATGGCGTGCCCCTTGGCACGGTGGCCTGCCGACCATCCGCGATGACGCAATGCCCGGGAGGATTGCCCCCCTGCAGGACCGCCATCGCGCACCGGGCAGCGATCAGATTGGTGCGATTGAGCCCTTCCACCGTGGAGGCCGCTACGTGCGGCGTCGCCACTACGTTGGCAAGCTGGATCAATTGTTCGCTGACGGCGGCAAGCGCCGGGTCCGACTCGCTTTCAAAAACATCGAGCCCCGCCCCCGCTATCAGGTCCTGTTGCAAGGCCAGCAACAAGTCCGCATCCCGCACCAACCCACCGCGTGCGGCATTGATCAGCACCGCGGAACGTTTCATCGACGCCAACGCCTGGCTGTCGATCATGCCCTGGGTCTGTGGGGTGAGCGGGGCGTGGAGCGTAATGAAATCGCTTTGCTTGAACAGGGTCTGCAGATCGACGAAACGACAACCCTGGCCGCTGCTTTCCAGTGCCTCATCCGGGTGAGGGATATGGATCAGGGTCGTGACGTCGAACCCGGACAGGCGCTGCACCACCGCCCTGCCGATCCGCCCCAGTCCCACCACTCCGACGGTCTTGCCGTACAGATCGCTTCCCAGGGGAATCGTCCAGTCGCCGCCGGCCAGGCCCGCCTGGCATTGCTTGAGCCTGCGACAGACGGCAAGCATCAGCCCCACGGTATGATCGGCGACACTGGCGTCGTTTCCGCCAGGTGCGATGGTCGCCACCTTTCCCGTGGCGACCACCGCCGCCGTATCGACACGCTCATACCCCACGCCTCGGCGAGCGATGACTTTCAGGCGCGGGAGTGAAGCCAACAGGTCGGCCGTCACGTTCGCATGCCCGACAATCCAGCCATCCGCTTCATTGAGCAGCTCGATCAATTGGCGTTCGTTCCAATGCCCCTCTGTTTGCCCGTGGGCAGGCTCGGCGATGACGACCTCGCAGTCGTTCGCCTGCAGGAAGGCGATGGCTGCGGGATCAAAAAAGCGTTGGGTGATCACTACTCTATGGCGAGGTTTCATCAGGGATTTCTCGATCGCTCAGTCGATGGTCAAAATGCGTAGTCCAGGTACACGCGCGCTTCCGATCCGCTGACCACGTTATCCGGCTGGGCGGATACGAGGGCGACAAAATCCTCGTTGATCCGATAGTCGATATAGATCACGCCCACTGAAAGTCCGGAGTATTCCTTTTCATCGAATCGGTAATAGACGCGATACTCCTTTTGCCGCTCGCGCACATCGGTGCGTTGGCCGCTGAGGGGATTGCCGGCGTCGAACTCGCCTTGCTTGTAGATGGCCATGGCCTTGAAGCCGTCCAGCGAAGCGCCGAACAACGAAAGGCCGGAGAGGTCGTATTCGGCACCGACCTGCCAGGTCCTTTCACCATCGTTATTGAAGTCATTGCCGGAGCGCGTCCAGGCATCCATCCTGCCGTCGACGTTGTCCGCATGATCGAAGTAGGCATAGCCCAATTGCCCGTTGCTCAACCGGGCTTTGGTTTCAGAAAAGGACACTCCCAGGCGTACCTTATCGAGCAGCAGCCCCAGGTTGATGTTCAGCCAACTGGCCTTGTCATCGTAGGCCGCCTGGCCTGCCGACCAGTCACGCTCCCATATTGGCCCGGCCTTTTCGAATCGATAGTACTGGGTGTCCAGCACGACCCCGGCGCGCTTGCCAAGCGGTGCCTGCAAGGTCAGGCCATAACGGGTATTTTCATTGAAGTCCCGTGACACACCGTGATCGTAGCTCAGCTCGATGGCCTTCAAATCGTATTTGACGCCGTAGGTGTACAGGTCCTTTATTTCCTCCCCCGTCTGGCTCAGCAAGTGCTCGAATTCTTCCCGGTCCCGGGGCGAGCTCCTGTTGATGTACGCAGCTTCGAACCCCAGCGTTCCCGGCAGTGGGCCAATCCCCATGTCGGTGAAATTCAGATGGGTACGGGCGCCCTGGTAGGAGCCTGGAACGATCCGCGTATCGAGGCTCACCAGGGTGCCGGCATCGAAGCGGCCTCGCCCGATCTGGGCGTCGGCATTCCATCCGTCCCCCACATGGCGCGCCTTCAGATAACCTTGCCCGAGCTTCGCGAAGCCGCCATTGGTTCCATCGGTGTCGTCGAACAGATCCCGGCCGTTGTCTTTCGAGTCGAGCATCGCCACAGCGTAGAGAGAGGCATCGAAGCCCACGATTCCGGTCCAATAGTTGGAGTTGTAATCAACGATCGCCCCGACTCCGGTCCCGCCCAGTTCATTGCCATCCGGAAATCCACCGAAACGGTCTTCGATCAAGTCGTTGGATATGCGCGTATTGATATAGACAGAACGAAGATAAGCGTTCAACTTGCCTTCATGCTGAAACCGGTCCGGATAACTGATGGCGGCTGCCAGGCAACTATCCGATATAACAACCATTGAACAAAAAGCCACAGCGACGGCGTTAATCGAGTTCATCGACCACCTCATCTATTATTTTTATTGTTGACGTGCGGGCGCGAGCAGCGCCCTTTTAACTTCGGTGCAGCGAACTGTGCAAACTGAAAGTTACTTAGATGATCGCCCGTGTAATGATGGCCGTTACTATCAATACAAGACTGCTGCCGATTGCCCAGAGCAAGCAATATCGTTGCATATCGCCCATATCACGCTTGATGATCCCGCTGATGAGATAAACCGCCGCGACCAGGGGGCTCAGTGCATGAACCGGTTGCCCCAGAACAGAGGCGCGGGCAATGTGCATCGGGGCGATCCCGTATTCGGCGCCGGCCGCCCCCAGTACCGGCAGGATGCCGAAGAAGAACGCGTCATTGGACAGCAGGAAGTTAAGCGGCAAGGCCAATAGCGCAGTCAGGATGCTGAAGTACTGGCCGCCCCCCTCGGGAATCATTTGCACGATTTTCTCGGACATCCCGTCGACCATTCCCGTGCCGGACAAGATGCCGGTAAAGACCCCGGAAGCGAATATCAACGCAATGACCGTCAGCACGCTTTCGGCGTGAGCTGCGATCCGGGCCTTCTGTTCGGCCAGTCGCGGGTAATTGATCAGCAATGCCAGGCAGAAGCCCACCATCATTACCAGCGGCAAGGGGGCCAACCCGGTACCCATGGCGTACATGAGCAAGGCGGTCAATGCCAGATTGATCCAGAACAGCCTGGGCCTTTGTGTCTCGGCCCGGACTTCAGGCAACGGCACCTGGTCCAGCGCCGGCCCGGCCTCCTTCTGCGCGGGTGTCCAGCCCAGGCGACGCCGCTCCCTATGGCCGATCCAGAACGCGACCAGGAAGGCATAGGCAAGCCCCACCAGCATGGCGGGCACCAGCCCGAGGAACATTTCCCCTACGTCGACGTGAAGCGCACTGGCGGCACGGGCGACCGGCCCACCCCAGGGAATCAGGTTCACCACGGTATTGGTCAACAGAAGCATCAACGCCAGGATGAGCGGATTCATCCCCAGGCGCAGATACAGAGGCAGGAACGCTGTCGTGACAATCAGAACAGTCGTCGCGCCATCGCCGTCGAACGAAATGACGGCGGCCAGCAAGGCCGTACCCAACACCACTCGAAGCGGATCGTTTCCGACATGACGCAGGATGCGTCGTACAGCGGGCTCGAAGAGCCCGGCGTCGAACATGATCGCGAAATACAGGATGGCGAACATCAACATCAGTGCGGTGGGCGCGACCTGTTTCACCCCATCCATCACCATTGCACCCAGCTGCGGCCCTGCCCCACTCGCCAATCCGAAAGCCACCGGAATCAGTACCAGCGCCGTAACCGCGGAGAGCCGCTTGCTTATGATCAACGCCATAAACGTAACGACCATTGCGAAACCTAGCCAAGCCATGCGTGCACCTTCTTATTTTTATAATGGAGTAGAAATCAATGTGAACAAGCAACTTCTTAACAAAATCTACATAGGCGGGAATACGCTGTAAATCTTGATTTTTTTTGTCAATGTCTGTCGTTTCCGAACTCATCCAAAAGTGCTGGAGGCCTCGTCTGATCAGGGATTGGCCGATCGTCGATCGAATCATCGGACTGTTCATCCGCGACTGCGAATGACCTCGTGAAATGAAAAAACGGATACGGGCGCAGGAAAAATGCCGCCGGGATGAACATTGACGAAATCGTCAAATAAACAGTAAATATGAACGCATATTTATCAACCTGAACGAATCCGTCATGCCAGACCAAGAAGACCTATACCTATCGGCGCAAGAGTCGGCAGCCATGCTCAGGGTCAGCCTCCCTACGCTGTACGCCTATGTCAGCCGCAAGAACATCCGCTCCATCAAGATCCCGGGTTCCCCGAAGCGTCGCTATTGGGCCGAAGACATCCAGCGCCTGGTCAAGCACCCGACGGGGGCGAAGCCTTCGGTGAAACGTTCGCCGCCTGCGGACAGCGCCATCACCCTCATCACCGATGATGGGCTTTTCTATCGAGGGCACGACGTCACCGAGCTGGCCGACCACGCAACGGTCGAAGAGGTTGCCGGCCTGATGTGGCAGGTGCCTTCGGCCTTCGGTGCTTCGCTGCCGCGTGTTCCGAAAGACAGCGGCAAGTTGCTGAAAATCTACGAACACCTGTCCGCGCCGGAAAAGGCCATCGCACTGTTTCCGCTGGTACAGCGAGAGAACCCCAAGGCCTTCGATCTTTCCACCGAAAGCTATGCCCGCACCGGCGCGGATGTGGTGAGGTGGTTCGCCGCCCTGGTGGTGGGCGCGACCGAGCCGAGCACGCAGCCGCTGCATGAATTCATCACCCAGGCTTGCGGTGTCCGGCCGGCACTCGCCGACCTGATTCGGCGTCTGCTGATTCTCAGCATCGATCACGAGCTGGACCACACCACCCATAGCGTTCGCGTCGCCGCCACGACAGGCGCCACGCCCTACTACGCCGTGATCGCGGGACTCGCGGCAGCCAGGGGCCACAAGATCGCGTATGGCAGGAATGAAGCGGCCAGCAGAATGATCGAGGAGATCTGCACGGCGACGGATCCCACCCAGCCCATTTTGCAACGCTACAGCCAGGACGGACGTATTCCGGGGTTCGGTCCGAATGTGCATTCCATCAACGATCCGCGGGCCAGCAACCTGATGCAGGCGTTGACCGAGGCATTCGCTGGCGACGGCGAGTTCGCCAAATTGCAGAAGGCTTTTTCGGTGGCTGCCGAGCTGGTGGCGTACCCACCGGAGTTCATTCTCCTGGTGAGCTTCATCGGCAGGAAGTTTGGGTTGCATGGGCAGGAAATCGCACTGGCAGGGGTCGGTCGGTTGATTGGCTGGATTGCCCATGCCAGCGAGCAATACAACCAACACCTCGATGCCCGCCCCCGCGCGCGGTACACCGGGACCCTGCCAGGAACCTCCCGACAGGGCCACGCCTGATCCCTGCATCCCGGCGAGGGCTCCCTGCCTGCCGGGCCTGTAGTTGCGTAAGGTTTGACGTACCGCCCGGAACTATCGGGCCATCGCCGCAAACAGGTCCTCGAACCGCGCCTGATGCTCAAGCCCGGCCACGAAATCCAATACCGTCGCCTGTGCCGATGCCTCGATATGGGGGGCTGCCATGCGCCTGAATTTGCGTTCGAAGTCGTGATCGGTCATGGGCGTCTCCACGGAGCCGGGCCCGGTGATCATCTCGCTGACGACGGTCTCGCCCGACCTCAGCGTGACGACGAGACGGTTGGCCAGATGCCGGGGAAACAGCGCCGTAAGCCCGGGATCTTCCACCACGATGATCTTGTCCATCAGGCCGATCACCGCTGGGTCATGGATCTTCTGCTCGGCATAGGAGCCGATGGTGATGTCGCCATCCATCAATGCCCGGGCGACGTTGTAGGGCAAGCTATGGTCGGCGGTCTCCCGGGTCCTGGGCAGCCACTTTTCCGGGGTATCGGCCAGCACCCGGCGGTTGAATTCCGAGGTTTCGATGGTGATGGCGGCGATCTCTTCAAGACCGGCGATACGCTTGCGTATATCGAGCGCCGCCCAGACGGCGGTATGCAGTTCACCGTTGGTTGGAAATGTCTTGGTCAGCGAGCGCCGTATGGCGTAGTCGCCGTTTTCAGGCGAACCGAAACGATCCAGGTCCAGCTCGAACGGCCCGCAAACCAGCTTGAAAAAGCCCATGTCGCCTTCAAAGACCGGCGACGGCCCGGTCATGCCATGGCGCGCCAGTTGAGCGGCAAAAATGGCGTTGCGTGACGCGTTGGCCGCCGAGCAGCCTTTCCAGTCCGATAATGTGCCGCTGCGGACCTGGCGCATAGCCAAATGGCCGCTCAGCGCGATATTGATCGCCTGTTCAGTCTGGTCCACGTCCAGCCTCATCAGGCTGGAGGCCGCAGCAGCCATGGCGACGTTGATGTAATTGACGTGGTCCCAGCCGCGCTTGTTCAGGCTGGCCGCATCCTGCAGCCGCATCTGGATTTCATACGCCAGCACGATGGCCGATATCAACCGGCCCCCACCCGCCCCCTCGGCTTGCGCCACGGCCAGGCAGGCCGGGATGTTGTCGCTGGGATGCCCGGGCTCCAGGCCCATGTATCCGTCGTTGTAATCCAGAAAGCGCACCATGGCGCCGTTCACGAACCCGGCGATTTCGGCCGTTGTCCGCAGGCTTGTGCCAAACACGCTGGAGGTCCCGCCGCGATGACACTCGGCATAACGGATGGCGGCATTGATGGGCGGCGCTCCATAGGCGCCCAGTATGCATGCCAGGCTGTCGATGAAACGCTGGCGCACAATCGCGACGATGGTGTCGGGCAGACGCTGTTGCGCAAACCCATGGGCGTAGCGCGCCAGTCGCCGGGCAATGGTCGAATCTTGCATACTCACCTCTTGTTCCAGTTCGAGCGCTCGGTTTCCAGGCTCTGTACGAGACGTCGCGCCGACTTTTCTCGTACATGCCTGGCGATCGATGACGGACGATTTCAGTTCATCACGACGTCGAGCAACCGCACGTACTGCTGACCCGCATGCATGTCACGCTCGACCATTCCGCCTTGCGGCGTAGCGCGGGGGAAGGAGATCTTGACCATTTCCAGATTGGGCACCGGGATGTATTTCACCCGTTCGGGATCGGTGCCATATAGCCGGGCAAACTGCTCCGGCGAGAGCGCGTCGCTACGGGAATAACGTTCAAAGTTCTCCCGGCCATTGAAGAAGATATCGAAGGTAATCCAGAACGGTCCGGCTTGTTTCGATCGAACATGACGGCAGACATCGCGCAACTTAACCACGATTCAACTCCTTCGCAGCTGGCGCCGCCTCGGAAAGGTCAATCCACTTGATACGTACCAGCTCCATTGGGTCCTCAAGCTGCACGACGTGATTGAGCTTGAATTCAAAAATCCGGCCGCGAGGGATATCCGCGGGCGTGAACGCGAATCCATAGGAAGGCAGTTCCTTGCCCATGACACTTGGATAATGAAAAAAGTACGGATTGCAGGCCTGCGCGATGGTATCTGCAAGTTGCTGGGTTGCAGCCGTGGCCACGAATAACATGCCGATCTCGGGAGGTGGCAAGGTTCCCGCGGGCGGCTTCATCCCGGTGACCGCATTCCAACCGTACATGCGCAGGGATATATGAAACTCACCCAACTCGTCGGCGGGAATGGACTGGCGGGTACGGGCATAGAGCGCTTCGAGCAGGCGATCGTGGAAACCATCGATGTCCTTGAGTACGTCCGGGTCCTGGATACCCACCAGCATGATGGTCTGATAGGCACCCGCGGCGGCGCCTTCCAGCTTCATGGTGTAGGGCATCGGCTCCCAGCGCGATCCTTCGACCCTGACGGCGCGTCCGTTCAGATCGGCATAACGTGCGTCTGCGACATTCAGGATGCCCCCCGGCTCCAGCAAGCGAAACGGATCGCTGTTTTCGTAGAGCATATGCGCGGAGACACTGTGGGGTGTGCACAGATTGTCCTGGCTGAGAGGTTCCACATTGAACCCGTCGGCATCCACGCTCAGCAGTATCCCGGAGCCCAGCGTCGGATTGACGGCGCACTGCACGCCACATTCGCCTGTCTTGCCGGCATGCCAGGACGGCCCCCAGGGCGCACCCTTCCAGATCGGATAGCAGGCAATGACGGCGGTGTCGGTGGATCGGCCGGCCAGTATGATGTCCGCGCCGCCATCAAGCGCCGCGAGGAACGGCTCGACCCCCAACGCGGCGACAATGTGCTCGCAGGCATCGACCGTTGCATCCTCCAGTTCACCGTGTGGCGCAAGAGGCTTGATCCGCCCTTGGGCATTCAGTCGCTTGATGGTGTCTTTCTCTTGCTCACAATAGATAAGAGCAACTTTCGGTGTCACCCCGAGTTCACCGGCAACTTCAATGACGATATCCCGCGTCCAGTTCAGATTGAGATCGCCACCGGCTTGCCCGGAAGTACCGATAATAATCGGCACGCCAGAGGATGCCTGGGCTTTCATCAATATACTCAGGTCGCGTTTTACCGAACCGCGATTATTCTTTGATTTGCCAAGTGCAAGATAAGCTGCGCCACTGTCGGTCGACCCCGCATCCGAAGCAATGACTTGCGCACCGGCCGCCAGCCCATAGGCAATTTCTTCTTCGCGCACACCTGCCCCCAAAGAACCACAGGGAACAATGACTTTTACGCAACCTTCGAATAGCCGCCCCATAGAAGCCTCTTTTGTATTTATTTGTGGGCCGATCATAAAGCCTGGAATCAGGCTGACAAGTGGACAGTTTTTATCCATATATCTTTACTGGTAAGTTGGGCATTCTTATTGTTCACAGCAAAGATCAATGACCGGTCATGAGGCATATGAGCATCAATCGCGAGCGTTCCTTACTGCCCGAAGACCTGCGTGTCTTCCTCACCGTTATCCGCAAGAACGGCTTCGGCCACGCGGCGCAGGAACTGGGTTATTCGCCTGCGTATGTGAGCAAGCGGATGGCGGTCCTGGAGACGACACTGGGGACCAGGCTGTTGCATCGCACGACCCGCCGGGTCGCGTTGACCGACGAAGGCGAACGTGTCCGCATCTGGGCCACGCGGTTTCTGGGGGACATGGAGGATTTCATCAGCGAGCTGACCGACGCCCGGCAGCAATTGCAGGGAAGCTTGCACATCTGCAGCTCCTTCGGCTTTGGCCGCAACCATGTCGCCCCTGCGATCCCCGCCCTTTCGCGAATGTACCCGCGCATGGAGATCCGCCTCGACGTGTTCGATCGCCTGGTGGACATCGTCAATGAAGGCTTCGACATGGAAATCAGCGTAGGCGACAACCTGCCCGACCAGCTCCTGCATAAAAAACTGGCCAGTCATCGCAGGGTGCTCTGTGCCGCCCCCGACTACCTCCAGCGCCGCGATGTCCCGACGTCTCTGGATGACCTGGCCGGGCACGACTGCCTGGTGCTCAAGGAACGTAACAACCCCTTCGGCATCTGGAACCTGACGAAGGATGGCGTCGAAACATCGATCCGGGTCAGCGGGCCACTTTCATCGAACAATGGCGAGATCGTGTCGCGCTGGGCCTTGAGTGGCGCAGGCATCATCCTGCGGTCGCTGTGGGACGTGAAACCCATGCTGGAGAGCGGGCAACTGGTGCAGGTGCTGCCCGACCATTTCCAGAGCGCCAATGTCTGGGCCACCTACCCGACACGGCTAAGCCAGTCGGCGAAGCTGAGGGTCTGCATCGAGTTCTTCGAGGCGCATTTCGACGATCTATCCCTGGTTTGAGCATCCGGCAGTCGCCGCCCGATGCCCGTGAAAAGACTCAGCCCAGCCAGGGATGGGCGGCGTGATACCGCGCTTCGAAATCCCGGATCTGCACCGCTCGCCGCAAGGTACTGCCGATGGCATCCAGGCCCAGCAGCAAGGCCTGTTTGCGCAGTTCGTCGATGGCGAAGCCGATACTCGACCCGTCGCTCAATCGAATCTGCTGGTTGGGCAAGTCGACGGTAAGCGTGGCGCTCGCCCCGTCGCTCACGACCCGCCCCAGCGCCTGCAACTGCGTTTGGCAGAGCTGTATCACGAGCACGCCATTGCGCAGGCAGTTGTCGTGGAAGATACCCGCGAAGCTCGTACCGATCAGGGCACGGATCCCCAGTTGCCTGAGTCCCCATACCGCATGCTCACGACTTGAACCACACCCGAAGTTGGGCCCGGTCACCAGGAAACGGGCACCGCTCCAGGCAGGCTGGTTGAGGACGAAGTCTGGATTGGGCTCGCCGGATTCCAGGAAACGCAGGTCGAAGAACACGCCTTTATCCAGTCCATTGCGGTCGATGCCCTTGAGGAACTGCTTGGGCATGATCACGTCGGTATCGACGTTAGAGGCAAGGATGGGGGCGGCCTTTCCGGTCACGCTGTCAAAGGGTTGCATGGTTCAGGCCTCCTCGGTCAACAGGCGTACGTCCGTCAGGCGGCCCCGGATAGCCGCGGCGGCGACCATCGCAGGACTCATGAGGTGAGTGCGAGCACCCGCTCCCTGGCGCCCCTCGAAATTGCGATTGGTACTGGATGCGCAGCGATCCCCCGGAGCGAGGACGTCATCGTTCATCGCAAGGCACATGGAGCACCCGGACTGACGCCACTCGAAACCGGCATCGAGGAAGACCCTGGCCAACCCTTCCCGCTCCGCCTGGGCACGCACCTGCGTCGAGCCGGGAACGATCATCGCTCGTACCGTCGCAGCGACTTTCCGGCCTTTCACCACGCGAGCGACGTCGCGCAAGTCTTCAATGCGCGCATTGGTGCACGAGCCGATGAACGCATGGCTGATCGTCACGTCACTCAACGCCATGCCCGGCTCCAGGCCCATGTAGGCCAGGGCGCGCTGCATGCCCTGGCGCAGGATCGGATCGGCGACGGCCTTGGGGTCTGGCACGGTCCCACCGACGGGCAACGCCTGGTCCGGACTGGTTCCCCAGGTCACCATCGGCTCCAGGGCGCTGACGTCCAACCGGACTTCATTGTCGAACACCGCGCCTTCATCGGTGAACAGTTCGCGCCACTTCTCTAGAGCGGCATCCCACAGCTCACCCTGAGGGACACGTGGCCTGCCCTTGAGATAGGCATGGACCTTCTCGTCGGGCGCCATGAATGCGCCCCTTGCCCCGGCCTCTACGGCCATGTTGCAGATGGTCATCCGCGCTTCCACGCTCAAGGCATCGATGACAGGGCCGACGAACTCGATGGCGTAACCGGTGGCTCCCGCCGCACCGACTTTCTCGATCAGGGCCATGATGACGTCCTTCGCGGTAACGCCCGCCCCCAACCGCCCGGTGACCATGACACGCAGGGTCTTGAGCCGCTTGTAGACCAGCGTCTGCGTCGCCAGAAGATGTTCGATCTCGGAAGTGCCGATACCGAAGCCGAAGGCCCCCAGGGCCCCGTAGGTGGTGGTATGGCTGTCGCCAGCGGCCACCACCATCCCCGGCAGGATGAAGCCCTGTTCCGGCGCCACCACATGCTCGATGCCCTGGCGTTTATCCAGCACGTCGAACAGCTCGATGCCGAAGTCGCGGCAGTTCTTTTCGAAATAGGAGACCTGCAAGGCACCGCCCGAATCGGGCATGGTGGCGATACGATCGGGGGCGGTCGGGTTGACATGGTCGACCACCGCCAGCGTCGCACCCGGACGCCACACACTGCGCCCGGCGTCACGAAGCCCGCTGAAGGCTTGCGGGCTTGTGTACTCGTTGGCCACTTGCCGGTCGACGTAGAGCAAGACATGCCCCTCATCGTCCAGGGTACAGACGGTATGGCTGTCGATATGTTTCTGATAAAGCGTGCGAGGGCCGGTCATGGTGGTGGGCTCTTCTGTCATGCGGGATCGGAGTTGATCCCCAGCATAGGCCCAATGAAATCCCCATCAATGGCCTCGCAGTAATGGTGCGGAACACGATTCGTGAATAATGGGCCGCGTCGATCTCGGAGCCGGCATGCCCACTCAGCCTGTTCTACTGGAGCGGTAACGGATTGGCCCATCGATGACAGCCCCCAGGAGCAAGGGTCCTTGGAGCGGCCACTGTCGTGGCCTGAGGCTTTTCTGTTGAATAGCCCCATGCTTAGCCCCGTCCATCCCTGGCGGGGCTTGAGCAACACATACTCGCTTTGGGTAGATTGCACCCGTGCACATTGCGGGCCGTATTCAAGCTTCAGGCAAAGGAAAGTCAGCCCCACGGGAAACGCGTTCCCAAGTGCGAAACTCGGTCTGCATGGCCGAGAGTTTACCCATTGCGACATCAACGGCCCGGTTCCCCAGCAACAGACGCTGGGGGGGCTGCGCCGCGGTGACCGCCGAGTAGATCGCCGCAGCCGCGCGAGCCGGGTCGCCTTCCTGCCGGCCTATGGAAGCGTCATAGGCGCGACGCGCCTGCCCGGCGGTGGCATCGTAATCGGCGATGGACTCGCTGACCTGGGTGGCCGAACCGGCCCATTCGGTGCGAAACGCACTGGGCTCGACCGTCATGACACCGATACCCAACGGCTCGACCTCGGCACGCAAGGTTTCCGACAACCCCTCCAGTGCGAACTTGCTCGCGCAGTAATAACCCACTGCTGGAAAGCCGGCCAGGCCCCCGATGGAGGTCAGGTTTACAATCATGCCTCGGCCTCGCTGGCGCATGCCGGGAAGTACGGCGTGGATCATGTTGGCGGAGCCAAAGAAATTGACCTCGAACAGCCGCCGCGCCGACTGCGGGTCAGTCTCCTCGACGGCGGCGAAATAGCCGATGCCGGCGTTGTTGACCAGCACATCCACCGATCCGAACAGGCGCTCGGCTTGCGCCACGACGGCCTTGGCCTGCTCGGCATCGGTGACATCCAGCGGCAGTATCAGGGCCTCGCCAAGGTCGGCAAGATCCCGTACCTGCTCGGCGTTGCGAGCGGTGACGATCACACGCTCGCCGCGTTCCAGCAGATGAGTTGCGATGAATCGGCCGAAACCGGTGGAACAACCGGTCACCAGCCACGAGTGCTGCTTGCTCATGGTCCGTATCTCCTGTGAATGGTCGGGTTTCAGGATCCAGCCGGATCGGGCTGCTGCCCGAAGGCGCGGATCTCGGGGACCTCGCTGCAGAGCGAGTCGAGCTCTTTCATGAAGGCCTTCACATAGGGCGTCTGCATATGGCCGTCGAAGTCGGCGGGCGAGCGCCAGTCTTCGTAGACGAACCAGCGCTCGGCGGAATCGGCGGCCCGGTAGATCTCGTAACGAACGCAGCCAGGTTCCTGCCGGGTGGGGCCGACCAACGCCAGGAGGCGTTGGCCCAGCACCTCGCCCTGCCCAGGCCGAGCGTTGAAGAAAGCCACATTGGTCAACATGCTCATGATGTTCTCCTGTATGACAGTGGATCGATCAACCCGCGGTGACGGTCATGCCGCCGTCGGCCATGACCACCGAACCGACGATGAAACTTGCGCGGTCCGAGGCGAGAAAAGCGACGACTTCAGCGATTTCCTCTGGCTGCGCGGCACGACCGATGGGCGCGGCCTCGCCATGCTGGGCCAGGAAACCCGGGCCGTCTTCGACCACGTCGTTGAGGATGTTGGTCACCACGTCGCCGACGCCCACCGCGTTGACACGAATGCCATGCTCGATCGCTTCCAGGGCCAGGGTGCGGGTCAGCTGGGCCAAGGCACCTTTCGAGGCGGTATAGGCGGCAATGGTCGGGAAGGCGAAATAGGAGGCATAGGACGCGATGTTGACGATGGCGCCAGCCTTGTTGGGCATCATTGCCTTGACCGCTTCGCGGCAATGCAGGAAGGCCGCAGTGGCGTTGACCGCCTGGATGCGCTCCCAGTCTTCACGGGTCATGTCGATGACCAGTTTGTTGATGATGATCCCGGCGTTATTGACCAGGATGTCCAGCCGGCCGAACTGCTCGACGGCCAGCCCGACCGCGCGCTCGGCCGCGCCATCTTCGGTAATGTCGGCCACCAGCGGCACCAGTCCGGGACGGGCCAGCGCCTCGACGGCGGGGTTTCGGTCCTCGGCGACGACCTTGGCGCCACGGGCATGCAGCAGTAACGCGATAGCCTTGCCGATGCCGCTGGCGGCACCGGTGACCAGCGCGACCTTGCCTTCGACTTCGTTGGGAAAATGCTGCTTGATATCGCTCATGATTGCTCTCCTGCGTTGCGAGCCGAGGAGACATTCATCGGCTCGGCGCCTGTGAGGCGCTGTCGTTATCGACGGCTTCACTGTCTCGCAACGGGCCGATCCAGGCTTTTGCAGGCTTGCCGAGGCTGTCGGGATCTTGCGCCGAGGTGAACGACGCAGCCTCGCGGCCATCGATCGCAGTGGCTTGTCGGAAAAATCCGGATAACATTCAAGAAAACGTTCGAGCGATTAGAAATGATTTCAGACCCAGGCACGCCAACCCTCGACCAGCTTCGGGTATTCCTGACCGTGGTGGACGTCGGCAGCTTCGCCGGTGCCGCCCGCAAGCTGCATCGGGCCACGTCGGTGGTGAGCTACTCCATCGCCAACCTGGAAATGCAGCTCGGCGTAAGCCTGTTCGACCGCAAGACCACCCGCAAACCCCAGTTGACCGATGCCGGGCGCACGGTACTGGCCGAGGCGCGCACCATCTACAACGGTATCGACGGCCTGCGGGCCAAGGTGCGTGGATTGCTCCATGGGCTGGAAGCCGAGGTGCATCTGGTCCTCGATGTGATGCTGCCCAGCGAGCGTGTGGTGGACGCGCTCAAGGCCTTTCGCGAGCGCTTCCCGACCGTGTCGCTGCACTTGCACGTCGAGGCCTTGTGCGCGGTGACGCAACGGGTGCTGGACCGCACGGCCACGTTGGGCGTGAGCGGCCCCTTGACCCATAACCTCGACGGCATCGAACGCATCGGCGTGGGCAAGGTGGCTTTGATTCCGGTCGCCGCTCCCGACCATCCCTTGGCCCAATCGGCCCCCCATGCGCCGGGTGCCGGGCGCGCCCATGTGCAATTGGTCCTCACCGACCGCTCCAGCCTGACCAAGGACCAGGAGTTCGCGGTCATCGGCACCCGCACCTGGCGACTGGCCGACCTGGGGGCCAAGCACACGCTGCTGCGCGAAGGCATCGGCTGGGGCAACATGCCCATCGACAGGGTGAGCGACGACCTGGCCAGCGGCCGGCTGGTGCACCTCGACCTGCCCGACTGCCAAGGCGGCGATTATGGCTTTGACGTCGTCTACCGCACCGACATGCCCCCGGGCCCCGCGGCCAGCTGGCTGATCGAGCGCTTCAAGGCACAGGCGACCGATCTCTGATCGTTCGAGAAAATCGAACCTGAACGTCGAAAGCAACTGGCTTTTCATGACGGTGGTGCCGTGAGACAAATGCTCCAGGCCTGCCGTCCGGCACGCCCCGCCTTCGCCTTGAGACGAGTGATGACCATGATGACTGCCGAGCGGCTGCTGCACCTGCATTTCGAGTTGTTTGTGGATGACCATGAGCGCTGGAAGAACCTGATCGCCGATGACCTGGTATGGGAGCTGCCGTTTGCCCCTGCCCTCGGCCATCCGGCGCGGCTCGAGGGGCGCGATCAGGTATTGGGCCATGTCGGCTGGTTCGTCGGCGCGGTGCAGGACTTTCTCTTTTACGACCTTCGTATCCAACCGAGTACGAACCCTCTGGAGGCCGTCGCGCAAGTCAAGGCCAAGGGAACGATCAAGCCCACCGGACGCCTTTATGAACAGGATTACGTGTTGTTCGTACGGGTGGAAAACGGCAAGCTGGCGTTCATCCGCGAATACTTCGACCCTGTACGGGCCGCCCTCGCCCTCGACGCCCCCATACCGGCCCTGGCGAACTGAGTCGACGGACACTCTTGCTCCGGCAGGCCATTGCTGCGTTACCCTATCGGTGCCGCCCTTGTCCGAGAGTGTCGCCCATGGAGCCTTTTGTGCACCCGCCTGAAGATACCGACCTGGCCGCCAGCGATGCCCAGCGCATCATGGCCGAGTCCATGCCGCAACATTTGCCGGGAACGGCGCAGGCACTGCCATCGCATCCGGCCATGCAGGATGTGGTGGTGCAGCTGTTCAGCCATCACAGCATCGTCGAGCCGATACTGGTGCCCGCCGTTGTGGAGCCGCTGCTGGTGTGGGTACTGGCGGGGCGGGCCAGGGTCGAGGAGCGCGCGCTCGGCGGCGCGTGGGAAGCCGCCCTCGTGGAGGCCGGCGACTTCTTCCTCACCAATACCCGCGATCCCTACGAAATGCGCTGGCAGACAGTGGAATGCGACACCTTCGAAGTGATGCACCTGTACCTGGGCCTGTCGCTGATCGATCAAGCTGCCCGCGATGTCCTGGGGGACCATCCCGATCCGGTGAGTTTCCTGGACATCTCCGGGGCCCGGGATGAGCGGGTGGACTTCATCCTCGATCAGTTGCGCATCGAACTCACCGAGCAACGCCAGCCCAGCCCGTTGTTCGTCCACAGCCTGGCCCAGGCCCTGGCCGTGCACCTGATCCGTCGATACCGCGATCCGCACGGCGACAACCGACGCAGCGGCGCCTTGCAAGCTTACAAGTTGCGTCGCGTCCTGGCGGTCATGAACGAGGGCCTGGCCGAAGACTTCAACCTCGCGCAACTGGCCCGGATCGCCGAATTGAGCGAGTACCACTTCAGCCGGGTCTTCAAGCGCGCGACGGGACTGTCGCCCTCGCAGTACTTCATCCGCCTGCGGATGAGTCGGGCCCGGCAACTGCTGCTCGAAACCGATCGCAGCATCATCGATATCGGGCTGGAGGTGGGCTATTGCAGCCCGAGCCATTTCTCCCAGGTCTTCCGGCGCGAGGTGGGGGTCACGCCCAGCACTTACCGCCAGGCATGAGCGGCCCTACAGGTTCTGCGGCTTGAAGCGCTCGCTCAGGTCGAGCATCGGGCCCGCTACGCGAAAACGACCCTGCCCATAGTAATGCAAGGTGGCCGGCTCGCTCACCGTGGCAGCGACGTGCCCCTTCACCACTTCCCAGATGAACAGACCGTACTCGTCGATCTGGCGATCATCGGCCAGGCGACATTCGAAACTGGCATAACATTCCTGGATCAACGGCGCCTGTACATGGTGGGCCGGCGCCGCGGTCAGCCCGTACGCCTCGAACTTGTCCAGCGAATGCCCCGAGCTGTTGCCCACCGCGACGACCGCATCGACCATGTCCGCGGTGGGCACGTTGATCACGCATTCGCGGCTGCGGCGGATCAGTTCGTAACTGTGGTTGCCGGCCCAGATGTAACAGCCGAAAAGCGCGGGACTGAATTGCATCATCATGTGCCAACCCATGGTCATGATGTTGGTTTCGCCCCGCCAGACGGATGTGACCAGCACGATGGGGCCGGTCTCGAGATGACGACGGGTCTCGACCACGGGAAAGTCGGTCTTTTCATAACGCTGCATGGCAATGTCCTCCGATGGAAACCGGAGGCCAGCTTCTCGCACTTGCGAGCGGCGGTCTGTCGGAAGACTGTCGAGGGTGTCGGGAAATTGCGCATGAAAAAACCGGGCGTCTGCCCGGTTCGATTCATTGCCGCCACGGACCTATCGACTGGCGTCGAGTACCAGCTTGCCACGTATGTGCCGCTCCTTGCTCTGGCGCAGCGCGTCTTCGGCCTGGGACAAGGGCAGCACCCGGACCTCGATCACCAGCTCACCGGATTCGAACAACGAGGCAATGTGCTGGAGCTGCGCACCGTCGGAGCGCGTGGCGAAATGCTTGCCGCAGGCCCCGGCGGCTTCGGCCAGGCCGGCGTCGGGCGGGCTCACCGGGGAGACCAATACACCGCCCGGCTTGAGCACCGACCAGGAACGCACCTGGGTATCGCCACCGACCAGATCCAGCACCACATCGACCCGGTCGACGACAGACTCGAATGGAGCCTGGTTGTAATCGATCACCTGCGCGGCACCCAGTGCTTGCAAGTAGTCATGGTTGTACGCCGAGGCGGTGGCGATAACGGTGGCGCCGGCCATACGCGCCATCTGCACCGCCATGCTGCCGACACCGCCCGCCGCGCCGTGGATCAGCACGCGCTGGCCGGCCTTGATCCGTGCATGCTCATGAAGGGCCTGCCAGGCAGTCAACGCGACCGCCGGAACACCACTGGCTTGCAACGCCGTCAGGCGATTGGGCCGATGCGCAAGACGCTCCGCGCTGGCGACCACCTCGGTGGCATACCCGCCAACGATATTGATGAAACCGAACACCTCGTCGCCGACAGCCAGGCCACTGACGTTTTCCCCTACTGCCGCGACGCGACCGGCCACCTCGACGCCTGGCGTATAGGGCAACTGCAGTGGAATGAACGCCTTCATGGCACCGGAAAGGACCTTCCAATCGACCGGGTTCACGCCGCTGCCGGCCACTTCGATCAACACCTCACCCTGGCCTGGAACCGGCGAGGCCAACTCCTCGAACGACAAACCTTCAACCGGGCCGTACTGTGCTACGCGAATCGCTTTCATCTCTCACCTCGTAAAAAAGGAAATGGCGAGCCGGCGGCAGGCCGGCCCAGGGTCAGGCGCGGCGCGCATCCAGGCTGAAGCGGCCGGCGCCAAAGGCAACTACCTGCAACAGGCCACCGGCCATGGCGATGTTCTTGAAGAAGTGGATGAACTGATTCTGGTCGCCAAGCTGGTTATGGAACGCCAGCGCGGTGGCGACGCTGAACAGGGCCAGACCGGCCGCGACCAGGCGTGTGCGGTAGCCCAGGATCAGGGCAACACCGCCGACCACTTCCACCAGGATGGCGATTGCCAGGGCCAGGCTCGGGAACGGTAGGCCGACCGATTCGATATAAGCGACCATGCCCGCCGATGCGCCGATCTTGGAGACGCCGGAGAGCAGGAAGATGGCGCTCAGCAAGATGCGCCCGGCGAATGCAGCGGATGAAGACAACGAGGCGGCAGGGCCGAAAGCGGTGTTGGTGACGGTGCTGGACGATACGTTGGGGTGAGTCATGGTGGTTTCCTCTTGAAGGGCTCACCACCTTGGTGAGCCGCAATGAGGTGAATTCTGCACGCAACTCACTTACCTAAAAAGCCAGCTAATTTCGATAAAATCGTTCTATTAAATAGAAAAGCCGAGCGTCGGTTGAAGTATTGGAAAATACCCATGAACCGGTTGCCCTTGCGGTTCGTTTCCAGTCGGAGCCGATTGTTCGTCGCCATTGAATTCACCTGGCAACTTCACACGGTTTATCTCCTGCTCCCAAACCAGAACAATGCCCTCCATCCCCGCCAGGCACGCCGCCCCGTCCAGAGCGGAGCCTGTGACTCATCAGCCCCGCAACTGCGCAAGGGACTCCCCATGACCATAGAGAATTCGTCGACGTTGCGCTCCGCCCTGGCCGCCGTGAACCTGCGGGCCGACCGCTTCGAACCTTATCTGTACGCCCTGCTGCGCACGGTATTCGCCATCGTCCTGTTCACCCACGGAGTGCCGAAGGCGCTGCGCACGTCCCACGGGTCGATGGCCGATCCCATGGCCGGGTCGATCAACCTCATCCAGAACGTCATGGGCCTGCCCTTCGCTGCGCAGCTCGCGTTTCTGGTCATGCTGTTGGAAACCGTTGGCGCCCTGATGCTGGCGGTGGGGCTCGCCACGAGGCTGGTGGCCCTGCTGATCGCAATCCAGATGCTTGCCATCAGCTATGCGCTCGGACCGACCTGGCCCTGGATAGACCGGGGCATCGAGTTTCCGGTATTGATGGGTTTCCTGGCGCTCTACATCGTTGCGCGTGGTGGCGGCGCGCACTCAGTGGACACACGCCTGGGGGCCGGCTGAGGTGGCGCGAGCGGCGTCGCGCTCCTCAGTCAGGCATTTCAAGGCCGGTGTGCAATCATGCGATCCACTTGCGATCACCGGTAAAGCAAATGGTCAGCCACCGCGTCGCGTCGGCCTGACCCAACCTGGCAGAGATCTGCTCACGGATCGCGTCCAGTTGCCCTACGGTTTGCAACCGGTAATCCGCCGGGAGCACGATGTGGATCTCGATAAAGCGCGCCCGCCCGTGCTTCTGGACATAGGACACGTAGTCCTCGAAGCCGTGTTCCACCGTGGCCGCGTCCATCACCTGGCGCACCGTATCGTCAAGGTGATCCGGTGCGATACCCAATACATCGCGCAAAGCCGGGCGCAGGATCTTGAAGGCCGGTGCCAGCATGCTCAGCGCCAGCAGGATCAGGATCAACGGGTCGACATACATCGCCCACTGCCCGTAACCCTGGGACTTGAGCAACAGAGCGACCAGGAAACTGACCAGCAGGCCCACCGAAAGCATCGCGTCGACCAGCCAACTGATGTTGTCGAACTGGATCAGCGATGACTTGAGCGTTCGATTGCGGTAGCGAACGTAGAAGAAATAGCCGAACTCGACGACGGTGAACACCGCGGCATAGATGATCACCATGCCCAGCTCGATTTCACGGCCACCGTTGATGATGCCGGACACGCCATTGAGGAAGGCATAGATGGCGATCAGCAGCAGGAAACTGCCTTCGATCAGCAGGACCATGGGCTCCAGATGCCAGAATCCGAACTGGAAGCGGTGGTTGCTTTCCTTGGCGATCAACCTGGCCGTGATCAGCATCAGTACCTTGATGAAGGTAGCGACCAACGAGAAAAAACCATCGAACAGGATGGATTGGGCGCCCGTTATGAAACCGGTGCAGATCCCGGCAATCGCCACGGCGAACATCAGGAAAGTGGATTGTTTGAGCAGCGACTGCTCACCTCGGTTACTCACGTAGCTTACCTCTGACAACATTCGAATCGATGCACAGCACGATCGATTTCCGGGCGACAGTCTACTTCATCGCGCTGGCAAGGAGCCTTTGAAGACGCCCACCTTCGGCATTTTAGGAATCGTCCTATGCCGGGCCGACACTCGAATCGAGGGCCGGAGGGCATGGCCGTCGCACGTGTCAGGCCCGCCAGCGCGTGCCCCATGCCAGGCTCCCGAGGCCACGCTTTCGGAATCGTCTGATACCCGTGCGGCTCGCGCCTCGCTAGGTTGGCTGGATGAAATTGAAGAACTACCTTCACCAGATCAACCCCCTCCTCTCCACTCCCAATGCCGCCCGACGCCTGCTGCGCATCTTTGGCGTGGTGCTGCTCGTGGGCATACTCAGTGGTGTCTACAGTTTTCTGCTGCTGACGTTCAATGCCGAGGTATCGCGCAGGCGCAGCCACATGAGCAGCGCCATCGCCGAGGCCCATACGTTCTTCACGACCCGTGGGGCATTGCTGGAGAGCCTGAGCCTGTCGGCCATCCGCAAGCCCGAGGGGGTGAAGCCACAGGTGTCGCCCGAGGAGATCCACCTGCTGCTGGGCAACGCACAAGGCAAGCAATGGAGCATCTGGTTGACCGAGCGGGTCAGGGACTACCTGACCAGCAGACAAGTGAACCTGCTCTATGTCAGCAGCGGCAACGATGTGCGAGTGAAGCGGCTTTACACGGCGACCCCTGCCGTGGGCGATTTTCCCTCGGCGATGCTGGACCGCTTGCAAGCGTTGAAAGGTGACAACAGGGCCTCGGTCAATGAGCTCTGGCTGACCAATCAGTCGAGCAGTCATTCGCAGCTGTACATGTTCATTCGTCTCGATCGGCGCGACCTCGACTCCGGCTGGCTGGGCTTGGAAATGGACGGTCGCGAGGTGTCCCACGCCCTGGACGACAGGAGCGCCGGGCAATTCATGATGTTCAATCCCGACGGCATGCTGGTATTCAGCAACAGCCAGCCGGCGCAACTCAGCCAGAACCTGTTGCAGGTGCAACGGCAGAATTTCTTCGGCTTCGTCGGCGATGCCTGGCTACCCGACCACCTGGTCATGCGCAAGCAGCTCAAGTCCTCCGACTGGCAGCTGGTGTACTCCATCGACTTGCGAGACGTCCTCCTGGCGCTATGGCCCCGCCTCGTGGGTGCCCTGCTGTTCTGCCTGTTCAGCATCAGCCTGGTGTGGATACTGATTCGCCGCCTCGAACATCGCTTCATCGCGCCGACCATCAGCCGCATCCAGGCCCTGGTGGAAAGCGAGCTGTTCAGCAGCGATGTGATCCAGACGGCCCCTGTGGCCCTGTGCGTGCTGCGCCGCGCCAATGGCCAGGTGGTCCTGGAGAACACCCTGTCGCAGCAGTGGCTGGGGCAAAGCGGCGAACGCGAGCGCCTGAGCCCTCGATGGATCTACCGGGCCTTCGACGCCATGGACCCGCAGGTCACCGACTACTTCGAGGCGGCCGACGGACGCCACCTGTACCTGAGTTGCGCCCCCACCCGCTACAAGGGCGAAGACGTGCTGCTTTGCGCGTTCAGCGATATCAGCACCCGCACGCAGATCGAAGAAGCCCTGGAGCAGGCACGACAGCTGGCCGACGCCGCCAATGAAGCCAAGACCCTGTTCCTGGCGACGATGAGCCATGAGATCCGCACCCCGTTGTACGGCGTGCTCGGGACACTGGAATTGCTGGCGCGAACCGAACTGGATGCCCAGCAGACCGACTACCTTCGCACCATCGAGAGCTCTTCGGCGACATTGCTGCAATTGATCTGCGATGTCCTGGACGTCTCCAAGATCGAGGCAGGGCAACTGGCCCTGGAGCTCACCGAGTTCAGCGTGCTGGACCTGATTCACGAGGCGACCCAGGGCTATGCGGCCGCGGCCCATGGCAAAGGGCTGGACTTGTATGCCGTCATCGATCCGAAGGTACCTGAGCGGGTCATCGGCGACGTCTCGAGAATCCGTCAGATCCTCTACAACCTGTTGAACAATGCAGTCAAATTCACCGATGCAGGCCGAATCGTACTGCGAGTCAAGCTGGCTGGGCGGGACGGTGAGCGGGTCAGCCTGTTCTGGCAGGTTTCCGACACGGGCAAGGGAATAACCCAGGAAGACCAGTCGCGCATTTTCGAACCCTTCTACCAGACCCGCGGCCACACCAACGTGATCGCCGGTACCGGGTTGGGCCTGCCCATCTGCCAGCGTCTCACGCATCTGATGAATGGCAGTATCCGCGTGGTCAGCGAGCCCGGGCTGGGCAGCAGTTTTTCCCTGACCCTCTCGCTCGAACAGCCCATGGCGCCCGCGCCGGCGAGCAGCGTCCCGCCTCTGCTGCCGAAAGTGGTCTTCGTGGTTTCCCCCATCCGTGAACTGGCCGAGACCATGAGTGGCTGGTTGCGTCGCTGGGGCGCACGTGCGCAACTCGATCGTCCTGCCCCGGGCGCTCCCACCCAGGGAGCAGTGCTGCTCGAGCTGCACCCGGGTTCCTTCGAACAACGCCTGGCCCCGCAATGGACCGGGTCGCTGGTGATGGCGACCGGCGACGGCTATAACGACCCCCAGCAGGCTGCCGACGGCTGGGTGGTGAACATCAATCACCTGAACGCGATCCACCAGGCCGTCAGCCGCGCCCAGGGCCTGTGCGCCATCGAACCGGCGCATGACATCTGGCCGCGGCACCTGAAAAAACTGCATCTGCATATCCTGGTGGTGGAAGACAACGTCATCAACCAGTTGATCCTGCATGACCAATTGCAGGAACTGGGTTGCACGGCGGAACTGGCCGGAAACGGTGAAGAAGCGTTGGCGATGTGGCGCCGGGGTCGGTTCGATGTCGTGCTGAGCGACGTCAACATGCCCCGCATAAACGGCTATGAACTGGCTCGCGAGCTACGCCGCCTTGGCTGCGAAGTACCGATCATCGGCGCTACCGCCAATGCCATGCGCGGCGAAGAAGCACTGTGCCTGGCCGCAGGCATGAACCACTGCCTGGTCAAGCCTTTCACCCTGCAGGCCCTGCATAACCAACTGGCGCCCTACGAAAGAACCCCCTCATGAAACCCATCAGCGTACTGGTCGTCGAAGACCACCCATTCCAGCAGGTGTATCTGCAGAACCTCTTCAGCGAGCTGGGGGATTTCGACCTGCAATTCGCCCAGGAAGGCAGCGCGGCGCTGGATTGCCTGAAAAAGCGTGATTTCGATCTGGTCCTGACCGATCTGTTGATGCCCGGCATGGACGGCATCCAGTTCATCCAGGGACTGGCCGCCTCCGGCGCCCGGCCCGCGCTGGCGATCATGAGTGTGGCGTCCAGACGAATGCTCACGAGCGCAAGCCTGGCCGCCCGTAACCTGGGCGTCAAAGTCATAGGGCTGATATCCAAGCCGGTCAAGCTCGCCGCACTGCGCAATCTCACCGATCAACTGGGCGGCCTGCGCCAGGCTGACCTGCCCCTTCCCGGCCCGCAGATCGACCACCTGGCCATCAGCAATGCACTGGAGAGCGGCGAGTTGCGCGCCTGGTTCCAACCCAAGAAGTCCCTGGCCAACGGGCGGATCGTGGCCGCCGAAGCGTTGGTGCGCTGGGTTCATCCCGAGCATGGGCTTCTGCTGCCCGGGGTTTTCCTGCCGGCACTCAAGGCGTTCGACCTGGAAGAATGCCTGCTCTGGCACATCCTGGAGCAAGCGATCGTCGCTCAGAACCAATGGTGCAGCCAGGGCTATGCCATCCCGGTGTCGATCAACCTGCCCACGCATCTGCTCAACAGCCCGGACCTGGCGGACCGGATCCTCGCGTTCGTCCTCGAGCACCAGGGTGTTCCGGCGATGATCTGCTTCGAGTTGATGGAGTGCTCCATGCCCGAAGACATCAGCAACTTCTACGCCGGTGCATGCCGGTTGCGCATGAAGGGGTTTGGCCTTTCCCAGGACGACTTCGGCCAGGGCTACAGCTCGTATATGAACCTGGTCTCGACACCGTTCACCGAGTTGAAGATCGATCGGGCGCTGGTGCACGGCTGTACCACCAATGAAGAACTGACCCAGGCCCTGACCAGCATCGTCGCGCTCGGCCGCCAGCTGGGCCTGACGGTCGTGGCCGAAGGGGTTGAAACGGCGCAGGAGCTGGCGCTATTGCGTAGAATCAACTGCACCCAGGTGCAGGGTTTCCTGATCTCCCATGCCGTGTCGTCCAGCGAGTTCCAGCAATTGCTGACTCAGGATGGGCCGGCCTTGGTCGACTGACGACTGGAAATCCATTTTCATTTTGTCCAAGGTCGCGCGGTGCGCAACGTTTCCAAGCGTCCTTCAAAGGTTGGCCCAATGACCCATTCCGATGATCTTCTACAGAAACTGACCAGCAGCTCCTTGAAGATGAACAAAGGGCTGATCGTGCTGGGCGGTCTGGCGTCGCTATTGATCGGTCTCAGTGCCTGGGGCTTGAACCGAATGATCGAGGAGCAGCGCGACACCGTTCGGTTTCACTTCGCCAGGCTGATGGAAAACATCGGCGAACAGGACGCCTTCCTCGATGCGATTGCCCGGCAAAGCGCCAAAGGCCTGCCGCTGGATACCGGGCAGTTCCGGATGTTTGTCGAAGAGCCGTTGCCGGATGAAGGCGATGGCATCTACAAAGGCCAGGAACTGTCTTTCTCCCTGCCCTTCAGCGTGAAGATCAACCCGGCCACCATCGAGCCGGAGGAACGCCACCGGGTCTTCGGCCTGGGTGCCCATTTGGCCAGCTACTACAGCGCCTTCTGGTCGGCGTCGTATTACCAGTCGCCGCAGGTGTTCCTGTTCAACATGCCGGACAACTTCGATATCGCCGTGCCCGCTGCCGGCCGCCTGCGCGGCGTCGGCCAGATCCAGGGCGGCACCTACCAGCAGGTCATGAACCAGATATTGCAACGGCTGCATGAGGACAACCCTCGGCCTGCGGACAGTCGCGTGCACTGGGTGCGCTACAGCGCCGAAACGGACAACAGCGCCCCGCCGACCGTCCTGGCCTACATCAACATCGACATGCCGGCCACCCAGCTGGGTATCCGGGGTGCCAGCCCCTGGGTGGTGGTGGCTTCGCTGCTGAACCTGAACCAGCTCAACGAGATCGAGCGCATCATGGAGTGGTCGATCTACGATCGCTTCAGCCTGGTAGCCCCCAACGGTGCCCTGCTGGTAGGCGCCGAAAAGCCTGGGCAAGACCTCAAGGACGGGCTCAACTTTCGTCTCGATGGCCTGGTGTTCAAGATTTCCAGCGACGGGCAACAGCCCTGGACAGCCGTCTATGTGGTCGGCTTCAAGAGCTTCATCGACTATGCCTGGTGGCCCTTGCTGGGCATGTTGACGCTGATGCTCGCGAGCATCGGCGGTGGCTGGGCTTTCAACCGGTGGTACAAGACTCGCGTGGTCTTGCCCGCCCATGAGGCCCACCAGAGCATCGCCGAAAGCGAGGCCTTCAGTCGCGCGATCATCGACAGCGCTCCCACCGGCCTGTGCGTGATACGTCGCAGCGATCACAAGATCCTCCTGCAGAACCAGCGTCTTCAACAGTGGCAGCCAAGTGACAAACTGATCGCCGCACTCGAGCAGAGGCAACTGCTCACCCGTGCAGGCCAGACGGAGCTGCAGATCGACGGTCGCCATCTGCAGGTGGGTTTCGTCGGGGCTCGCTATCACGGGCAGGAGGTCTGGATCTGCGCATTCAACGACGTGACCCGCCACATCGAGGATGCCGCGGCGCTGGAACAGGCACTGCACGCCGCCGATTCCGCCAATGCGGCAAAAACCCGTTTCCTGGCGACCATGAGCCATGAGATTCGCACGCCTTTATACGGCGTACTGGGCACGCTGGAACTCCTGGGCCTGACTGACCTGGCCCCCCGCCAGCAGGAATACCTGCGCACGATCCAGCGCTCGTCGGCCACCTTGTTCCAACTGATCAGCGACGTACTGGATGTATCGAAGATCGAAGCCGGGCAGATGACCATCGAGGCCCAGGACTTCTGCCCGCTGGAACTGACCGAAGAGACCCTGCGGGCCTACAGCGCTTTCGCCCAGGCCAAGGGCTTGCAGCTTTACGCCTGTATCGACCCCGCCGTTCCCGACCAGGTGCGGGGCGATCCGCTGCGGATCCGCCAGATCCTCAACAACCTGGTGAGCAACGCGATCAAGTTCACCGACAACGGACGCGTCGTACTGAGGTTGCGAGTCCTGGACAAGAATGCCGACGTCGCCAGCCTGCTGTGGCAGGTCAGCGACTCCGGCATCGGCATCTCCCAAGCGCAACAGGCCCAGCTGTTCGACCCTTTCTACCAGGTTCGCGATGCGTCCAGCGAAGCGGGCGCCGGCCTGGGCCTGGCGATCTGCCGATGGTTATGCGAACTGATGGCCGGCGAGCTGAAAGTGGTGAGCGAACCCGGGCTCGGCAGCAGTTTTTCATTGCAACTCAAGCTTGCCTGCGGCCAAGGCCATCTGGGCGACTGCCCGCAATTCGATCCGCACACCCCGCCCGTCTATGTACAGGCACCCACGCCTGAACTGGCGCAGCATGTCTGCAACTGGCTCGAACGACTAGGCCAGGAAACCCGTATCGTCAACCCGGAACAGCCGCCGTGCGCATCATCGCTGTTGCTCGATGTACTGCCCTCGTCCCAGGAGTCCTCCTGGACTGGCCCGCGGATAATCGCCAGGGCCGCCGGTCCCAACCCGCCGGAGTACACCCGCGCCGGTTGGACCGTGGATGCGTACGACATCCGGGCGATGGCATGGGCAATACGTTTCGCCCAGCAGGGCACCGACTCACGGACATTCCCATCGACCATGGAGCCGCCACGACACCTGGACCTGAACATCCTGGTGGCCGAGGACAACCCGATCAACCGGGCGATCATCAAGGAGCAACTGCAGGCGCTGGGCTGCTCGGTAGTCGCCACGGCGAATGGCGAGCAGGCCCTGCATCAATGGTTGCCCGGCTCATTCGACCTGGTGCTGACCGATGTGAACATGCCGGTAATGAACGGCTATGAACTGGCCCAGGCACTGCGCAGGAACGAGCCGGACCTGCCGATCATCGGCGTGACCGCCAATGCCCTGCGCGACGAGGGAGAGCGCTGCGCTGCGGTCGGCATGAATGCCTGGCTGGTAAAGCCGCTCAACCTGCACATGCTGCGAACACAGCTGTTGAAACACTGCAAGCTCGCCGAGCCGCTCCCCTTCAGCCCGGCACCGCCTGCGGCCGACACGGTGCACAATGCCGACCGGCCACAGCTGTCGCCGAAAATGCGGGACCTGTTCCTCAGCACGATGCAGCAGGATATCGACACGCTCAATGCCACGCTCCAAGGCAACGACACCGCCGCGGTAGCCCGGCAACTGCACAGCATGGCCGGGGCATTGGGCGCCGTGCAGGCGGCCGACCTGGCGCAAACCTGCATCGACCTGGAGAACCGGTTGGAGGGCCGGCACATGACACCTGACCTGGCCAGCGACATCGAGGCTATGCTTGGGCGATTGAGAGCGATGCTCGACGCACTGGCATGACGGTATGACTCAATAACGTATTAGGGATAGCCAACATGGCCACACTCAACGTCGTGATCGCGGATGATCACCCCATCGTATTGCTGGGCGTGCGTGAGCTGATAGAACGCGACGACCGCTTCCGGATCGTCGGTGAGGCGGTCTGTTCGAATGGACTGATAGAGCTTCTCAAACACCAGCCGGTCGACCTGGTGATCACGGACTTCAACATGCCGGCCGACTCACCCTACGGTGACGGACTCAAACTGGTGGAGTACCTGCGACGGCACTTCCCGGAGGTGAAAATCCTCCTGCTGACGATGATCTCCAACCCGCTGATCCTGACACGGCTCCATGAACTGGGCGTGGTCGGTGTCATCCAGAAGAACCAGTTACAGGACGACATCCAGCTTGCGCTCACGGCCATCGCCCAGGGACGCCCTTTCAAGAGTGCAAGGCCCCTGGCCCATAGCGTGAGGGAGCAGAACGTCGCGCTGGATGAACGGCTGTCGAGGCTATCGCCCAAGGAGTTCGAGATTCTGCGCCTGTTCGTCTCGGGGCTGAGCGTCACTGCCATCGCAAAAAGCCAGTCCAGGAGCGCGAAGACCGTCAGCACCCAGAAAATCGCCGCCATGCGTAAACTTGAAGTTTCCAGCGACCAGGATCTGCTGACGTATTGCCTGGAGAACAATATCTTCAGTTGAACAACTCTCTTCGCGCCTACTTGTCATTTCTATAACTTTCAACTTTCGCGCGCCCTCCTCCAACATTCATACATTGACGGTCTGTGCATGAGGCGCAGGCCCGTTCATCGCTCTAAACGCTCCGCCCATAATTAGCCCATTGACATCAATCAGAATTGTCTGATGGCCCGTACCCCGGCAAAAAACTAAATTGGCCCGGCGTTTAGAACGCAACTTATCTCCGACATATGGATATTTAAATGAAGAACATATCGCTGACACTGCTGACACTTTCAATGCTCGCCGCCGCGGGTCAATCGTTTGCAGCTGATCCGGTAACGCCCACCCTGGCCGGCAGTGGCACTATCAATTTCAGCGGCATCATCAACAACGACGCCTGCTCCATCGAAAGTGCCGGCCTGAATAAAACCATCTCGGTGCCCATGGGTGAAGTGTCCATCAAGGACATGGGCACAGCTGCAGCACCCATCGGCAGCGGCAAGCTGAGCGCGGAAAACTTCGACATGAAGATCAACTGCAACGCCGGCACCAAGGTTGCGATGATTTTCGAACCGACCAAAGGCGCGGGCTCGGGCATCGTGACCGGCACCAAGGTCCTCAAGCTGACTGACGGTGTAGGCGCAGCCAAGAACATCGGTATCGCCCTGCTGAACGCCAATGGCGACCAGATCGACCTGAGCTCCCCAACTGCCGCCAGAATCGAAAACACCCTGCAGGACGGCAGCGCGACCCTGAAGTTCTCCGCTGCCTACGTCACCACTGCCGATCCGAAGACCGCCGTGGCCGGTCGCGGCGACGCCACCCTGCCGTTCACCCTGCAATACGAGTAAGGGCCGGACGGGGCTGATACTGCGCGGGACTTCAGGGTCCCGCCTTTTCTCAATTTCAGGCATCCAGTCATGTTCAACCGACACTTCCTATCGTTGTGCGTGGGTTTGCACTGCGCACTGCTCGCAGCACAGGCAAGCGCCGGCATCTCGCTGAGCGCGACCCGCCTGGTGTTCGACGCCGAGCACAAAGAGGTCAGCATCAAGGTACGTAACAATGGTGACGACCTGCTGATTCAATCCTGGATCGACGGCGAGACCGAGAAAGCGCCAGTCCCTTTTGCCGTGACACCGCCGCTGGCAAGGATCATGGCCAAGGAACAGCAACTGCTGCGGATTATCTATGAGGGCACCGGCATGCCAACCGATAAGGAATCGGTGGTATGGCTCAATGTCCAGGAAATCCCCCAGGCCGCCAAGACGCCGAACACGTTGCAACTGGCGGTACGCCAGCGCATCAAGGTGTTCTTCCGCCCTGTCGGCCTTGCGTCAGAAGCGTATCTGGCGCCTGAACAACTGTCGTGGCGACTGGGCGAGCAGCAAGGTCATGCGACATTGACGATAAGCAACCCGAGTCTCTATCACGTTTCATTGTCGGAAGTGGCCGTTCGTTCAGGCTCCAGCACTGAACACCCGGTGGACTCCATGATGATTGCGCCCGGCGAGACCAAAACGCTCCCTCTTAAACAGGCCACACATTCGAACTATTCGAGCGTCAACTTTTCAAGCATCAACGATTACGGTGCGCAAGTTCGCTATGCAGCGACTTTCACCGGTGCATCGGCCGTCAATGGAAAAGCAGTGCAATAACGATCGCCGCACTCACAGCAGTTCCCGACGCTCTCCGATTTCAATAACGAACCTTAACTTCTGTCGTCCGTAGCGATATAGGGCTGGGCATGTCTTTATTCCCACGCAGCAACTCCAACTCCCCGACAAAAACGACGTCGTCCATTAACTTTGGTCTTAACGCGTTATACCTGGCGATGTTGGCAGGCCTGACCCAGCTCGCAGAAGCTGGCGACCCGGCAGTTCAAGAACCCCTTCAAGTCAGCCAGTTCAATACCTCATTCCTGCAAGGCGCAGCGTCCTCCGTGGACCTGGATCTGCTGCTCTCGGCCAACAGCGTTTTGCCAGGAAATTATCGGGTGGACGTCTACAGCAACGACGTGCTGGTCGGCCGTCGAGATATCGATTTTCGGCGCGTTGAGAAAAGCGCAAAAGTGGAAGCCTGCCTGACCCTGGAAACCTTGCAGCAACTGGGGATCAACCTGAGCCGGCCCGAAGTGGCGGACCGCCTCAAAAACGCTGCGCCGGACGCCTGCCATGATCTGCCGGCCTTGATCGACCAGGCGACCGTCAACTACGACCCCAGTCGCCTGCGACTGTCGATCAGCATTCCGCAGATCGCCATGCAACGAGGCATGCGTGGTTATGTCGACCCCGCGCTGTGGGACGCGGGAGTGCCCGTTGGGTTCATCAACTATCAGTTGAGCAGCAATCGCAACAGCACCGACAGCGCCACGACGATTTCCAACAACCTGGGTCTGCGCAACGGCATCAACCTCGGCGGCTGGAGGCTGCGCAACGAATCCAACTTCAACAGCCAGACTGGCCGGCCGAATACGTTCACCAGCAACCGTAGCTATGTGCAACATGACGTCACGGCCCTGAAGGGACAGTTCAGCGCGGGGGACATTTTTTCCGACTCGCAGTTGTTCGACAGCGTCCGCTACCGCGGGCTGATGCTGAGCTCCGACGAGGGCATGCGCGCCGACAGCGAACGTGGCTACGCACCGGTCATCAGAGGCGTTGCGCAAAGCAACGCCACCGTGGAGATTCGCCAGAACGATTACATCCTGTACAGCACCAACGTGCCGCCTGGTCCTTTCGAGATCAGCGATATCTACCCCAGCGGCTCCAACGGTGACCTCCAGGTGACGATCATCGAAGCGGACGGCCGCCGACGTGAAACCATCCAGGCCTTCTCCAGCCTGCCGATCATGGTGCGCCAGGGGCAGGTCAACTACAGCGTCTCGGCGGGCCAGTACAAGAGCAACACCGAAGGCCTGGCATCGCCGCAGATGCTCAGCAGTACCTTGGCCTACGGCCTGAGCAGCAACACGACCGGCATCGTCGGCGTACAGGCAACCGATAATTTCAGGGCCTTGTCCATGGGCCTGGGTCGCAATACGCCCTGGGGGGCCGTGTCGTTCGACCTGACCCATTCGTCCAGCCAGTCCCACGGCCAGACGACACAAGGCAACAGCCTGCGGATGCTGTACGCCAAGACTTTCAGTGGCACCAACACCAACTTCACCCTCGCTGCCTACCGTTACTCGACCGAGGGTTACCGCACGCTGACCGAACATATCGAGGATCAGAGCTACGCCGAACAGCGTCGCGGCAACTCCAAGACCCGCACGGACCTGACCGTGAGCCAGAGCCTGGGCCGCAACCAGCAGTTCGGAAGCCTTTACCTGAACGCTACCGACCAGCGTTACTGGGGACGAGGCGGATCCCAGAGTGTGTCCGCCGGCTACAGCAACAACTGGGGTGACCTGACCTACAACCTCGGCGTGATCCACACCCAGGACGTGGGAAGTTTCGGCCCCTCGAACAACGACACACAGATGAACCTGTCGCTGTCGTTTCCCCTCGGTTCCAAACCACGGGCACCCCGGGCGTATTTCTCGACCACCAGCCAGAAATCCGGCGACAGCACTCAACTGGGGGTGAACGGCTACCTATCGGAAAACAGCGACACCTATTATTCCGTACAGGCAGGCAACAGCAGCACCAGCGGCAATTCGGGATCGGCGAGCATCAGTACCCGACAGCCCTTCGTGGACATCAATGCGGGCTACAGCCAGGGTCGCGGCTACACCTCGCAGAACCTGAACCTCGCCGGTTCGGTGGTAGCCCACGCGGGAGGGATCAACCTCGGGCAGACCCTGGGTGAAACCTTTGCACTGGCCGAGGTGCCAGACGTACCCGGCGGCGTCAAGATCAGCAGTTTCAGCGGAACCAAAACCGGCCGCAACGGCTTTGCGGTCATCCCCAACACCCATCCCTACCGGGTGAACTGGATCAGCCTCGACACTCGTGATCTGGGCGCCGATGTCGAGATCGAGAATGCCACCCAACAAGTCGTGCCTCGACGCGGCGCCGCCGTACTGGTGCGCTACGCCTCGCAAACCGGTCGGCGGGTCCAGTTCGAACTGTTCGATGCCATGCACAAGCATCTGCCGTTCGGCACGGTGCTGGAAGACTCAAGCGGCAAGCAGATCGCGATGGCCGATCCTTCCGGCAAGGCCCTGGCCCTGGTGCAGGACCCGAGCGCCACGCTCACCATCAAATGGGCGGACAAGCAATGCCAGGCGAGTTACTCCCTGCCCGAGCGCGACAAGGCTCTGAACTACGAGCGGGTCAGGCTCGAATGCAGGCCCTGACGGTGCGCCTCATGGCGCCGTCAGCGTCACCAGCCAGGTGCCATCGAGCACGGGCTTTCCGGCCGCGTCCACCAGGGCGTAGCGCTGATTGTAATAAGGCTCGTCCGTGCCGCTGTCCGCGATCAGGCGTGCCGAGACGCCGGGTGTCTGGTTGCCCTGGCCGCCCATGTGTGTGACATCGAGAGTAGCGCCGCGGGCCGCACGCGGGCATTCGACGAGTTCGATCGCGACGCCGGGGTTCATGTCCGTTCGGCACCCTGGCTCGACGATGCTCCCGGTGAAACGGATAACGCCTTCGGTCAACGCCGGTTCGGCCTGGCACGCCCCGTTCAGGGCCACCCACAGCGACACGCCCATCACTACCTCTTTAACGCCCATAGCGACTGCTCCTTGGCTTGAGTCATCAAGGTCTATGTCGTCAGCGGCAGAGGGATCTTGAGTGTTGTGAAAGAGCTCGGGACCACCGTCCAAGCGATTCCGGCCCCAGCGCAGGCGTGTCCACCCGATCGGTTCGGTGCTGCGGACGTGGCGTATAGGAATCTTCCGATTCCAAAAGCCGGCGACGGATCTTATCGTCGAATTCCAATATCCCTGTCCCAGCCTCCGTCAACCTTCCGACTTCAAATCGATCCCCGCGCAGCGCCGCACCCACCCAGAGCAGGTCTTGAATGACACCAGGAAAAATCATAGTACCCATCGTTTTCCTCGCCTTGACGGGCCAGGGAGCAGAGGCAGCCTGTTCCTTTGTGAAAGGACACGGCCTGACCACCATGCAATTCGATTTTCCGCCGACGATATCGGTGCCCCGGGATGCCCCAAATGGAACGGTCCTTTATGAAACGCCAACAAAAACCTTGCAAGGCGTAAACAGTTCCTACACGTGCCCCTCGGGGTATACCTATGGCATCAAAAACAGCCTTGGGACAACGACACCCGGCAACAACATATTCCCGATAGGCAATACAGGCATCGCCTGGCAGTGGATACGCGTCGAAATCAACAACACCGCGGCACGCGGCTACCCCAACATTGATAACGGCCCCTCCGGCACCTGGGGGTGGAATGGTTCCCAGCACGCGCTACGCCTGATAAAGATCGCCGACACCCAGGGCGAGCTGCTGAAGCTTCCTTCGGGGATATATGGCTATTACTACTTCGACAGCATCACGCCCCTGGCGATGAGCGTGACCAGCAGCACCTCCATCGTTGCCCAATCCTGCGACACGCCAGACGTGACCGTGGACATGGGCAAACACAAGCTCAGTTCATTTGCGGAATATGGTTCGCAATCCGCCCCGGTCAGTTTCAATATAAGGGTCAACAACTGCCCCAAGGGCATCAACAAGATTACCTACACACTCGCCCCGACCCCGAACAGTCCCGCATGGAATGCCAGCCTGGGTATCGTCAACCTCAACAATACGTCCACCGCCAAGGGCCTGGGACTGCAACTGCTTGGCAACGACCAGCAACCATTGGAACTCAACAAAAGCTATGTCCTTGGCGAGTCCCCCGCCGCGGGCGGAACCTTCAGCATCCCCCTGACAGCGCGGTATTTGCGCGTCCTGCCCTCGGGAAGCAGCGGGATACTCGATCCTGGCCTGAGCGCAGGAACCGCGAATGCAGACGTCTGGTTCATCATGAATTACCTGTGACGGACGCCCGCTTTCGATGAGATGCCTGAGCCCCGCTCATCCGTGGCCAGCTGGATTGCCTGCCATGCCAGTTGTCCAGAAACCCTGGCGCATCAATGGTACTGGGCTAGAGTCAACGCTTTGCGATGCTCTAAAGGACTGGAAACATGGCCACCACCTACAGCGCCCCTGGGACGATGATCGTCGATATCGCGGGACATGCGGATAATGCCCAGGACGTGGTGATACAGCCCGATGGCTCGATTATGATCGCCGGCTTCAGCCAGTACAGCGACGACCTGGACGAGGGCATGGACTTTTCGCTCACCCGCCTTCTTGCCGACGGCAGTCTGGACAAGGACTACGGCAACGCCGGCCGACAGGTGATCCACAAGCAGATCCCTCTCGAAAAGACATACACGCTTCAGGTCCAGGCCGACGGTGCGGTGGTGACTGCCCACGAAGGGCATGACGATACCGCCATCGTCCAGCGCTGGGGGCCGGACGGCAAAGCCGACCTCACCTTCAACAGCAATGCCGCGGCCAGCCTGCCCAGCGGGTTTGGTTCAGCCCCCCTGGTACAGGCCAAGGCCGACGGGGGCGTGCTGGTCAGTGCGCTGGAAGGTCACACTCTGAAAGTGGCCCAGCTGAATGCCGACGGCACCCGGGACATGGCGTTTGGCACGCAAGGCACCTTGACGCTGCAAGCCGACGGCACGTTCGAGTTCATGCAAGGCCTGACCCCGATGGCAGATGGAGGCCTGCTGGTCCAGGGCGCGCCCGGCTTCCAGAACAGCTTGCTCAAGTACACGGCCGATGGGGAATTGGATACCGACTTTGGCGAGGGCGGCATCGCGTCGCTGTCCTTTCTCGGCAGCTACCGTGGCGACGTGGCCATACAGGACGACGGCAAGATCCTGGTGGCCAGCACCAGCACCTTCAAGGATTTTGCCGTGACCCGGCTCAACGCCGATGGCAGCCTGGACCTCAGTTTCGGCAACCAGGGGACGGTCAGCGTCGACCTGCCCGGCGACTCGGCCCTGGCCAGCGAAATCACTTTGCTGGACGATGGCAGGATCCTGCTGGCCGGACACGCCTACGCCAACCATGGCAGTGACTTTGCTGCGGTTCGCCTGAATGCCGATGGCAGCCTTGACACGACGTTCGGCAGCACGGATGGCACCGCCAGACTGGTGGGCTCCTCTGGCGAGGATAAGCTGCAAGGCCTGGAAACCGATGAGATCCTGCGTGGCCTGGCGGGAGACGATCTGCTGCAGGGCAATCTCGGCCGTGACCTGCTTTCCGGTGGCGCGGGAAGCGACGTATTGCGCTATGCCAGCGTGGCCGACAGCTTCCGCTGCGCCGACAGTAGCGGCAGCGATCGCCTGCTCGACTTCAATCCCGACGAAGACCGTATCGATCTCAGTGCCCTGGGCTTCACCGGCATCGGCAATGGATACGACGGGACGCTGGCGATCCGAAACAATGCCGACGACACACGCACTTACCTGAAGAGCTTCGAGGCCAATGGCGACGGACAACGTTTCGAACTGGTGATCGACGGCAACGTTTCCTCCCGGCTCAACGAGAGCAACCTGCTGTTCAGTGCGGCGGACAACAGCGCGCCGGCCAGCGCCGATACTGGCGCGAAGTCCGCTGAGGTGCCCCCGCCGGGGCATGTGGAACTGACGTTGATAGGCACAGGTCCGAACTTGCATACGGACGTGGTCTGATCGGGTCACGGGCCAACCGTAGCTGGCGCCACTGCTCGCCGGGCAAGGCGTGACACGGTTCGCCCTTCAGCCCCCACTCGCCCCTCTCCTGAGGCTTTGCGGTGCAATGGGTCGGCCAATCATGGGCTCATGTCCGGTTTCGTCCAGGTACGCCTTGGCGCGCCGCCCCTGTCTCGCGGCCCCTCAGGCAGCCGTTAAGTGGCAAAATCCCCTATCAAGAACTTTCCGGAGACCCCAATGCTTCGTGTGTTTGAACGAAGACTCGACCCCTTCCCACCCGATGAAGCCCCACCGCCCCCGGTCGGTCTGGTCCGTTTCCTGTGGGCCTGCACCCGAGGCGCTCGCGGCTATATCCTCGCTTTTGCACTGCTCAGCGCCGGCGTATCGATTTATGAAGCCTGGCTGTTTTCCTTCCTGGGCCAGGTCGTGGACCTGCTCTCGACCTGGCAGGCTGGCGGCGAGGCGCAAGCACAGGAAAGCCGGGTGCTGTGGGGTATCGGCATGGTCTTGCTCGCCAGCATCGCACTGGTGGCGCTGCGCACGATGGTGCAGCACCAGGTATTGGCGATCAATCTGCCGTTGCGGCTGCGCTGGGACTTCCATCGCCTCATGCTGCGCCAGAGCCTTTCGTTCTTTTCCGATGAATTCTCCGGCCGGGTGACCACCAAGGTGATGCAGACGGCACTCGCCGTGCGCGAGGTCCTGTTCACCGTCATTGAAATCGCCCCCGGGATCGGCGTGTACTTCATCGCGATCATCGCACTGGCGGGCGGCTTCGCCCTGAAACTGATATTGCCGTTCATTGCCTGGATCGTATTGTTCGGCCTGGCCATGCTGTACTTCGTGCCGCGCCTGGGGCAAGTCGGCCAGGAACAGGCCCATGCGCGCTCGTCGATGACCGGGCGCATCTCGGACGCCTACACCAACATCACCACGGTGAAGCTGTTCTCTCACTCCAAGCGTGAGGCGCATTTCGCCCGCGCCGCCATGGAAGATTTCAAGCTCACCGGCTTTCGCCAGATGCGCCTGGTCAGCCAGTTCGAGATCGTCAACCAGGCCCTGGTGGTCGCGTTGATCCTTGGCGCCGGCGGCTATGCCTTGTGGTTGTGGCACCAGGGCGAAGTCGGCACCGGGGCCGTGGCGGCGATCACCGCCATGGCGCTGCGCATCAACGGTATGTCGCACTGGATCATGTGGCAGATGACCTCGCTGTTCGAGAGCATCGGCACCGTGCAGGATGGCATGGAGACACTGACCCGCGGCCCCAAGGTGGTGGATGCGCCCGATGCCGGCGTGCTGGTCCCCAAGGGCGGCGCGGTGACGTTCGATAATGTCAGCTTCAACTACAACGGTGAGCGCCAGGTGCTCGATGGTCTGAGCCTGCATATCCGCCCGGGCGAAAAGATCGGCCTGGTGGGCCGTTCCGGTGCCGGCAAGTCGACGCTGATCAATCTGCTGCTGCGGTTCTACGACGTCGACAGCGGAGAGATCCGCATCGATGGCCAGAACATCGCCAGGGTGACGCAAGACAGCCTGCGCAGCGCCATCGGCATGGTCACCCAGGACACCTCCCTGCTGCACCGCTCCATCCGCGACAACATCGCCTACGGTCGCCCGGAGGCCACCGATGAACAGATCCGTGCGGCGGCAGCCAACGCCCAGGCCGATGGGTTCATCCGTCAACTGAGCGACCGGCAAGGCCATAGCGGCTATGACACCCTGGTGGGTGAACGCGGCATCAAGCTGTCGGGGGGCCAGCGCCAACGTATCGCGATCGCCCGGGTGATGCTCAAGAACGCACCGATCCTGTTGCTTGACGAGGCCACCAGTGCCCTGGATTCGGAAGTCGAAGTCGCCATCCAGGAGAGCCTCGATGAAATGATGGAGGGCAAGACCGTCATCGCCATCGCCCATCGACTCTCGACGATCGCGGCCATGGACCGGCTGATCGTCATGGATGAGGGGCGCATCATCGAACAAGGCACCCATGCCGAACTGCTGGCGAAAAACGGCACTTACGCACGGCTGTGGCACCACCAGAGCGGTGGATTCCTGGGTGAGGACCAGGGCGTGGCCGAGGCGGTGGAGTAACCGCGCCTGTCGCGGGCCGATTGCATCGACAAGCCAGGCCCGTGAAGCGATGAACCGCAACTTTGCGGCGCAGGCAGGAAGAAACGGACAGGCCGGCTCGGCGGGTGCGCATGAACGACAACGAATGCGCCCGGGCCGGCACCCGCTCCTGTCACCGCAGCCGTGCCTTCCAAACCGGAGGCCTGCCAAGTAATCTGAAGTTCTCCGATCGAAGACGTTGGCCCGCTCATGGCTTGCCCGCCCGATGACACCACCCGCCGCACTCGCGATACCGTCCTGCGCTATCACCTGGCCTGGAAACATCGGGACCTGGAGGCGATCATGGCGCTGTACCATCCCGATGTGCAGTACAACGACTTCTTCCAGAACCGCACCATGGGCCTGGCGCAATTGCGCGTGTATGTGACAGGCACCCTGCCCCGGCAGCCGGATGAATACCTGGAGCACACCGATCGCATCCGGGCCGACGGCAGCACAGCCTTCATCCAGTACCAGACCGCACTGCAGGGCAGCGGCCAGCGGGTGGTTTTCCGCTCCAGCGAAGCCATCACCGTGCGGGACGGGCTGATCTGGCGGGTCAATGAATACGCCTCGCTGGTGCATGAACACCCGCAAGCCAATGCCAACCGGGCGCCGGCCATCAGCAAGCTGGGGTTGTCGGCCCGGCAGTTGACCTACATGGCCCGGGACCTGGACGAGTACTTCCAGCGCCAGCAACCCTTCCTCGATCCGGAGCTGGACCTGCAGACGGTGGCGGCAGCGACGGGTTACAGCCGCAACCAGATGTCATACCTGCTCAACCAGGTGCTGGGCCAGAGTTTCTACCGCTACGTGAACCAGGCCCGGGTGCAGTATCTGCTGCGCCGCCTGGCCGAAGAAGGTGAAGCGATGCCCATGGATGACCTCGCTGCCGATGCCGGCTTCAACTCCACCTCATCCTTCTACAAGACCTTCCGCGCCCATACCGGCTGTACTCCCAAAGCCTGGCTGAAGCTGCATTGCACGCGTACCCGCAGATAAGACAGCCGAAGAAGTCGTTGCCTAAACTCGTGCCTGAATCGGTAAGCGGGGTATGGCATGGGCGACTGGCGCGGTGTGAGTTTGTGGATGGAGCAACTCGAGGAGCCACTGGAGCCGAGGCCGGCATTGGCCGAAGATCTCCAGGCAGACGTGGCTATCATCGGCGCGGGCTACACCGGACTCTGGACCGCCTACTACCTCAAGCGCCAGGCTCCCCACCTGAATATCGTGATCGTCGAAGCCCAGATCGCGGGCTTCGGTGCCTCCGGCCGCAACGGAGGCTGGTTGATGGGGAACCTGCAGGGTGAGGACCGCCTGCTGGGCGCACTCTCGCCGACGGCCCGGGCAGAAGGTTTCGAGCTGCTGCACGGCATACCGGATGAAGTGGCGCAGGTCTGCCAACGGGAAGCGATCGACTGTGACCTGCGCAAGGGCGGCGTACTGTATTGCGCGGCCCGCTACCCCGAACAAGAACGCCGCCTGCGCGAACAACTGGATGGCTATCGGGCCCTGGGCCTGGATGACGCGGACTATCGCTGGCTGGACCGCGAGGAGCTGGATGCCCAACTGAAAGTGGCCTCTGCCTACGGCGGCCTGTATTCGCCCCACTGCGCCACCGTCCAGCCAGCCAAGCTGGTTCGTGGATTGGCGCGAGCCGTGGAAAAGCTCGGGGTGCGGCTTTTCGAACAAAGCCCGGTATCGAGCTGGAAGCCCGGAGAACTGTCGACCGCCCAGGGGAAGGTCCGCGCCGACTGGATAGTGCCGGCACTGGAAGGTTACTCCAGTGAACTTGCGCCCTTGGGCAAGCACCTTGTCGCTGCGCAAAGCCTGATCGTCGCCACCGAGCCGCTGTCGCCAGACCTTTGGGCGCGAATTGGCCTCAGCCATGGGCAGGCTTTCAGCGAGAACAGCCGCCAAGTGACCTATGGCCAGCGTACCCGGGACAACCGCCTGGTATTCGGTGCCCGCGGCGGCTACCGCTTCGGCGGCAGACTGCGTCAGGACTTCAACCTCAGCGGTGCCGAACGCGACCTGCGCCGGCAACTGTTCGGTGACCTGTTCCCGGAACTGCGCCAGGTACGACTGACCCATGCCTGGGGAGGCAACCTGGGAATCGCCCGGCGTTTTCAGCCCCACATGCTGGTGGACCGCCGCCAGCAAGTGGCGCTCTCGGGCGGCTATGGCGGCGAAGGGGTCGGCGCCAGCAATCTGGGCGGACGCACCCTGGCCGAGCTGATCCTCGGTCGTGAAAGTGTGCTCACCCGCCAGCCATGGGTCCTGGCCGAGCGCTCCATTGCCTCGCTGCCGCGATGGGAGCCCGAGCCTCTGCGCTGGCTTGGCTACAACGCGATCATTCGCAGTTTTGTGCTGGAAGACCGGCTACTGGCCAACCTTGAAACCCCACGGTGGCGGCGAAAAATGGCTGAAGGCCTGGCGTCCACCATGGAAAGCCTGATGCACAGTAAGGAGCCCTTCGCATGACCATCGAACACTTCCCAGACACCGCAGCACTGCCCTTGGGCCAGGCCCATCCGGTCGCAGTGCCGTTGGGTGAACCGGTAGCCCACGTATCCAGCAACGCAGTGGAACGCACCGACGGCGTCGAGGCCGGGGTGTGGGAATGCACACCCGGCCGTTGGCGCCGGCAAATCGTGCAACAGGAGTTCTGCCACTTTATCCAGGGACGTTGCACCTTCACGCCGGATGAAGGCACGCCCATCGATATCCAGGCCGGCGACGCGTTGATGTTCCCCGCGAACACAACGGGCATCTGGGACGTACAAGAGACCGTTCGCAAAAGCTACGTACTGATTTTCTGACTGCCCCTTCCATAACGCTTAGAACAAAGGTTGAGGTATCTGTATGTTGAAAATGATCGCTCCATTGCTACTGGTCAGCGCCGCCGCACAAGCGGCGGATACCGTAAGGATCTACAACTGGAGCAGCTACATCGCCCCGGATACCTTGCAAGCGTTCACGGCCAGCACCGGACATCCCACTCAGTATGACCTGTACGACAGCAACGAAATGCTCGATGCCAAGTTGATGGCGGGGCACTCGGGCTACGACGTGGTGTTTCCGTCCAACCACTTCATGGCACACCAGATTACCGCGGGTGCGCTGAAGGTCCTGGATCGCAGCCGCTTACCCAACTGGAACAATCTCAACCCGACACTGATGAAGGCCCTGGAAGCCAACGACCCCGGCAACCGCCACGGTTTTCCCTACCTATGGGGCAGTACCGGCATCGGTTATAACGTCGACAAAGTCAAAGCCGTACTTGGCGACACGCCCGTGGATTCCTGGGACCTGGTGTTCAAGCCGCAAAACATGAAAAAGCTGGCGCAGTGCGGGGTGGCGTTCCTGGATAACGGGCCGGAAATCCTGCCGATCGCCTTGAATTACCTCGGCCTGCCGCACCACAGCCAGCAGAAAGCCGACTACGCCAAGGCCCAGGCCTTGCTGATGAGCGTGCGGCCTTACATCAGCTACTTCCACAGTTCCAAGTACACCGGCGACCTGGCCAATGGCGATGTCTGCGTGGTGGTGGGCTTTTCCGGTGACGTGATGCAGGCCGCTTCGCGCGCAGAGGAAGCTGGAAACGGCCAGAAGATTGCCTACGTGATTCCCAAGGAAGGCTCGCCCATGTGGTTCGACATGGTCGCCATGCCCGCCGATGCGCCGAACGAAGCAGCCGGATACGCTTTCTTGAATTACCTGCTGGACCCAAAAGTGATGGCCAACATCAGCAACCACGTGCACTACGCTAACGGTAACGCCGCAGCCGAGTCCCTGGTAACCCCGGCCATCAGGGAAAACCCGATGGTCTACCCGCCGCAAAGCGTGATGCAGAAACTCTTTGTACTCCAATCCGTACCGCTGCAGGTCGACCGCATGCGCACCCGCATCTGGAGCACGGTTAAAAACGGCGGTTAGTTCCGGGTCGGCAACCCAGGGACAACACTGCGACAGCGACAGGTCGGATGTTTCGGTCCGGCCTCCATTCGCGTACAGAGCCTAGTCCTGCGGAACATCGAGGGGGATATCGAGGATGAACGTTGCGCCGTGTCCGGCCCCCTCGCTGTGCACGGTCAAGCGGCCGCCCATTTCCTGCGCGGCGAGGGCGCAGCTGTGCAGGCCGAAACCATGGCCGTCCGGGCGCGTCGTGAAGCCATGGGAGAAGATCCGCGGCAGGTGCTCCGGCGCAATCCCATTGCCGTTGTCGGATACCGTGATACGCAAGGTCGGTCCCTCGGTGAGGCCGGCACTGAAGGTGATGCACGGCTTGCGATCGAGCACGCCGCCCAACGCCTGCCTGGCATTGCTGATCAGGTTCACCAGGATCAGCAATACCCGGTGTCGGTCCAGGGACAGCAGGGGCAGGTCGGCAATCTCCTTGACCACCGCCACCTCCTGGCGCGACCGTGACCCGGCACTCATGCGCAAGGCGTCGTCGATCAGCTGCGAGACAGGCACTGTCTCGACGATACTGACGGCAACGGCATAGGACTGCTGGGCAGCGACAATGGTTTTGATATGGTCGATGCCCTTGGTGAGCTGCCCCAGCTCCTCGATGATGCCCTGCTGCTCCACTGTCACCACGTCCGCCAACCTGATCAGGTACTCGGGCAGCAACTTTCCCTTTTGGTCCCGGGTGAGGAAATCGCCCAGGTCATCGATGTGTTCGTTCATCATCTGGGCCACCCTGGCCAATCCCTGGGCCTTGGAGGCGCGCATCTGGCTGCTGACCAGTTCCGCCGAAACGTTCACGCTGTTGAGGACATTGCCGACGTTGTGCAGCACCGTCGTGGCGATCTCGGCCATGCCTGCCTGGCGAGACTTCGCATTCAGTTCGGTCTGCACCTGGCTCATGCGCAGCGCCGCACGGACGCGGGCCTTGAGCTCCAGGGGCGAGAAAGGCTTGGCGATATAGTCGTCGGCACCACTCTCCAGGCCGGAGACGCAGGCCTCGGCGCCGCCGCGGGCAGTCAGCAGGATCACGGGGATATGGGCGAACCCGGCGCTGGCCTTGATCCTGGCCGTCAGGCCAAAGCCGTCGAGCTCCGGCATCATCACGTCCGAGAGCACCACATCGATCGGTCGGCGCTGCAGTATCGCCCAGGCCTGTTCGCCATTGGCCGCAGTGACGATGAGGTAGTCATCGCGCAACAGTTCATGGAGGTAGCCAAGCATTTCCGGGCTGTCATCCACCACCAGCACCCTGGACTGCAAGGCGCCCTCCGGACGTTGCCCATCACCTGCGCCTTGCGCTGAAGCCCGGGCGTCGCCACTGCCATGACGACCGTCGTCGAAAAGCAGGTGGCGCTGCTCGGACGTGACCGGGGTGGTGGGCGACGGCAGCTCCTGCATGGCGCTGGCTTCGCTCGACACGCTGTCAGACTCGGCCCCCCGCGCAAATCGGACAAAGAAGCAAGAACCCCGTCCTGGCTCACTGTCGACGCCCACCTCGCCTCCCATCAGCTCGGCGAGATCCTTGACCAGGGCGAGACCGATGCCTGTGCCGCTGTAATGCCGTGTGGCGGAATTATCGATCTGGGAAAAACGCTGGAACAGCAGTGGCAGCTTGTCCGGCGCAATGCCGATGCCCGAGTCATGCACCGCGAATTCGAATCGGTCGTCATCGAGAGCGCTTACCGCCAGATGCACGGTGCCGCCGGCGGGCGTGAACTTGATGGCATTGCTCACCAGATTGAGCAGGATTTTCTCCAGGTGTCGGGGGTCAAGGAACACCGTGCCGAGGGCAGGATCGATGTGACAGGTCAAGGTGCAGCCCTTGCCCTTGGCCACCATGGCGGCATCCTCGGCCAGCACCCCTACCATCCTGTTCAGGTCGATGGCCTCCGGACAACATTCGAACTTGCCCGCTTCGGCCTTGGAGAAATCGAGGATATCGTTCACTCGATTCATCAGGCGCAGCGCGTTGCGTTGGGCGCGCTCGATCTGCACACGCCAGTCCGCCGGCGGGCTGCTCGCCGCCGAGAGCTCTTCCAAGGGAGCGAGAATCAGGGTCAGGGGGGTGCGCAGTTCGTGGCTGACCGTGGCCACGAAATCGCTCTTCGCCTGGTTGGCCGTCTCGGCCTGGTTGCGCGCCTGAATCAGTTCGACGGCCTGGGCCTCCAGCAACTCGGTCTGCCGATGCAGGGTGTCGGTCCGCTCGGCGACCATTCTCTCCAGCGAGGCCTGGACCTGCTGTCGCTCGGCTTCGGCCTCGGCTTCCAGTACCCGAATGCGCAAGGCGTTCTCCTGGAATACCCGGACGGCGCGGGTCATGATCCCGATTTCATCGCCGCGTTCGGCGCTGGCGATCTCGGCATTCAGGTCACCGGCGGCCAGCCGGCGCATCACCGAGGCCAGGGCCACGATGGGCTGCGCGACGAACCGTGAGGTGCTCCAGGCGATAGCGCCGGCCAGCAGGATGGCGACGGTACCGGCGATGATTGTCGCAAGCATGCCGCGATCCTTGTGGACCTGGGCGTCCGACCGCGCCTGCCCGGCGAAGCGCGCAACCAGCAGGCCGGCGCTCCGTGCCTCGTTGCGAACCTGGTCGCGCGCATCGCTCAAGGCATTGCTCGCCTGGTGGAACCTGGCGAATGCCGCCCGGTAGCCGGCAATCTGGTCGCTGACCGTCAGCGGCGTCGCGTTGCCTTGCAGCCCCACGGAAGACGGGAGCACCCGCGAAAGACGGGAAAGTTCGTCCAGGATGAGGCCGACGGAACTGGCGACCTCGGCCGATGGCGACAGGCGAAACGACAAGGTCTGTGCCTCCAGGGTGGCAACACGCTCGGCGAAACGCTTGGACAACGCGGCTGCATTTTGCAGCAAGCCGGTGGCGGCCTGGATATCGCTGGCGTCGTGGGCAACCTGCTGGTCCGTTTCGCCCAGCATGGCTTCGAGGCGCCCGGTCGCCTCCCCGACGGCAGCGAGATGCCCCAAGGCCTCGCCTCCCCGGAGCCTGGGCGCATCGCCAAGCCGCTCGAGCGCCAGGCCGGCCGCGGCGACCGCCGCCGCCAGTTGCTCCAGTGCCTGTGCCTGCTGCGGCGTTCCCATCAGCTCACGCAATTGCTCGACCACCGGCGGGAGTGCGGCGCAGGCATTGCGCGCCGCCGTGGCGGCCGCCCCATCACCGGTCGCCAGCAGCCTGGCCACATTGGCGGTGATGATCCGTTCGCCGTTGCGCAGGATATCCAGGATGCGGTGCGAGTCTTCGATGTCGCTCATCCGTGCTGCGTGATCGGCGGCACGGGTCCCAAGGGTCTTCAGGCCGTCGGCGATACCCCGCTCGACGAGGATCGTCACCTCTCGCATCCGGCCGTAGTGGGCCGTCATGTTCTCCGTTTCGCCATCCATGGTCAGGGTGGCCGCCCGCAACGCCGCGATCGCCGTGGCGAGCCGCTCCAGACTGCCCTTGAGCGATTGCGCCTCAGCCACCGGAATGGCGCCGAGGGCGGCGATAGCCTTTGCCACCATGCCTTCGGCCTGGGACAGGCTTTCCTGGTCGCGAGTGGCGATGAAGTTTTCCACCCGCCCGGCGGCTCCGTTGACCGACGCCAGAATTTGCGCCGAATGGCTGGTCGAATCCACCGCCCGCACCATGCCTCGAAGGCCGTAGAGGTTCACCAGCGACACCGTCAGCATCAGGAACACCAGTGCGGCGACCGCCAGGCCGATCCTGACGGCGATGGGCCTGTCCGTGGCTGATTTGAATGTGAACATGGCGCCTCGCCTCCTCGCCCGCCCCTACTGCTTCGCGGCCTCCGGCAAAGGCGCTGGCGGCGCCGTCCTGTCGAGGGCCGCGTCGATCATCGCCGCAACGGAGGCCTGGCTATAGGAAGGGTTGGCGGCGCCGCCCACCGGCATGGTGGCGAGCCAGGTGTCCAGGTCCTTCGCATCGATACGGACCAGCGGCACCTCGACGAACTTCGGCACCTGCTTGCCCGCCAGGATCTGCTGGGCCACCCAGAAACCCACCTGGGAAACGCTCGGGGAAGCGGAGACCGAGACCGTCTCGTAGCCATTGGCATCGCGCTCCTGTTTCCACAGGGCGAGTTCGTCCTGGCGGTTGCCCATCACGATGATCGGCAAGGGCCGTCCCGCCGCCTTGAACGCCATGGCCGCTCCATAGCCGTCGCCCCCCTGGGTCGCGACGGCATCGATGTCGGGCAGCGACGGCAGCGCCAGCGCCACCTCCTTGCGTGCGACGGAAGCCGTCCAGTTGCCGTACACGGTCTTGGCGAATGTCAGGCCCGGATAGTCGCTGGCAGCCTTGTGAATGCCGTCGCTGATGTTCTTGTCGGTGGCATCACCGGCAATGCCGCGGATCTCCAGCAGCGTTCCGTTGCCCTTGAGACGCTGGGCGATGTAATCGATTTCCACGCGGCCCATGGCGGACCAGTCGTAGTCCACGGTATAGACGCAGCGTTCGGTGACCAGACTGGCCATGACCACCACCACGATGCCGGCGTTGCAGGCATCGCGGATCACCCCGTTGAGTGCCGTGTCGGACGCGGCCAGGATGACAATAGCGTTGACGCCCTGGACGATCATGTCCTGGATATGGGCCGCCTGCTCCGACGCCGAGTTGTTGGCGCTGACCACTGGCGCTTCCCGGATCAAGCCCTCCTTTTGCGCCTGGACCGCAACTTCCTGCCAGTTGCGCACCATCACCTTGCGGAAATCACTGCCCGCATAGGAGTTGCTGAAGGCAATGCTGTAGCTGGCGGTAGGGCCGCCGGCGATGCCAGCTTCGCCTGCCTGGGCTGGATGGGCGGCAAGCATCGCCAGCCCGGCCAGGCTACCGGCGAAGCGCCCCATGATCTCCTGGAACGGCTTAGTGTTCATGCGGTTCTCCATTACGCTTGGGATTCGTGCCCGAATCATCGAGGTGTTCGCTGATCGGGTCGCCGAGGGCAGTGTTGATACGGATGAAACGATCGAGTCCAGGCAATACCACCAACCGTTCGCTGGGGCGCCTGGAAAGGAAAATCGACGGGGTCAAACGGTCGCCCGATAAGGCGTCATGGGAAGAACCGAACACATACAGACTCCTTTCCCTGGTGGCTGATACCTGAAACCGATGGATTGCTGCAATGGCGATGAGCATAGCCCCAACACGCCCGCTTCGCCCGCAGCCGGGGAGGACTTCAGCCAACGGAGCGATACGCTCGTGACACCTGGGCGACTGAGGGGGCCTACCTTTCGGGCGGCCTGGGGAAAGCATCCGGCGGCCCGGTTGCCAATGGCTATCCAGGCGTTGTCGGCACCGGCATCCCCTCCATCCAGGAGATGCTCTATCATGAGCGAACGTTCATGTCATGCCTATCTGCCGACTCGCCGGGACACTGTATTCATGAGAGACCTGCCGCCGACCGCGACACTGCGCGCCTTTGAAGTCGCCACCCGACACACGACCTTTACCTCTGCCGCCAATGAGCTGCACGTCACGCAAAGCGCGGTCAGTCACCAGCTCAAGCATCTCGAAGCGCTATGGGGGTTGCCGTTGTTTGAGCGCGGCAAGTCATTGAGCCTCACCGCAGCGGGTGCCACGCTGGCGCCCATCGTGCGGGAGTTCTTCATGAGCCTCGAAGCAACCCTGGCCGATCTGCGGGAGCAAAAAGGCAGGGTCCGGCTCGAAGTCAGCACCACGTACTCCTTCGCCCTGAAATGGCTACTGCCCCGCTTGCCGGGACTTTCTCGCCAGCATCCCGAGTTGCTGGTGTCCCTGGACACCACGGACAAGATCATCCATTTCTCCAGTGCCCAGGCGGATGTCGCGATCCGGCTCGGCAAAGGCACTTACCCGGGCCTGTATTCGGAATTCCTGTTCGGCGAGCAGGTGTTTCCGGTGGCGAGCCCCGATCTGCTGCAGCGCTTCGGGACACCGCGCAGCCCTGCCGAGCTGTTGCACTACCCGCTGCTGACCCGTGATGGCGCCGAGCTGGTACCGAAATGGGAAGCCTGGTTCGAAAAGGTCGGGCTGGAATTCCTGCCGCTCAAGGAAAGCGTCCGGTTCGGGGACACCAACATGACGGTCGAGGCCGCTTTGCTCGGCCAGGGCGTCGCCCTGGTGCGCAGCGGACATGTTGAAAACGAAATGAGCGATGGCCGCCTGGTGCGGCTGTTCGATGTGCCGTTCCCCTCGCCACTGGCCTACTACTTCGTTTGCCCGAAAGGCACCGAATCGCAACCCCACATCATCAGCTTTCGCCAATGGCTGCTCGGTGAGGCGCTGAAATTCCAACGGGCCCATGGATGATGCATGAGAATTCATTCATGAAACGATGAGGAGACTTCGCTGTAGTTCCCGCAGACGGGCTGCCTAGAATGGTGCATGCCTATCCATATCACCTTGCTGGTTCTCTTCGCCGCGCTCCTGCATGCCAGCTGGAACGCGCTGCTGCGTGGCGGTGCCGACCGACTATGGTCGATGACGATCATGTGCGTCGCCATCGCTTCGGTCAGCCTGGTCTGCGCAGCGTGCATGGCGCCACCGGCGGCGGCCAGTTGGGGCTATGGGGTGCTGTCGGCACTGCTGCATATCGGCTACAACCTGTTTCTGGTGCGCAGCTATCGGGTTGGTGATCTGGGGCAGGTCTATCCGATCTCTCGAGGATCGTCCCCGGCGTTGATCACCCTGGGCGCCGCTGCCTTTGCCGGCGAAAGCATCGCCCCCGAGGCATTGCTGGGTATCGCCCTGGTATCGGGCGCAATCATTTCCCTGGCCTTGCGGGGGCGCAGCCTGTCGGTGCCCAGCCTTCCCTATGCGCTGGGAACGGGCTGTTTCATCGCGGCCTACAGCGTAACCGACGGCATCGGCACCCGTCTTTCCGGCGCGCCGCTCGCCTACACCGTGTGGATGTGTGCCCTGTGGGGCTTGCTGATGCCTGCGGTGTACATCGGCTTGCGTGGTGCCCGCAGCCTGTTCTCCATCAGGCCCGGCATGGGCGCCGCCCTGGTGGGCGGAGTGGTCTCCTTGCTGGCCTATGCAATAGTCATCTACGCCATGAACGAAGCCCCCATGGGCGCGGTATCGGCATTGCGCGAAACCAGCGTGCTGTTCGCCGCGCTGATCGGCTACGTGTTCCTTGGCGAGACGCTGACTGCCCGGCGGGTGCTGGCGTGCGCAGTGATCGTCAGCGGCATCCTCTTGATCGGCTGACACAACCGGTTTTCCTGACGCTATAGGAGGTACTTACGATGAACAACGTCTCCCAGGCACCGTTGATGCTGATAACCGGCGGCGGTCGTGGAGTGGGCGCCGCCACCGCGCGGCTGGCCGCCGCGCGGGGTTATGACGTCGCGATCAGCTATGTTGCCAACCAGGCTTCGGCACTGGCGGTGGTGGCGGATGTGCAGGCATTAGGGCGCCGGGCTCTGGCCGTGAGGGCCGACAGCGCGGACCCCGGCCAGGTGGCCGACTTGTTCACGGCCATCGACCGCTCGTTCGGCCGCCTCGATGTGCTGGTCAATAACGCCGGGGTCCTGTCCGTTCAGTCGCGCCTGGAGGATCTGGGCTTCGAGCGCATGCAGCGCATCTTCGCGGTCAACTCAATCGGCCCGATGCTCTGCGCCCAGCAGGCAGTGAAGCGCATGGCCTACCGGCACAATGGTGCGGGCGGCGTGGTGATCAATGTCTCCTCGGCATCGGCGCGCCTCGGCAGCCCCAACGAATATGTCGACTACGCGGCATCCAAGGGAGCCCTGGAAACCTTCACCATCGGGTTGGCCAAGGAGGTCGCCCGGGAAGGCATACGCGTCAACGGCATCCGCCCCGGGCACATCTACACCGAAATGCACGCCAGCGGCGGCGAGCCGGGACGTGTCGATCGCGTCAAGGACACGATTCCCATGGGCCGCGGTGGCCAGCCGGAGGAAGTGGCGCGGGCCATCCTGTGGTTGGCCAGCGCGGAGGCATCGTTCGTTACCGGTACGTTCCTGGATGTGACCGGGGGGAAATGAGCGGGTAGGCCGGATCCGTCCGTCCCGCCAGGGCACTACCCACCCCGGAATTCTCCGGCCGATTGACTGAGCGGCGCTGTCGGACGGGTCAGGTGGATTTGAACGGATCAGGCCCCTGGCGGTGGCAGATTAAAAGCTGCCCACTCCCCGGAACATCCATTGTTCGACGCGCCTCGAAGTGACGCCGTCCCTGAACCCATAACCTGATAGCCACCCTGGAGGAGATGGCTATGACGCACCCCCGTTTTTTTGGACAGACCGTACTGACCTGCACGTTCATCCTGGCAATGATTGGTTGGGGAATCGGTTTCTATGGGCCGCCGATCTACATGCAAGCGGTCATGGATCGCACGGGTTGGCCAATCGCCCAGGTCTCGACTGCCGTCACCCTGCACTTGCTCAGCGGTACGATTGTCATCGCCAACCTGCCGAAGCTTTACGCACGATTCACAATCCCCGGCATCACCCTGCTGGGCAGCATCGTCCTGGGCATCGGCGTGAATATCTGGGCTCATGCCAACCAGCCCTGGGTACTGTATGCCGGTGCCGTCTGCTCGGGTATGGGCTGGGTCACGTTGGGTGCCGTTGCCGTCAATACCCTGATCGCTCCCTGGTACGTCAAGGAAAGACCCAGGGCGTTGGGCAAGGCTTACAACGGCGCCAGCATGGGTGGCGTGATCTTTTCGCCGTTGTGGGTGCTGCTGATCGAACGTTTCGGCTTTGCCACGGCAGCGTGGATGATCAGCACCATCGCCGTACTGCTCGTCGGTGTCTTCGCCTTCCTGGTGTTCAACAAGAGCCCACAAAGCCTGGGGCAACATCCCGATAACGCAGACCGGCCGGAACCTGTATCGATCGATGCCAGTGCAACCCCTTGGACCCTCCTGCAGACGTTCAGGTCGGCCAGTTTCCGCAGTCTGGCAGTCGGCATGTCCCTGGGGCTTTTCGCCCAGATCGGCCTGATCGCGCACTTGTATTCGATCCTGGCGGGACGCATGGGAGCCCATGACGCCTCCTTCGCCATGGGTCTGGCCACCGCCAGTGCGATGGGCGGGCGATACGTCGCCGCACGCCTCATGAGCCGAGGCATGAACCGCCGCCAGTTGGCCTGCCTCGGCTATGCCATCCAGATGCTGGGCACGCTGCTGCTTGCAGTCCTGGACCTTTATCCCATGGTGGTCTGGATAGCCGTGGTACTCATCGGCTCGGGCATTGGCAATGCCACCTCCCTGCCCCCCTTGATCGCACAAACCGAATTCAGCCGCGAACAAACAGCCAGGGTGATCGCTCTGATGGTCGCGATCAGCCAGGCCACCTACGCCTTCGCCCCGGCATTTTTCGGCGTGCTGCGCTGCGCCTTCACCGATCCCGGTCACGCGATCCGAGCCGTGGTAACAGCCGCGGTCGTGGTGCAGGTGCTGGCCATTTTTTCGTTCTATCGGGGAGTATCCATTCGCCCTTTCAAGAAAGTCGTTTCCTGATCTGTCGCATTCGAAGATTCAAGTACGACAGGCTCTGGATCGCATTGACTGCTGCAAGGTCATACGGTCATGGCTAACAGAACGGAGTAATCGCCCTTATGACTTCGAACCTTGCAGCGCTTTATAACGCCTACATCGCCTGCCTGAATGCACAGGACTGGGAAAACCTGGGCCACTTCGTGCACCCGGATGTGGTTCACAACGCAAGGCCACTAGGCTTGCACGGCTATCGCAGCATGCTGGAAGCCGACTATCGGAACATTCCCGACTTGCGCTTTGAAATCCAACTGCTGGTGGTCGACCCACCCCGGCTGGCAGCTCGCCTGGCATTCAATTGCACGCCGACCGGAGAGTTCCTGGGCCTTGCGGTCAACGGGACACGGATCTGCTTCGCGGAAAACGTTTTCTACACGTTCGAGGACGGCAGGATCCGTGAGGTCTGGTCGGTCATCGACAAGGTCGCGATCGAAGCCCAGCTTCCATCGGCGTAGCGGATACTCAAGGCCGCAGGTCGGTTGAGCATCGACCTGAGCAACCACCTCGATTTCCCGAGCCCTAGATCATCGGTGAGCTGCTCACCACCCGCAGCGCCAGCCCCTCGAACGCATCCAGCGTGATGGTGAATTCGCCTTCGGGCGTCAGGTCGCCTTCGACCCGTTCATTGATGATGTCGACCACCGGCCCGGGTGCGATATTGGGCAGGTGCAGGGTCTCAGTGATCGGGGTCGAACCGAAGTTCAGCGCGGTGATCTGCGTCCCTTTTCCAGCCGGCAGTTCGTGAACCATGATCAGCAGTCCTGGGTGCTCGACGTCCGGAATCAGTATCTGGCGACTGGCGGCGATGTCATAGGCACGGCGCGCAGCGAGGATCCTGCGCAGCTGCGAGACGAACGAATCCGGATCTTTCAACTGGCCTGGCAAGCTGCCGTACAGGGTCTTCGGACGTGGCATCTGACCGGCCGACAGTGTCGCATCAGGGTTGAGGTCCACAAGGTCGTAGGCACCGCGGTGAATCCAACGCGTGTCGCCGTCGCCCATCAGATGCTCGACCTGTTCGGCGGGCAACGGCAACGCGCCCACCAGGTCCCAGCCAGACAATGCGAATACACCAGGCTGCATCGCGTTATACATCACCAGCAGCAGATGAACCTGGCGAATCTGCTGGATATCTGCCGTCGTAATGGTGTCGAGATCGCGAATTCCCAGCGCCGCCGTGATGATGCTCGCCGTGGTGCAGGACACACCGTTGGTGACGAACTTCAGATTGTAGGGCGCATGCTCTCCAGCGAGGCGTTCGTACATCTGCTCGCGGATGTGCTCACGCAGGATGTTGCCGGGGAAGGTCTGCCCCTGATAGAGGTAAGTATCGTGCGCGTGCAGGGTCCAGAAATGCACCAGTTCCAGGGTCAACTCATCATGATTCTGCAGCGCATGAATCAGCGAGCCCGGATCGATGCCGAAGGTGTGCATCTGGCGCAGCATCAATCGCAGGAACTCCGTGTCGCCTGTCAGCAAGGCATGCTGGTAGGCGGGTCGGGTGATGAAATCGTAGGACAGATCCGCCCCTCCGTGGGACATGGCGGCGATGTCGTCTACGGTCAGGTTCAGTTCCTGGAAACTGAATCCGCCGGCCTTGCGAATCGCTCCAGCGAGCAACTGGTTTGCGGTGATCGATAGCGGATGGCTTTCGGACCAGGCGGACCCCTCGAGCTTGCGCTCCACGCCGAGAAATCCGTTGGCGTCCAGACGCAGGATTTTCGCCCCCGAGACATCGATGGCATGCAGCGCGTCGCCGATGATCATCTGTTGAGCGGCAAAGGTCGGATCCAGCCAGTTCAGTGAAGGTTGCCCTTCCTTGAAGTAATGCAGATAGACCCAACGCCGGGGCTTGCCGTCGACCCCCATCACCACCGGGGTCGCACTCCAATCGGTTTCCTTGACGCCCGGTTCGAAGAAGATCACCCGTTGCAACTGTCCGACGATGTAATGCTTGTCTCGCAGAACGTCCACCTGCTGCGGGGTGAGGTTCTGCGCATCGCGTCCCTGGGCAATGTCGGGCAGCAGCGGCCAGTCCTCCTCACGGATTTCCACCATGTGGTAGAGCCCCGGGTAATCCTCATACGCCATCTCGGCCAGACGAAAATCCGCACCCTTACCGGTATGAGACGGGATGACATCCTCGATGACGACCGCATTGTGCGCGGCGGCCATCCGGGTCAATGCTTGCAACTGCGCCTCGGTGCCCAATTGCGGGTCGATGTCGAAACTGATGCGGTCAAAATTGCCGTCGATCGTAGGTGTGTAGTCAGTGCCCGAAAGGCCACCGGACCTTTTCAAAGGGCCATTGTGAATGCCCTGGATACCGATTTTCGACAGCGCATGCCATAAGGTCTCATCCCCCAGCGCTTCAAGCACAGTGCCATTTTCGCGGGTAACGATGGAAGCCGGATACGCGGTGAACCACACCGAAGCCAATGCCGAGGCGTCGCGAGGCCGGGTATGCGCATAAGGCTGCTGCCACAATCGACCCTGACCCGAGTAGAGCCTGGCGCGCTTCCTCGCTGCATTGAGCATCGATTGCTCGATCAGCCAGTCGACATGGTTTTTCTCAGCTGCCGTCATGGACACCATCACCTCCGTCAAGAAAACCGCAGGCGCCAGCTCTTCAACCGAGGCGCCGCTCGTTTCCATATGAGGCCGCTACGGGACATTCGTTGCATCGAATCAGGAGAAAGCCTGCCAGACGCAATCGGCCAGGTCGGAGCGAAGCTCGATCGGCTTGAAAGTGCGGGCTTCGGACAAAACACCAGGACGATGCCTTGCTGGGGGTGATTGCACTGCAACCTCCCATATCCCTTCGCAGCGGACGCGCAGCGTTCAGCTCGGCAGCTCTCGACGCGGCATCACTCTGCAACCAGCAGCCTCTTCACCTCGGCGACAATCGAGTCTATGTCGAATGGCTTGGGCAGCACCGCATCGAACAGGTCCGATCGCGTCATGCCCAGGTGCGCCTGGGCACCGCTCATCAAGATGATGGGCAGCCCATTGACGGACGGCAAGGCTCGCACGGCCGTGGCGAACTCAAGACCATCCATGACCGGCATCATGAAGTCAGTAATGATCAGGGCTGGACGTTCTCTTTCCAGCACTTCGAGTCCTTTTTGACCATTGCTGGCCGTTACCACCATGAAGCCCTCGTCCTCTAGCGCAAAACTGAGGATGTCAGCGATCAGATACTCGTCGTCGACGACCAGGATGGTGGTCATGTCAATTCAACCCGCTCAAAGACTTATGATATTGAACCAGGCAATGACTCAGCTGAGACTGAAGGTTCATTTCTCAAAGCCTTTTCAAGGAAAACATCTTGATCCCGGATGACCACCTCGAATCGCGACGGGTCATAAGAGCTGTCTCGTACCTTAAGAATGGAGAGCGTCCTTCTTAGTTCAGAGCGATCCTCGAGGAAGCGCATGAGCATCAGGTTGTCGACGATGCTGGACAGGTCCGAGTTCGGTGAGCTGACCTCGGAGCCGAATAGGTCACGCATCTCCCAGGAGGCGAACACCGTAACGCCCCTGGCCCTGAGCTCGTTCATGAGCGCGCTGTAGAAATCCGTAATCCGCGCGGGGTTGGTCGAAGTCCTTGTCATGCCGCTCAGGCTATCGATGAACAGGCGCTTGATACCCTTTTCCTTCACGATGTCCAGCAGTCGTGCGCCGAGTCCGTCCAGCAGGCCTTCGGTGGTGGGCTGCCAGGCAATGCTCAATGCTCCGCTTTTTTCCATGCCTTCGATATCGATACCCAGGGAGAGGCCTTTGAGGCGCAGTCGCTGCGGGCTTTCATAGAATCCAAAATGCAAGCCAGGGGCGTCTGCCGTCGACTGGGCGAGGAATTTGAGACCCAGCGTCGTCTTCCCGATCCCGGAAGGACCAATGACCAGGGACACACTGGAGCTGTACAAGCCTCCGCCCAATATGTCATCCAGAGAGTCGATCCCGCTGGCGATACGCGTCATGTTGGCACTGTCCGGGGCGGAAGGACGACTGTACAGGCTTTCCAGGCGCGGATAGACAACCAGGCCGTCATCGTTGATTTCACATTCGTGAAGACCGGTCAGCGCGCTGCTGCCGCGGGTCTTGCGCAGCTGGATACGCCGTACCGAGCGCGTCCCGAACAGCTCCTCTCCCATTTCGATGACACCATCGACCATCGTGTGCTCGGGGCTGCCGTCGTCAAGCCGTGAACTGGTAAGGAACAATACGGTGCAACCGGCAAAAGCGGCATGCCCCTGCAGCTCCGAGATGAATTTCTTGGTATCGATAGGCGAATCGGCCTTGGAACGCGCATTGAGCAGACCATCGACCACCATCACGGTCGCCTTTTGTCGGCTGATCTCGCGTCTGAGCAGCTTCACGACTTCATCCAGGCCTTCGTTTTCCAACGTATCGAATGCGCTGACAAACTGGATTTCGGCGCCGACCTTGGATGCGTCGAAAAAACTCAGCGTAGAAAGAAACTGGAAAAGTCGATCATGTGATTCGGCCAACAGCGTGGCGACTAAAACCCGGCCGCCACTGCGGGCGTGATGGAATCCAAGCTGGTTCGCCAGGATCGTCTTGCCTGACCCTGGGCGTCCCTGGATTATGTATGAAGCACCCGCGACCAACCCTCCCTGGAGCAGCGCGTCGAGTCCTTCGATTCCGCTTTCAAGGCGTTTTAGCTTTTCCACAATGCGACCCTGATCTGAAAAAACAGGCTGTTCAAGCCCAATGAAGGGGATGCTAACGCCATTTCCGCTTCGGAGCCATTCAGGTCGAGCGTAAAGTTGGATTGGGGATCGCTCGCCTTGAGCCGATACGCCCTCACGGACACCGCCTGGCCGATGCCCGCCGTTTCTTCAATCAGTGCTCAGAACAAGGCATCCAATAACCGGTAATAGCCGATTCCGGCCGCCAGATACAACCGCTGCAACCCGTGAAATGGAATTCGACGCAGCGGCATGACCGGGAACGGGAACGCCTGGGTCGCCCCCGACAGCTTCGCGGCCAGGTGCTTGCCTAACGCCGTGGACAGGGCGATGCCGCGACCGTTGTAACCAAGCAGGACGCACAGCCCCGGCGCCGGCTCATGGACATGCGGAAGAAAACTCTGGGTCAGCGCCACCCGACCACTCCACCGATACTCGACAGGCACCTGCGCCGCTTGCGGAAACAGCGCCGCCAGGGAACGCTCCAGGTGCGCCCAGTCGCGGGGCTGGGATGGCTCCGAAAACGGCCCACGTCCTCCCAGGAGCAAACGCCCCTGGGCATCCAGCTTGAAGTACAGCAGCAAGCGTCGAGAGTCCGAACAGACCTCGCCACCGGGCAGGATGCTCTTGCGGATCGCCGATGGCAGCGGACGGGTCGCAATGATGAAGCTGTTGGCTGCAACGACAGTCTGGCGCAAGCCGGGCCACAGGTCGTCGGTATAGCCATCCGTGGCCAATAGCACCCGTTGCGCACTGACCCTGGCCCCTTGCACGGTGGACAACGTCCAGCCCGACGGCTGTCGCTGCAACCGCGTGACACGGCTGTGGCCGTGGATCATCGCGCCCTGCCCCAATGCGGCCTTTGCCAGGCCACGGGCGTAACTCAGCGGATGCAAGCTGCCGGCCCGCGGATCAACCCAGCCACCCAGATAGTTGTCGGTACCGATGCGTTGGCTGACGGCAGTCCGGTCCAGCAGCTCCACCTGGACTCCACGGCGTTGCCACTGCCCGGCGCGCTGCTCGATGACTTTCATCGCGGCGGACGAACAAGCGGGTTGAATCCAGCCTTTCTGGGTCGCATCACAGTCGATTGCATACCGGCGGACCAACGAAAACACTTCGTCGGCGGCGCAACCGGCTACATCGAGCATCGCTTCGGCACGGGCCGCACCGAATTTGGCGTGCAATTGATCGGGATCGAACTTCAGCCCGGGAATCACCTGGCCGCCGTTGCGTCCCGAAGCCCCCCAGCCGGGCTCCCCGGCATCCAGCACACAGACATCGACCCCCGCCTCGGCCAATCGCAAGGCCGTGACCAAACCGGTGTAGCCGGCCCCCACGATGGCGATATCCACCTGTTTGTCTTCAGCCAGCGCCGGCGTTTGCACCGCCGGCGCAGCAGTCGCGGCCCAGAGCGAGGCCGGCAGTTGCGGTGCGAAAGGGGCATTCATGCCTGCACCTGCGCGCTGTGGTCGAGCAACCGGCGAAGAAAATCCTGGGTGCGTGGGTGGGTCGGGGTGCTCAATACTTCTCGGGCCGGCCCTGACTCGACGATCTTGCCGCCGTGAAGGAAGCAGACCTTGTCGGCCACGTCCCGAGCGAACGCCATTTCGTGTGTCACCACGATCATGGTCATGCCCTCGTTGGCCAGGTTGCGCATCACCGTCAACACCTCGCCCACCAGCTCTGGATCCAGGGCCGAGGTCGGTTCGTCGAAGAGAATCGCCTGGGGGTTCATCGCCAGTGCCCGGGCAATGGCGACACGTTGCTGCTGCCCACCGGACAGTTCGTCCGGGTAGGCATTCATCCGATGGGACAAGCCGACCTTATCCATCAGCGCCTCGGCATTTCTGCGGGCGACCTGAGGTTTTTCCTTCTTCACGTAGATGGGCCCCTCCATGACATTTTCCAGGGCCGTACGGTGCGGGAACAGGTTGAAACGCTGGAAAACCATCGCCACCCGGGTGCGAATGTCGTGGATGCTCCTGGCGTTGCGATCAACCCGTTCTTGGCTGACCAGAACGTCGCCCTGGTCATAACTCTCCAGGCCGTTGATACAACGCAGCAACGTAGACTTTCCCGACCCCGATGGGCCGATCAGGCACACCACTTCACCGCTCTTGACCTGCAAGTCGATGCCTTCGAGGACCGGCACGCTGCCGTAACGCTTGTGAATGCCCTTGATCTCGATCATGACGTTCTCCGGGTGCTGAAGCGTGCTTCCAGACGACGCAGCGCAAAGGACAGCGGCAGGCTCATCGCCAGGTAGAGCAATGCCACCAGGGTGTAGACCGTCATGTTCTCGAAGGTCGAAGAAGCGATCAATTGCCCCGCACGCGTCATCTCGGCCACGGTGATAGTGGAGACCAGCGACGAGTCCTTGAGCATCATGACCAGGGTGTTGCCGTAGGGCGGCAAGGCAATGCGCAATGCCTGGGGCAGCACCACTCGCCGCATCACCATCGCACCGCGCATGCCCAGGGATTCGGCCGCCTCGATCTGCCCTTGCTGGATCGCCTGGATACCGGCCCGGAAGTTCTCGGCCTGATACGCCGAATAAGCGATCCCCAGGCCAATGATGCCGGCCTGCATTGCAGTCAGCTGGATGCCGAATTCCGGCAGGACGAAATAGATATAGAACAGCTGCACAATGATCGGCAGCCCGCGGATGACGTTCACCACGCTGATGGCGAACAAGGCGATCGCCCTTATCCTGGAAACCATCATCAGGGCCAGGACCAACCCGATCAGCGAGCTGAGTACAAACGACCCGGCCGTCACCTGAAGAGTGACCACCGCCCCTTTGAGCAGGATTGGAAGGAAGTCCAAGGCATTCTGGAGAAACATAAGGCTACCCACGAAACAATGAGTGGACCCGCCCGCCGTTGCGGGCGGTCGACAAAACCGTCAGTTGAGCTTCCACTTCCTGATGATCTGGTCGAGGGAACCATCGGCCTTGATAGCGGCGATGCCTTTGTTGACCTGCGCAAGCTTCGCACTGTCTCCCTTGCGCATGATCAGGCAGACATCCCCCATCACCACGGGCTGATAGCTCTGGACCAGATGCACCTTGTTCTGCGTGCCTTGAGCCAACTGGTAGGCGACCACCGGACGATCGGCAAAGCCTGCCTTGATCCGACCAAGCGCCAGGTCGCGCATCAGGTCGGGAATCGAGTCGTAGCCACGCACTTCCTTGAAGACACCGCGCTTGTTCAGCTCATCGATGAACACCGTGCCGACCTGGGCGCCGACCACCTCACCGGCAAAATCCTCCATGCGGGTGTACGGGGTCTGGTCGTCGGCCTTGACGATCAGACCCTCGCCATAGCTGAAGACCGGGTCGGAATACTGCACCACCTTTTCCCGCGCCGGCGTGCGAAGCATGGCGGCGGAAATCAGGTCGATCTTGTTTGAAGTCAGGGAGGGAATCAGCGAAGCGAAGGTGGTCTGCTGGATCTCCACCTCGAAGCCGCCAGCCTTGGCCACTGCCTGCGCGGCGTCGACCATCATGCCCTGGATACTCTGGCTCTTGACGTCGAGGAAGGTGAAGGGAATACCCGTCGCGGTTGCGCCAACCTTGTAGACGGGTTCGGCGGCGACGCTGGCCGAAGCGATGCCGCAGGCCAGAGCGACAACGAGCGTGAGTGCACGAAAGCGAGTAAGCATGGCGTATCTCCCAATGGACGCTTTTATTTGTCTTAAGTCCGGTAAGGGTGCCCCAGGTGTATGGCAGGAGGCTCAAAATGAATATAAACGATTTACTTGAATCGTAAAGAGATTTATAAGTATCGAATATCGATACGCATGAAGCAAAAACAAGGAATTCCACATGAGCGAAACCCCTCACCCTCTGTTCAATCAGTCACTGGAGAAAGGCCTGGCGGTGCTGCGAGCCTTCAACGCATCCCGGCGCACGATGAATCTGGCGGATATCGCGCAAGCGGCGGATATCAATAAAAGCTCCGCGCAACGCATGATCCACACCCTTGAAGAGCTTGGTTACGTGCGCAAGCATCCGCAGACCAAACGCTTCCAGCTGACCCCGAAGGTCATGGAGATCGGCTACAACTACCTGGCCGCCGATACGCTGGTCGACGTGGCCAACCCGTTCCTTGCCGAGCTGGCCCAGGCTACCGGGGAGACGACCAACCTGACCGAACCCGACGGACTGGACATGGTGTACGTGGCACGCTTCGTGGCACCGAAATTCATCCCGATCCACATGCCCATCGGCAGCCGGATACCAATGTACTGCACCGGTTCCGGACGGGCCTTGCTGAGCGCCCTGCCCGACGACGAACTCACTGCCGTACTGCACGCCAGCGAGCGCAAACGCCATACCCAGTACACCCTGACCGCGGTCGACGACATCATCGAGCAGATCGAGACCACGCGGCGCAGAGGCTACGCCACGAACAAGGAAGAGTTGTTCCTGGGCGACATGTCCATCGCTGCGCCAATCATCGGCAGCCAGGGCCTGCCGGTAGCGGCCGTGCATGTGGTGGTGCCCAGCAGCCGCTGGACCATGGAGGAAGCCGAGCGCAAGCTGGCACCCGCGGTCATCGAATGTGCACGGGCGATTCGTTCGTCGATACGGACCCTTTAGCAGATTGCTCCAGTGGACAGACACCCTGTCCCTTGCACAAATCCAATTATTACCACCGTCGCTTAGAGGGTGGACTGCGCATACAGGATAGGGTGATTGAGCCCTGGGCTAGTTCAACTGGGAGCCCTTCCAACGAAACACGCCGGGGCAGGTAGCAGTATTTGAACGAGAACAGCACCAACGGTTTGATGGTGCAACTTACCTATCACTCCGGTTGCCGCCAAGGCTCGTGAGTGACTCACACAGAAACATCAAACCGAAGCCTTCAGATCCACCCCCAGCGCCCGGGCAAAGGCCTTGACCAAGGGGCTGCGTACAGTGTTGTGACGCAGTATCAGACTGAACGGCGTGACGATGTTGATCAGGTCTGGACATACTGCGCGAAACTCTCCCCGCGCCACCATCGATGCGGCGTAATGCTGGGGCAGGAACCCGAGGAAACGCCCCGTCTTGATCAGCAGCGCCACGGCTTCCACTTGGGTGGCTGAGGCGGAGAAGCTGTCGTAGTGCGCAAACTTCAGTTTGTCGCGATGAATCGCGTAGCGATGGTTGACGCATTCGTACTCCTTGAGCACATGTGCGCCAATGTCCTCGTCCGCCATGGAGAACAGCGGGTGGCCAAGTGCGCAATAGACCTGCGAACGTTCTTCATAGAGTTCGTAGTAATCGAACTCTTCGCGTTTTTGATAAATCGGTACGATTCCCGCTACCAACCGCCCTTCGACGACACCTCTTTCGACTTCATCGAGTTGTGAAGCATGAAGTTGAAACCGGACTTTGGGCGACTGTTCATTCATTTGCCTGAGCGCAGCAACTAACGGGGAGTTATCATCCGAGATAGTATTATCAATAACCCCCACACCAAGATCACCAACAAGTTCGTTCTGCGCTGAACTAAGTCGGTCACGGAAGTTGTCGACCGAGGCAAATAAGTCTATCGATGCCTGATACACCAGACGCCCTTCTTCCGTCAGGTGAAAGCCCTCGCGCCCACGCGTACAAAGGCGCATCCCGATACGGATTTCCAAGTCGGAAATCTGTTTGCTGATGGCTGCCAGCCCCACGTTCAGCTCATTTTGTGCGGCACTAAAGCCTCCCGCCTCGACCACCGCCTTGAACACTTTGAGCAATTTGAAGTCCAGCCCGCTGAGGGCCAACGGTGCCCTTTGCGGGGTTCTTGGCGGCGGGTTTCCGGAATTGGAAAGTGGGGTTTCCATAATGCTTATTTACCTCTGGCGCTCTATTCAACAACCTGTGCCCAACAACAAGAACAAGCTGGCCCAATAATAATGAACACAGAAAACCAAGCTTGGCAACCGCCAATAAATTCCGAACATCAGCGCCAAAACGCTGGTCGCGAAACATCAAAAGCTGACAGTTCGATCAGCGCTCGCACCGATGCAACTGCCCTCTTGAAAACTGCTCTGGCCTGACTTCGCTCGCTGATTTTCGTAGCGACGTCGTGGCCTGGAGTACCCGTTTCAGTTCGCGAAACCGACGAGGAAAACAACAATGTCTCAAACCACCGACCGACTCTGGGGAGCTCGCTTCAAATGCGGCCCTTCCGAAGCCTTGGCGGCCCTGTCCCGTTGCCCTGAGCGCTACTTCCGGCTCACCCCGTACGACCTCGCCGGCTCCAAGGCCCATGCCCGGGAATTGCAGCGCGCCGGACTGCTGAACGAGCAAGAAACCCTGACCATGCTCGACGCCCTGGAACGCATCGGCGCGGACTATCGCGCCGGCAGCATCGCCCCGACCCTGGATGATGAAGACGTCCACACCTTCATCGAGCGCCTGCTGACCGAACGGCTTGGCGCCTTGGGTGGCAAGCTGCGGGCCGGTCGTTCGCGCAACGACCAGACCGCCAACGATCTGCGGCTGTTCCTGCGTGACCACGTACGCACCGTGGCCGTTGAAGTGCTGGCCCTGCAGCAGGCGTTGGTGGAACAGGCCGAGCAACACATCGAAAGCATCTGCCCCGGCTTCACCCATCTGCAGCAGGCGCAACCGATCGTGTTTGCTCACCACCTGCTGGCCCACGCCCAGTCGATGCTGCGCGACGTACAACGGTTGGTGGACTGGGACGCACGGACGTCGCTGTCGCCACTCGGTGCGGCGGCCATGGCGGGCTCGGCGATCGCTCGCCTACCTCAGCAATCGGCAAAGGAAATGGGCTACAGCGGCGTTTGCGAAAACTCCATCGACGCCGTGGCCAGCCGCGATCACGTCGCCGAGTTCCTGTTCATCGCCAGCATGCTCGGCATCAATATCTCGCGCCTTGCCGAAGAGTTCTGCCTGTGGTCATCGCGGCAATTTCGCTGGGTCGCACTGGACGATGCCTACGCCACCGGCAGCTCGATCATGCCCCAGAAGAAGAATCCGGACATCGCCGAACTGGCGCGAGGCAAGGCCGGTCGCCTGATCGGCAACCTGACCGGCCTGCTCTCCACGCTCAAATCCCTGCCCCTGTCCTACAACCGCGACCTGAGCGAAGACAAGAACGGTGTGCTCGACAGCGTCGACACGCTGCTACTGGTATTGCCCGCCATGGCGGGAATGGTGGCGACCATGAAAGTCAATGTCGAGGAGTTGCGCCGCCAGGCACCGCTGGGCTTCACCCTCGCCACCGAAGTTGCCGATTGGCTGGCGGTGCGCGGCGTACCGTTCAAGGAAGCTCACGAAATCACCGGTGCTCTGGTCCAGGCGTGCGAGAAACACGACATCGAACTGTGGGAGGCCTCCCCCGCTCTGCTGGCGGAAGTCGATCCTCGCCTCACCCCGGAGGTACGCGAAAGCCTGACCCTCGAAGCCGCCATCGCTGCCCGCAATGGCTGGGGTGGGACCGCGCCACAACAGGTACGCGAACAGATCGGACGCTTGAAAGCCGCCCTCGCCACCCAGCAGCAATGGACCGAGGACTATCAGGGCTTGCGCCTCTGAGCAACACACCGGACCTGTGGGAGCGAGCTTGCTCCCACAGCGATAGCGCTGCAACCGAGTACGGAGAAACAACATGAGCCAGACACAGGCAGAACGACTCCAGGCGGAGCGCAAGCTGGCGGAAAACCAGTTCGACATCACCCAGTACGATCATGTGCCCCGGCGCTACTACGGGCGTATCTTCTTCGCCACGCTGATCGTCATCGCCCTTGTTGGCCTGGTGCGTGCCTTCGCCGAAGGCAAGATCGAATGGTCGTACATCGGCCAGTTCCTGACCTCCGAGGCGATCATGTGGGGCTTGCTCAACACCATCGTCATGGCGGTATTGGCCATGGCGCTGGGCATCGTGTTCGGCGTGATCACCGCGATCATGCGCATGTCGGCCAACCCGATCCTGCGCTATGTGGCCGTGACCTACACCTGGCTGTTTCGCGGCACGCCGTTGATCCTGCAACTGCTCCTGTGGTTCAACCTGGCGCTGATCTTCCCCACCATCGGCATTCCCGGCCTGTTCGAAATGGACACCGTGAGCCTGATGACTCCGTTCGCGGCGGCCTTGCTGGGCTTGAGCATCAACCAGGGTGCCTACACCGCCGAAGTGGTGCGCGCCGGCCTGCTGTCGGTGGACACCGGGCAATATGAGGCTGCCAAATCGATCGGCATGCCACGCCTGCAAGCGCTGCGCCGGATCATCCTGCCCCAGGCCATGCGGATCATTATTCCGCCGGTAGGCAACGAGTTCATCGGCATGGTGAAGATGACCTCGCTGGCGAGCGTGATCCAATACTCGGAATTGCTCTACAACGCCCAGAACATCTACTACGCCAACGCCCGCGTGATGGAGCTGCTGATCGTTGCCGGCATCTGGTACCTGGCCACCGTCACCGTCCTGTCCTTTGGTCAGAGTCGCCTGGAGCGTCGTTTCGCCCGCGGCGCCGGCAAGCGTTCCTGAGGAGTTCCACATGAGAAGCATCGTCAAGGCCGTGAGCCTGAATAAATATTACGACCAGTTCCACGCGCTCAAGGACATCGACATCGAAGTCGAGCAAGGCGAAGTGCTGTGCATCATCGGCCCGTCCGGATCGGGAAAAAGCACCTTGCTGCGCTGCGTCAACCAGTTGGAAAAAATCGACAAGGGCGGCCTGTGGGTCGACGGCGAACTGGTGGGCTACCGGATCGTCGGCAACAAGTTGCACGAACTCAACGAAACCCAGATCGCCCGCCAGCGGCTGTCCACCGGCATGGTGTTTCAACGGTTCAACCTGTTCCCTCACATGACCGTGTTGCAGAACATCATCGAAGGACCGTGCCAGGTACTCAAGCGCTCCCCCAAAGAAGCGAATGAGGAGGCCCTGGAATTGCTCGCCCGTGTCGGCCTGGCGGACAAATGCAACAGCTACCCGATCGAGCTTTCGGGCGGCCAGCAGCAACGTGTGGCCATCGCTCGTGCATTGGCCATGCGTCCCAAGCTGATGCTGTTCGATGAACCCACTTCGGCACTCGACCCGGAACTGGTCGGTGAGGTGCTGTCGGTGATGCGCGATCTTGCGCAGACCGGCATGACCATGATCGTCGTCACCCATGAACTGGGCTTCGCTCGCGAAGTTTCCAATCGCATGGTGTTCATGGACGACGGGCAGATCGTGGAGGCTGGAAGCCCCGAAGAAATACTAATAAGTCCACAGAACCCTCGCACCCAAAGCTTCATTTCTGCCGTTCGAACCTAAGCGTCCGTTGACGCTCACAACACTCATAAGAGAACGACCATGAAGAACTTCTTTATCCCCGCAGTACTCGCTGGCGTCATGGCTTGCGGCTTCACCTTCGCGGCCGAATTGCCGGCAAGCATCAAGGCCAAGGGCGAAATCGTCGTGGCGATCATGCCGAACTACCCGCCGATGGACTTCAAGGACCCGGCCACCAACACCCTCACCGGCTTTGACTATGACCTGGGCAACGCCCTGGCCGAGCGCCTGGGTGTGAAGATCAAGTGGCAGGAAACAGGCTTTGAACAAATGATCAACGCCCTGACCACCGACCGCGTCGACATGGTGCTGTCGGGCATGACCGACACCGCCGAACGCCAGGCCAGCGTGACCTTCATCGACTACTTCACCAGTGGTCCGCAGTTCTACACCTTGCAGAAAAACAAGGACACCAACGAAATTCTCGACCTGTGCGGCAAGAAAGTCGGCACCAGCCGCCGCACCACCTTTCCAGCGGAAATCGCCGAGTGGAGCAAGGCCAACTGTGAGGCCGCCGGCAAGCCGGGGATCAACGTGGTCGGCACCGAAGGCTCGGCCGATGCCCGGGCGCAACTGCGCCAGAGCCGCATCGATGCAGCCATGCAGGGCAGCGAAACCCTGCCTTACCTCAAGACCCAGGAAAAGGACATGTACAAGACCGTGGGCCTGCCGATCTCCGAGCAGTACACCGGCATGGGCGTGAGCAAGAAGAAACCTGAGCTCAGCGAAGCGGTGAAGGTCGCGCTGCAAAGCATGATCGATGACGGCAGCTACCAGGCGATCCTGAAGAAGTGGGATCTGGAACTGGGAGCGATCAAGACCGCGACCATCAACGCCGGGAAGTGATCGCACAGGCCATTTGATTCCGATGTGGCTGCGGGCTTGCTTGTGAGTGTTCCAACGTCAATGTTGCTTCACTCGACGCCATCGCGAGCAAGCCCCGCCACAAAGGGTCTGGTGTCTACGAATAAAGATGGAGCACTACCGATGCCCTCCTCACCCACCTGGCCCGCGCCGCACAAGGCTTGCCTGGCCCTGGCCTTCGACCTCGATGGCCCGACCGGTGATGCCATGCTCAACGGCTCGATCTGGCGTAAGCCCGAGTACTTCGGGTTCGGCGGCTATGGCCCTTACCGTGCACTACCGCGCCTGCTCGATGTGCTCGACGAATTCCGGATCCCGACGACATTCTTCGTCCCCGCCTGGGTCGTGGAGAACTGGCCGAGACAATGCCAGGCGATTGTCGAGCGTGGGCATGAGGTGGCTTATCACGGCTACAAACACGAATCCTTTTATGCCCTGACACTGGATCGGCAAAAGGAAGTCATGCAGATCTGCCGCGAGGTGTTCTGGAAACACCTGCACATCCGCGCAGAAGGCTTCCGCACGCCGTCCGGCGACTGGCGCGCCGAGACCCCGGCCATGCTGGTGGAAGCCGGGGTGATCTATTCCAGCAGCATGCGCGGCGACGACCGACCGTACCTGATGGAGGTAGCGGGTTTCGATACGCCGCTGGTGGAAATTCCAGGCCGATGGGAAATGGACGATTACGCGTCCCTCGCCTACACCCGCGCGCCGAACTTTCCTTCCGGGTTGGACCGTACGGCCAGTTACGCGCTGACCCTGGACAACTGGTGCCGCGAATATGACGGCGCGATGGACGAAGGGTTGTGCCTGACCACCCTCTTGCACCCGAAAATCATCGGTAAGCCGGGACGCCTCCTGCTGCTGGAAAAGCTTTTCGAACACATGCGTCGGCGCGATGACGTGTGGTTCGCCACCTGCCGCGACGTCGCCCACTTCTGGTTGAAGGAGCACCGCCATGGCTGATTCCATCTGGCCGGAAGGCTATCGCTGCGCTGTGGTACTGACCGTCGATTACAACGACATCCATGGCATCCTCACACAAGCCCCGGAAGTGGCCGGGCGTGACAAGACCTTATCGGTATGGCGCTACGGTACCCAACGCGGCGTGGCGCGCTTGCTCGGCCTGTTCAAGGAACTCGGGGTCTGCAGCAGTTGGTTCGTCCCCGGCATCATGGCCGAGGAAAACCCAGCGCTCATCCAGACGATCCAGGACGACGGTCATGAGATCGCCTGCGCCGGCTACCGTCATCAGGATTACGATGCGCTAGACCTGGACGCCCAGGGCGCCGATGTCGTCAGGGGCTGCGAGACCCTGGCCAGGCTGACCGGCAAGCGCCCGGTCGGCTTTCGAATCCCGGCAGGCAATGGTGCGCCGGGATTCATCGGCGCATTGAAGGACCAAGGCATCCGCTGGTCCTCGTCGTGGCGCGGCGACGACTTGCCATTCGCTCACCCGACTGCGCCCGGTGTCATTGAAGTGCCGCTGCATTATGAGCTGGAAGACGAGCCTTACTTCGCCTTCAACTTGAGCCCGGCGGTGCCACCGGGACAATCACGGATCGCCTCCTACAGCCACACCCTGGGCAACCTGCAAATGGATTTCGCCGGGTTTCACCGTTTTGGCCTGTGCTATGTACTTCGCCTGCACCCGGAAATCATCGCCACGCCGGGACGGATAGGCGTGTTGCGCGAGTTGATCGAGGGCATTCAACGGCACGACGACGTGTGGATCGCCACCGGCGCCGAGGTCGCGCAATGGTGGGCAAACAGCGCAGCGCCGGCGGCCGAGGATCATCCCGCCTCGGTATACGAGCGCCATTACCGGGATTACGTCTGATGAGCGAACGTTTGCAACGGTTGGCGCAATTCTGTGTCGATCTGCGGTTTGAAGATCTCTCGCCTGGGTTGATAGCCCAAACCAAGCGACACATTGTCGATACGTTCGGCGCAACCCTGGTCGGCGCCGAGAGTGAGATCGCCAAACAGGCACATAAAGTATTCGCCGGTGACGCGGGCGAGGTTCCGGTTTGGGGAACCGCTCTGCAGGTCGGCGCGGGCCCGGCGGCGATGTTGAACGGCATCGCCGCCCATGCGCTGGAGCTGGACGATACCGGTGGTTGCGATCACTCCGGGGCCGTCGTGCTGCCAGCGGCGATGGCGGCGGTTTCGCTGCGCGCACGGCCCGTGAGTGGTCGTGAATTCATCAGCGCCGTCGTGATCGGTTATGAGGTTGGCCGTCGAGTCCTCGAAGCCTGCGGCGGCTATAGTGCCCACAATGGCGCCGGCTGGCACTCCACCGCGACCTGCGGGGTGTTCGGCGCAGCCGCCGCCAGTGCGCGCATCCTGGGTCTGGATACCCGGCAAACCCTGGCCGCACTGGGCATTGCCGGCAGCTTCAGCGGTGGCCTGTGGGCCTTCATTCACGATGGCTCGCACAGCAAGAAACTGCACAGCGGGCGCGCCGCAGAAGGGGGTCTGCTGGCTGCGCGGTTCACCCAACAAGGCATCAGCGGGCCGACGCAGTTATTCGATGACGTCTGGGGCGGTTTTCTGAACACCCTTGCCCCAGCGACTTCAAGACCCGAAGCCCTCGATGCAGAGCTCGGCGTGAACTGGAAGCTCGCCCGCTGCTCGATCAAACCCTATGCCTCCTGTCGCGGCACCCATTCGGCCATCGACGCCCTCGGCCAGCTGTTGGAGCAGTTGAAGGTATCCGTTGACCAGGTCGAAAACCTGCACGTCGGGTTGAGCGGTTTTCTTCACGGCATGTGTGGCGGCCGGGATATCGCCCACCTCGCGGCCGCACAAATGAGCCTGCCGTATGCCCTCGCCGCGCGGTTGGTGCATGGGCATTGCCAACTGCACGCTTATGACGATCGGCAACGCAACGATCCTTTGGTGACTCAGTGCATGTCGCGCATCCAGCTTGAAGTGGACCCGCGACTGGATGAGGATGGCGAGCCTGTGGTGACCCTGCGGACCGTGGACGGTCGGCAGGCAAGCCTGTGTGTGGAAGTGCCCTTGGGAGCGCCGGGCAATCCACTTGCCGATGAGGCCCTGGATGAGAAGTTCTTCAGTTTGACGACGCGGGTAATGCCCCAGGAACGGGCTGCGGAACTACTGAAGCAACTGCGACGCATGGAAGACCTGGAATCGATACGTACGCTGGAACGGTGGCTGGGGTGATCAGGGTATCGACGGCTCGGGCGTCATCGCGGTGCACGCCAACAATCTGAATAAGGACATTTGCACCTCGTGGCCACTTACTCCCTCGTCATTCGACGCTTGATGATCGTTTCGCTGACCATTGTGGTGAGCCGCGCCATCACCAGCCCGTTGCTTACGCTGTTTCTGAGCAACAAGCTGGGCCTCAATCAACAAGATGTCGGCTTGCTGCTGGGCATCGCGGTGTTCATCGCCACCCTGCTGGCCTTGTACGGTGGCTACATCATCGACCGCCTGGAGAAGCGCCGGCTGCTGATCCTGGCGATGCTCTCCAGCGCCGTGGGTTTCGTCCTGCTGACCTTTGCCGAAAACCTTTACCTGACTACCTTGACCGTGGTGATCACCGAGACCGCGTCAGCCCTGTTTCTGATCGGCTCCAAAGCGATCCTCAGCGAAAACCTGCCCATCGGCCAGCGCGCCAAAGCGTTTTCCCTGCGCTACACCCTGACCAACATCGGCTACGCCACCGGTCCCATGCTCGGCGTGGTGATTGCGGGGGTCTACCCGATTGCGCCATTCCTGATCGCCGCAGGCATCGCGTTCTTCAGCGTCTTTCTGATGATGGGAATCCCCAGCGATGGAACGCCGACAGCGGCCCTTGGCCCACCGCCCAGCTTTCTCAAGACGTTGAAGACCCTGAAGAACGACCGCACGCTGATCATGTTCACCTGCGGCTGCCTGCTCAGCACCGTGGTGCACGGGCGCTTCACGCTCTATCTGTCGCAATACCTGCTGGTCACTCACGACGCCAAGCGTGCACTGGAGATCATGGCCGCCCTGCTCGCCTGCAACGCAATCACGGTGATTGTGCTGCAATACCAGATCGGCCGGTTCCTCGACCGCGAGAAGCTGCGCTACTGGATCGCTGCGGGCACCAGCCTGTTCATGCTTGGCCTGATCGGATTCAGCCTGGCGGACGACATGCTGAGTTGGTGCGTGGCGATGTTCATTTTCACGCTCGGTGAAATGATCATCTACCCGGCCGAATTTCTCTTCGTCGATACCCTGGCCCCGGAAGAACTGCGCGGCAGCTACTACGGCGCCCAGAACCTGGCCGCCCTGGGCGGCGCCCTGAGCCCGGTGATCTGCGGGTACCTGCTGATACAAACCCCGGCACCGACGATGTTCTATGCCTTGAGCGCCTTGACTGCGATGGGCGGGCTGCTGTGTTTCATGAGCGGGCGTCGGGTAGCGGCCGTGCAGAAGTGATTCATGGAACGGCATTCTTGCTGTAAGACGGCTCGGCGGCGTGAGCAACGCCAGGTTCCGGAACATCGGATCCATGACTGACGATCAGGGCAGCGACCAGTGATCAATAGTTTAGAAATCTCTGAACTATCTTTTTGTGCTTCCCTATTTTTTCCGCCAACCGCCCCTCCCTACTATTGATGGCAACAAAGGAGCCTTCCATAGAGATCCGGCCCGAAGATTGCCTTTCCTGATTGTCACTGCCGTTCGTTGTGCGTTTCGGTTAGCGCCGCAACGTCGCCGTGTCAATCATGCGAAGGAAACTTTGGAGCAGATCGATGAAGTTGGAAATATTCCGAACGTTGTGGGGCTACACCGCAAGCAAGGCACAAGCGCTCGACGAGTTGCTTGAAGCCGGGTTCGATGGCATGGAAGCCCGCCTGCCCATGACCGCCAGCGAACGTGCCGAGTTCGCAGCCTTTCTACGCATCAACAAAGTCAGTTATATCAGCACCGTCTTCAGCGCCTACGACGTTCTGCCGGAGCAGTCGGCAACTCCCGACGAACACCTTCTGGACCTCGACAAGAAACTCGGTTGGGCGGCTGAGTTGGCACCGCGCTTCATCAATCTGCTGGCTGGCAACGATCGCTGGCCCCTGGCACAGCAAGTCGACTTCTTTGGCCGCGCGATGGACCTCGCGCGCAAGCATGGCCAGGTGTGCGCCTTCGAAACCCATCGCGCTCGCTCGTTATTCAATCCCTGGGTCACCCTCGAGTTGATTCGTCAACTGCCGGACCTGCGCTTCACCAGCGACATCAGTCATTGGGTCGTCACCTGCGAGCGCCTGCTCAACGATTCGGAAGACGATCTCAGCACCTTCGTCGAACGCGTTCACCATATTCAAGCCCGAGTCGGATACGACCAGGGACCGCAAGTGCCCCACCCCGCCGCTCCCGAGTACAGCCAAGCGCTTGCCTTCCATCAACAACATTGGGAGGCCATCTGGCGATCCCAGGAAAAACGCGGGTATCAGGTCAGCACGCTGACACCGGAGTTCGGCGCCGACGGCTACCTGCATCACCTGCCCTTCACCAACGTGCCGGTGGCTGATCTGTGGTCGCTGAACGTGTGGATGGCAAACACCGAGCGCGAGCATTTTCGGCGTTTCGCCTGCACCTCAACCCGATAAGGAGCGCCCACTCATGCCTGACAAAACGCCAACGACTGCCAACTTCAGCCGCATTCCGGTGGTGGATATCGCCGGGCTGTACAGCGACGACCTCACCCAGCGACAGGCGGTGGCCGAAGAACTGGGTAACGCCGCCCGCGCAGTCGGTTTCCTGTACATCAAGAACCACGGCATCGAGTCGTCACTGATCGACGGCTTGCGTCAAGCGGCGAAGAACCTGTTTGCCCAATCGCTTGAATACAAAATGCAGCATTACATCGGCACTTCACGCAGCCACAAGGGTTTTGTGCCTGAAGGTGAAGAGGTCTATGCCAAAGGCAAACCCGATCACAAGGAAGCTTTCGATATCGGTTTCGAAGTGAGCGAAGACGATCCGCTGGTGATTGCCGGCACGCCACTGATCGGGGCCAACGAATGGCCGGACCTGCCAGGTTTCCGTCCCGCCGTCGAAGCCTACTACGCCGCGGTGTTTGCATTAGGTCGGCGCTTGTTCAAGGGGTTCGCGCTCGCTTTGGGCCTGGAGGAGGACTATTTCGAGGCAATGGTGACTCGCCCACCGTCGAAACTGCGGCTGATCCACTACCCATTTGACCTGGCGGCTCAAGACGCGCCCGGCATTGGTGCGCATACCGACTACGAATGCTTCACCATTTTGCTTGCCGACAAGCCAGGCCTCGAGGTGATGAACGATCAGGGGCAATGGATTGATGCGCCGCCCATGGACGGTACGTTTGTGGTCAACATCGGCGACATGCTGGAGGTCATGACCGCGGGCACATTCGTTGCTACGGCTCACCGAGTGCGAACCGTCAGCGAAGAGCGCTACTCGTTCCCACTCTTCTATGCCTGCGACTTCCATACGCAAATCAAGCCACTGCCGCAGTTTCTTGAAGGCGGTAAGGATTACGAGGAAATCACCATCGGTGAGCACATGTTTGGCCAAGCGTTGCAAACCTATCAATACCTGCGCCGCAAAGTCGAACGCGGCGAACTCAAACTGTATGAGCGCGCACGCAAGCCTTCGAGCTTCGGTCACTTGAAGAACCAGACGCAGGAAGCGTCCTGATGCCCCCCGACCGTTCCAAGACAACCCTGTTTCAAACCAGTCCAATCCTACTTTTTCGACGTGGAGTCACCGATGATGCGCAATCCAATGAATATTGCTGTCCGCTTGTCCCTGCTGGCCTTCGCGATCCTCGGTGCGGCAGGAGCCCACGCAGCCACGACGGTGACACCCGGCGTCCTCAAGGTCGGCATGGAAATCACCTATCCGCCCTTCGAATCTTACGACGAACAAAAGAATGTCGTCGGCTCCGACCCCGAACTGGCGCGATTACTCGCCAAACATCTGGACCTCAAGGCCGACTTCGTTGACACCAAATTTCCCAACCTGCTTCTGAGCCTGAACGCCGGTCACTATGACGCGATCATCTCGGGCATGTACATCACCCCCCAACGGCAGACTCAGGCGCAAACCATCCCATACGCCAAGACCGGCGCAGCGATCATGGTGCTCAAGGACAGCCCGCTGAAACCGAAAGTACCGCAAGACCTCTGCGGCCTGAAAGTCGGCCTGGAAAAAGGCACCACTTGGGTCACGCAATTCAACAAACTCTCGACCGATTACTGCGTCCCGAATAACAAGGGCGTGGTCATGGTCAGCGAATTCCCGTCCGCCCCTGAAGTGACCCAGGCGCTGCTCTCCGGCAACGTGCAGGCTCAGGTGGAGATCGACGGCGCCGCCGGCATGATCGCAGAACGCACCAAAGGCCGGGTTGTGATCAGCACCGATCACTCGATCTATCAACAGACGCTGGGGATCTACGTCAAAAAGGACAACGACGCGCTCTATCAGGCGCTGCTCAAGGCTTTTGACGCGACGAAAGCGTCGGGTGAATACGCCGCCCTGTTGAAGAAATACAACCTGGAAGAACCGACTAACTGACTCAATGCAGCCCTGTGGGAGCGAGGCCGCTCCCACAGTCGGCGGCGTTCGCTTGACTGCCCGGCATAGGTGAAGCCTCCGTCGACGCCAGCAGTTGGAGGTACACATGCAATTTGAATGGCCCTACTTCTTTTCTCTGTTTTCGGTCTCGGACTTCTGGAAAGCCTGCATTACGGTGGTGGAACTCAGCACGCTGGCCTGGTTCATCGGCATGCTGCTGGGCTTCCTGCTGGCGTCGGCCAAGCTTTCGGCCACGCGTTGGATCAGCGTGCCGGCGTCGGTTTATATCTGGTTCTTTCGCAGCGTGCCGCTGCTCGTACTGGTGGTGTTCGTCTATAACCTGCCGCAGATGTTCCCGGTCACCCGTGGCGTACTGTCCAACCCGTTCTATTCCGGCCTGTTCGCGCTGGTGGTGACCGAGGCGGCGTACATGTCGGAAATTCATCGGGGCGGCTTGATATCCGTTGCCAAAGGCCAGAAAGAAGCCGGCCGTGCACTGGGCATCGGCCTGATCGGTCTGCAGCGCCTGATCGTGATCCCGCAGGCGTTCCGCATTTCCCTGCCGACCCTGATCAATGAATACATCACAGTGGTGAAGCTGACCTCGCTGGTCTCGGTGATTTCCTTGACCGAACTGTTGACCGTGGGCCAGCGCCTTTACGCGCAAAACTTCCTGGTCATGGAAACCCTGTCGGCTGTGGCGGTGTATTACGTGCTGATCGTGACCGTGCTCGGCTGGCTGTTTCATTGGCTGGAGCAACACCTGGAGCTCAACAACCGCAAACCACAGACGCTGGATGACATCAGCCTGCGGCGTCTTCGCGCGGTACGGGCGGTGACCTCTCCGGCAGACGCTCGTACAGCGCCAGGGCCTGGTTCGGCACCCGCCCTGCAGCTGGTTGACATTCACAAGCGCTACGGCCAGCACGTCGTGCTCAAGGGCATCAACCTTGATGTCAACGTGGGCCAGGTGATCTCCATTATCGGTCCGTCGGGATCGGGGAAAACCTCACTGATTCGGACCATCAACGCCTTGGAAAACATCGACCAGGGCGAGATCATTCTATTCGGCGAAAGCTATATCAACGCCGGTGACAACACCAACACGCACCCAGTACGCCGTGGGATACAGCGCATCGGCATGGTGTTCCAGAGCTTCAACCTGTTTCCCCATCGCACCATTCTCGACAATGTCACCCTCGCCCCGCGTTATCACGGCCGCGACAAGTCCATCAGCGAGCAGCGCGCCTACGCTCTGCTGGACAAAGTAGGGTTGCTGGCTCACGCGCAAAAGTATCCGCATCAGTTGTCAGGCGGTCAGCAACAACGGGTGGCAATCGCCCGCGCATTGGCGATGGATCCCCACATCATGCTGTTCGATGAACCTACTTCAGCCCTTGACCCGGAACTGGTCGGCGATGTGCTCAAGGTGATCAGCGACCTGGCAAAAGAAGGCATGACCATGTTGATCGTGACCCATGAAATGGACTTCGCCATGTCAATTTCCGACAGGGTGGTTTTCATGGAGGACGGCCTGGTCAAACTGGATGCGGAGCCTGGGATGATCCGAGCTGACCAGTGCGGCGAGAGAATCAGGAAATTCATGAGGGTTTGAACTCGGTGTGATTGGCTCCTGGCACTCGAGATGGAAAATTCGTCAAGCACGCCGATTCCCACCCACGTTATGCGTTGCGAAGCTGCTGGCGAGTCATTCTGATGAGGACTCATCCGGATCTCGGATCATTGGCCCCGATGGCAAACCGTATGCGCACGCGACAACCACCTGCCTGATCTTCGATCATCCCGCAATCACACAGGGGATCTCTCATGGCCAAGACCGAGACCGATCCTGGCCCACCCGTTATCCGCGTAAAACTGCGACGCCAAGGCCTTTGCGCCGACACTGTCTGACAATATCGCTGCGACTTGATCAATGGTGAACCATGAAATATGCATCCTTCAGAACCGATCGCATCGATCTCTATTGGTCACATTGGCCGGATAATGTCACGCCTGGCGAGGAAATTGTCCGTGGGTTCGAGGCTGATCTGTTCCCGGCTTCGCATGCGTTGGGATTGGGTATCGTCACTTGGTCGCCACTCGGCGCAGGCATGCTGACCGGTAAGTACCGCAAGGGCGAGAAAGGACGCGCCGAGGGCCTCGGTGGCAAGGTGTTCCAGGCAGAGAATAGCGAGCAGCGCACACCGGTCCTCGACACGGTGATCGCCATCGCCAACGAACTGGGCGTCAGCCCCGGTCAGATCGCCATCGCCTGGTCCGGCACGCACGGGTCGTTGCCCATCATCGGCCCGCGCTCGGTTGAGCAGTTGGCCGACAACCTCGCAGCCCTGTCGGTTGAACTGTCAGCCGAGCAGATTCATCGGCTCGACACCGTTAGCAGTTTGTCTGCTTCGATGCCAGCAAGGACAGCGGCCCCTTGGGCTCGCGCAGCAGCGCAGATCGTGGCTTGAACGTGGGTGGGTGATGCAAGCCGACGACAAGAAAGCCAGACTCAACTGTATGCATCACCTGCCCTGCCCCCCTTATCGCCTGACATGTTCCTGTCAGCCTCCCGTCACCCTGACGTCAGATCGTTGCGCCTAAAGTAATGCCAGGATTGCTCCTGCGGCGCCATCGTGAACCTGCGGGAGCGAGCCTGCCCGCTCCCGCAGGAACCTGGCTTAACCAGAGATTCCGCCCCCTTGGTTGCTTTTTGCCGGAGCTCTTGTCATCAGCCGGAAGGAGAAACGCAAATGAACCACCCTGACGGGCACGACAGCGCACTTGATCAATTCATCTGGCCATCGCCAGACGGTATCCTGGACCGGAAGGACCTGTTGCTTCGCCTGCGCGCCGAACAGCGGTTCATGGCCGCACAGGACCCTGCATGCAGGCTCGATCAACAAGACTACCTGCTTTCCCTGATCGATTCGGTATCAGCACGGGCCGACGGTGCCGCGCAACGCTCAGGTTTCGATGCCAGGCGAATGCGTAGCGTCATCACCGAAGCGGCCATGAGAAGCCATTGGGGCAAGCCCTCAGGCGGTCGCCGAACCCAGGGCATCGCCGCACATTACGATGCGCAGACTTGCATGGCCGCGGTACTCGATGTCGAGCTGAGCGACGAGGGGCGCTTGATTGTGCATGACACGGTGTTTGTCGCTGACCTGGGCACTGTAGAAAAACCCGGTCGCCTACGCGCCCAGCTGGAAGGCGCATGCATGATGGGGGTCGCACTCGTGGCATCTTCTGAATTTGGTGTGACGGCGGCGGATCTGTGCCCGACGATCGCCCAACGCTCCCGCTGGCCACTCGTCTCATGGCTGCCAGGGCACATCGCGGTACATTTGATCAACCCAACGGGTGCGCTCCAGGCCTGCCAGCCCAGCCAGCTGAGCTATGTCCCCATCGTCCGGGCCTTGTGCGATGCGATTCGCAAAGCCTCGGACAAGCGTACCAGCGATTTGCCGCTCAAAAGCCAGTCGCTCGAAAGAGTGGGCGGACGTTAAATCCACTGACGGGCTTCAAATCAAACCCGGCACCAGGGCTTTCAGCGTCGCCGCCACACCAGTGGTGCACTGCCATTTGGCAATCCGATAGCCACGAAAGCAGGGTAGATTATCTCTTCCAGACAAGTGAGGTTGCGCGCCATGCCTTCAACTCCCTGTGTCCCGTCCAGCCTCCGTGGGCAACGCGGCGCGAACCTGTTCGTGGAAGTACTGCGCAGGGAAGGCGTTCGCCACGTCTTCGGCAATCCGGGAACAACGGAACTGCCTTTGCTCGATGCACTCTTGGGCGTCTGCGACATGCACTACGTGCTCGGCCTCCAGGAGGCCTGCGTCGTGGCGATGGCCGACGGTTATGCGCAGGCATCCGGCCGCCCCGGTTTCGTGAATCTCCATACAGCAGGAGGCCTTGGCAATGCAATGGGCGCCATCCTGAACGCAAAGATGGCGAATACGCCGCTGGTGATCACCGCGGGCCAACAGGATACCCGCCATGGCGTGACCGACCCGCTGCTTCATGGTGATCTGGTCAGCCTGGCCCGACCGAGCGTCAAATGGGCGGAGGAAATCCAGCACCCCGAGCATATCCCGATGCTGCTGCGTCGCGCTCTTCAGGACTGCCGCACGGGGCCGACCGGCCCGGTTTTCCTTTCGCTGCCGATCAACGTGATGGAGCAGCACACCGATGCCGATGCTGGCCAGCCGTCGCGAATCGAACGAGGTGTGGTGACCGCGGCGATTGACCCGTTGGCTGAGGACTTAGCGACGGTTGCTCCGGGCCGTCTGGCGATTATCGTCGGGGAGGAGGTCTTCCAGTCGAATGCGCAAGTGGAAGCGGTGAGACTCGCCGAAGCACTCGGCGCGCCGGTCTTCGGGCCATCCTGGCCCGGGCATATCCCCTTCCCCACCGCTCATCCTCAATGGCGCGGAGCCTTGTCGCCCAAAGCTGCCGATATCCGCGAAACGTTCGCTGACTTCGATGCGGTCTTGCTTCTCGGCGGTCATTCGCTGATCAGCTACCAATACTCGCAAGGCCCGGCGATTCCCCCTCATTGCCGTCTCATTCAATTGACCGGCGATGGCCACCAACTGGGTAGAGTGCATGGAACGACACTGGGATTGATAGGCGACATAAAGCTGTCGTTGCAGTTGTTGCTGCCGTTACTGGATCAGATGCTGGCCCCACACAGCCAGGCCATCGCGACGCTGCGAAATGTCGCCGCGCACGAGCGCAGTACCCGCCGAATCGAAGTGGCCGAGCGCGCGAAGCGCGAATTCCATACGCCCGTGACAACGCCTTTCGTTGCGGCCCATGAAGCTGTCCGGGCAATCGGCCCTGATGTGTGGATCGTCGACGAAGCGCCGGTCACCATCGCTCATGTGCGTGCTTGCCTGGATTCGCACTCGGCCCGCCAGTACCTGTTTACACGCAGCGCCATCCTTGGATGGGGCATGCCGGCGGCTGTCGGTACATCCCTTGGCCTGGACCGCGCCCCGGTGGTCTGCCTGGTCGGCGATGGCTCGGCGATGTACTCCCCCCAAGCGCTTTGGACAGCGGCACACGAGCGTTTGCCCGTCACCTTTGTGGTCATGAACAATGGCGAATACAACATCCTGAAAAACTACGCGCGTAGCCAGGCGCACTACCGAAGTGCCGGTACGAACCAGTTCATCGGCATGGACATCCGGGACCCGGCCATCGACTTCCAGGCCCTCGCCTCCTCCCTGGGGGTCGCTTCGCGCAGGGTCGAGCGCGCCGGCGATATCGCTGAAGCGGTCGAGGATGGCATTCGCTCAGGCCGTCCCAACCTCATCGAATTACCGATCATGGCTTGAAGCTAACGGCCGTTCACCTTTGGCGCGGCCCCATGAAAACTGCAGCCCTGCATCAGCGACCGCGATCGACATCATGGATGTTGAGCTTGCACCGGGCCTTCGCAGCTATCACCTTATCTATTCACGCCAGCCTTCCTCATGGGACGATCAAAAGCCCACGCCCTATCGTGTTCGGATAACCGTCAGCGTGTCCGTATGAATCGGGCCTTGTATTCCTTCGAAAACTGCTCACAAGCCTTGCCAAGCTCATCTGAGCTTTCATCGGTTGATCTTGATCAGGTTGAAGAGGTGCAATTATTCCCAATCTGTAGACGTTCGATCCACCAAGCTTCGTGGTTGCCTTGGTCAGCACAATAGCTGTAGCTTTGATCTTCAATAAGCGAGGATATGTCATTGGACGACTCTGAACATCTGAAACAACTGTGCGCTCGTTTCAACTCTGGAGAATGTCTGAGCTTTACGTTTTTCTGGGGGCACCAGCGTAGTAAAACTGGCGTCACGGCTTCGTGCTTCAGCCAATGGTTCGAGGCCGGGTTCATTGTCGACGGGCAACATTACCCGACAGCCGAACACTACATGATGGCCGAGAAAGCGGCCTTGTTCGACGATCAGGATATTCGTGCGCAGGTGCTCCAAACGCCTACTCCAAATGCCGCCAAAGCGCTTGGCCGCAACGTGCGCGGGTTCAATGATAAGGTTTGGCTGCAACACCGATACGACATCGTCGTTCGAGCGAACCAGGCCAAGTTCTCCCAGAATCCGCAGTTGAACGATTTTCTTCTACAAACCGGTTCGCGGGTTATTGTCGAAGCCAGCCCGGTTGATAACATCTGGGGTATAGGGCTCGCACAGGACAGCGCGGATGCGAACAATCCGAATCTGTGGAAAGGCTTGAATCTGCTGGGATTTGCGCTGATGCAGGTGCGGGACGGGACTGATATGCCTGCTCCAAGGTAGTGTCCTGACCTTGCTCACGAAAAGCGCAAAAGCCTTGGCGAACGACAGGGCTTATTGCATGCGACCTTATCAAGAAAGCGCGTCAACCAACAGAAGCTGAGTCGCCCGAATTTTTGTCGACACCTTCAGGCGGCTGCTTCTGGCCGTTTTCTGCCTGTCGCCACCGGCAGAAATCGGCCAGAAGCGGTCATTCTGATTCATCTAGAAAATCAGAGGCGATTCAGGCCGAGCTGTACCCGTCCTTTAACTACCTGCCCAGAAGTTCGCTTGAGGTAAGGACTAAATCGTGTTGCTGCCCTCAACGAATGTGCCGCCGACGTGCAACTGCTCAATGATTCTGAAGGCCAAGAGGCCATAGACTACTTCAGGTTTGGTGTCATTTCGGACGTACCGGATGTGCGTTACGACATGTGCGGTGCCGAAGCGTCGATTCGCCTCCGATGTTCCTTCGAGTACGCTTGCAACGATATCGGCCTCAATCAATGGCTCGTGATTACATGCCCCCTGCGGCGGTAGACACTCGCAGATCGGCTCATGCTGCTCACCAACTTCTAGGCGCAGTTGCAGGAGATTATGCCGAGGCCCGGTAATACGTGAAGCGGCAAGGTACTCTCCGAGGCGGACGAAATGCATGTAATTTGCCTCTACTGTTTGGTTAAAGGATGCACTCTAGCCCTTCTTGAGGGACTCAATCAGGCCTGTCGAATAGAGCTGAATCGGTCCTTCTTCTGTAGACGCTTTCAAAGGACCGCTCCTTGGCGGAATTCTGCCTGCAAGGCAGCAGCCGACCATAGTGGTCTGTTGGCAATGAAAGGGACCGGCAATGAAGGGGCCAGATTTATTTACTGGAAATACTGTCCACTTTTTTATGAGGTTCGCCACTCCTTGGCTTGGCGCGGTTGAACCGCCGACGTTGGGAACACCCGCTGTGCCTGTAAGTCTACCTGTAACCAATCATTGGTAAGGTACAGCGCAATGGATAAGACAATTACCGTGGATCAACTGGCGACCACTGACCTCAGATCAATCAACGAGATATGGCTCGGCGGGACTCATACCCAGCTATGCCTCTGGCGTGGCGCACAAGTCTTCACCCACGAAATGCTCAGCGAAGGCACCCACGATCAGAATGTCCAACGCCTGTGCCTGCAGTTGGTCAACCCTGACGATCAGGCCGCAGTGGCCCATGTTGAGCGGATCGCGCGCGAACGACTGACAAAGATGGGCAAGGAAGGCGAGTTTTATCCGGCTGAGGAAGCGGACACCCATCAATAGTCGCTCTGCAGCGGTGATAAAAAGAGGAATATCGGCCAGTCATTAAGGTCCTCAGTACGTCACTTGAGGATCTGGCGCTACACATCTCGGCGATATCCCTTATTGGGCCATTCGATCAGAGGCGAGAATCTCCGCAAGAAAATCGATGAACACATTGATGCGGCTGGAGCCGCGGTGATTGGGCAAATACAGCGCATTGATGCAGCTGCTCGCACTGCCCGGATTGACTTCGTAATGCTCCAGCAACCGTGTCAGTCGACCTGCGGCGACGTCATCGCGCACCAGCCAGTCGGCCAGCAGAGCCACCCCGCCGCCCGCGATTGCGGCCTCGCGCAAGATGTCGGCGTTGTTGCTTTGCAACCGGCCATGCACGTTGAGCTGAAGGGGTTGCTCGTCGCCCTGAAACGTCCAGTGATGATGCGATCCACCGTAATCGAAGCGCAGGCACTGGTGCCCCAGCAAGTCATTAGGATGACTCAGCGCCGCGTGACGGCCCAGGTAATCCGGGCTGGCGACGACCCAGCGCTGGAAGCCCCCTACCCGTTTGCTGACGATGTCCTCGCTGACCACCGACGAGCCGAGGCGCACGGACACATCGATCTGCTCGCTCAACAGGTCACCAACCTGATCGCTCAATGACACGCTGATTTCCAGTCCCGGATGACGGTCGAGCAGTCGGCCCAGATGTGGCGCGATGATTCGCCGGCCAAACTCGACGGGGACACTGATCCGCAGGCGCCCTTGCGCCTCGCTGCCGCGGTCGGCGACCACGGCATCGGCTTCATCGATGGCCTCCAGAATAGCCACGGCTTTTTCAAAATAGGCTTGCCCGGCGACGGTCACGCTGGTGTTGCGGGTCGTGCGGTTAAGCAGGCTGGCGCCCAGCTCGCTTTCCAGGCCCGCCACCTGGCGTGTCACCGAAGAGGTGGAGATTCCAAGTTTGCGCGCCGCAGAGGAATAACCGCCGCAACGCACGGTTTCAACAAACATCTTCAACGCCAGCAATTTGTCCATCAGCGGAGTCCGGTCGAAAGGGAACGGAGCTGATTGTGCATGACCGTTCGCCCGCCGTCTTGCAGGACTGTGCTTCGCCGCGCTCCTCGATGCCTGTTGGTCAGACATCTGCCTTGCGACTCATGAATATCACCAGGGCCAAGGCAGGCAGCAACGCGATCGCCACCGCAGAGAGGCTCCAGCCGAAATGCTCATAGAGCGGGCTGGCCACCAGCGATCCCAAGGCGCCGCCGACGAAGATGCTGGTCATGTACACGGCATTCAATCGAGCCCGGCTGTGCGGGTCGATGGAATACACCTCGCGTTGGCCCAGCACCATGTTCAGTTGCACGGCAAAATCCAGCAGCACCGCGCACACGACAAGCCAGATGTAACCACTGCCGGGCAGCGCTGCAATCAACAAGGAGACCGGAGCCAACAGCAGCGCAACGAGTGTCCCGCGACGGCCATGACCTGCATCGGCCAAGCGTCCGGCAATGGGCGCGGCCACGGCACCGACGGCGCCTACCAGCGCAAAGATCGCGATCTGCACCTGGCTGAAACCGTGGTGGCGCATCAGCTCGATGGGCGCCAGGGTCCAGAACAGGCTGAAGCTGGCGAACAACAATCCCTGATACAACGAACGTTGGCGCAGGACCGAATGGCGCCGGGCCAGCGCAAACACCGAGCCGATCAATGCGGCATAAGTCGCCCGATGCGTCGGTACGCGACGCGGCAGCGCAATGGCGGTGATCAGGGCGATAACAGCCATCAGCGCCGCCGCACTGAAGAAGACACCGCGCCAGCCGAACACGTCCACCAACAGGCTCGACAGCGGACGCGACAGCAGGATGCCCAGCAACAGGCCGCTCATGATGTTGCCCACCACCCGGCCTCGTGTTGCTTCCGGAGCCAGGTGTGCGGCCAGGGGCACCAGGATCTGCACCGCTACCGATGTGAGGCCGATCAGCAGCGACAAGACGAGGAATATCGACGGCGAGTGCGTCAGCCCGGCACACAACAGGGTAACGCCCGACGCGAGGGTGAGGCCCACCACCAGGCGCCGGTTCTCCGCAAGGTCAGCCAATGGCACCAGCAGCAATAAACCCAGGGCGTAGCCCAATTGCGTCAGCGACACGATCAGGCTCGCATTGGTGCTGGACAGGCCAATTTGCGGCGCGATCAATTCGACAATCGGCTGAGCGTAATAAAGATTGGCCACGACCGCGCCGCAGCAGAACGCCAGGAACGCGACCATCAGGCCGGAAAGTGAAGCGTGTTGTTCGGCCTTGGCCGTCGCGGCGGGATTGCCCATGAACATGATGACACCTCGGTAGGTTTGGGGAAGTGATCGTCAGGCTAAGGGCAGCGGTCTGCCCGGAGAACCCATTGATCGGGCAATGAAGTGATGCGCGACACGCAACGCCAGCGGTGTTGCGGTTGGCGCAACAGGCTTTTGCGTGATCCGCTGATACTCCGGCGCATGGGCCTTCTCTACCCTTGGGCACTCGGCGCAGGACTCTCCATCGGCGCCCTTTTCCGGTTGATCAAGGAGACGTCAATGACCTCGAATCCATCCTCAATGTCCAGCGCGCGTGCCTCAGGCTTGGGATGCCCATGATCGGCATTTCCATGAGGTCCAGACCGTTTTGGATCGGCGCCGCGGTCCTGGCTTCGATAGGTGCGATCGCTGCTACCCTGCTGATGTGGCGTCCGGCGATTGCACCTATCGAGCGGCCGCGAACCTTCGATTCGGCGCAGTTGCAACGCGGCGCGCGCGTCGTCGAAGCAGGCGACTGCGCGGTATGCCACACGAGACCCGGCGGCCCTTACCTGGCAGGGGGACTGCCGCTGGTGACGCCGTTTGGCACGCTCTACAGCACGAACATCACACCCGATCCGCAGACTGGCATTGGTCAGTGGTCGCTGCCGGCGTTCGAGCGGGCGATGCGTGAAGGGATCGCCCGCGATGGGCACTTCCTGTATCCGGCCTTCCCGTACGTGCATTACCGGCGCATGACGGCAGGCGATATAGAAGACGCCTATGCGTACTTGATGAGTGGCCCTGCCGTGCACGCTCCAGCCCGGCAAAACCGCATGAGCTTCCCGATGAACCTCCGGCCGCTAGTGGCGTTCTGGAATTTACTGTTCCTGCAGGGCGAGCCACTGACTCCCGTGGCGCAGCAATCCGATGCATGGAATCGCGGGCGCTACCTGGTCGAAGGCCCCGGCCACTGCGCAGGCTGTCATTCTCCGCTGAACCTGATCGGCGCCGAGACGTCCGGCGCAAGCCTGGCCGGCGGTACCGTGGATGGTTGGGAAGCGCCTTCGCTGCTGGGCATGGGCCGTCGTGCAAATGCCTGGCGCTACGATCAGTTGGTGAGCTACCTGCGAGGAGAAGTGGTGGACGGCCATGGAACTGCCGCCGGCCCGATGCGCCCGGTCAGTCTCGGCCTGGCGCGCTTGCCAGTCGGCGACGCACAGGCGATCGCCGAGTACCTGCTGAGCTTGCCCGCCAGAACGGTCACCACCGAGGTCCCAGCCGCAGATGCTAATGCCGGGGCCTCCGATCAGACCATTGGCGCCCTGCTGTTCGCCAGCGCCTGTGCCGGCTGCCATGGGCCAGCTGCACCGATGCGTGAAATCGACGAGCGTCCTTCGCTGGACCGTACGTCATCGTTGCAAGCCCCGAACCCGCGCAATTTCCTGAAAACCGTGTTCGAAGGCGTCCCGGCAACGCCGGGCATGCCGGGACCGATGATGCCGCCGTTTGCCGCCAGCCTCGACAACGATCAACTCATCGCACTCGCTTCGTACCTGCGCCGACAAGCCAGACCCGACCAACCCTGGACAGACCTTTCTTCAACCCTTGAAGCGATACGTCAGGAGACGAAATGACTCAAGTCACGCTTAACGTCAACGGCTCGGCCCGGACATTGGACCTCGAACCTGACATGCCGCTGCTCTACGCGCTGCGTAATCATCTGGGGCTCAACGGCGCCAAGTACGGGTGTGGCTTGGGGCAGTGTGGCGCCTGCACGGTCATCGTCGATGACAAGCCTGTATTTTCCTGCGTGACACCCTGCGCCGGACTTGAAGGCAAGCGGGTTCGAACGGTGGAAAGTCTTGGTACCGCCGAACAACCCGGTCCTTTGCAAAAGGCATTTATCGACAAACAGGCGGCCCAATGCGGCTATTGCATCGCCGGTATGTTGATGCGCGCGCAGTCACTGCTGGAGAGCAACCCGCAGCCGGATGAACAGACCATTCGTGAGTACATGGCCGGCAACCTGTGTCGATGCGGCACCCACTTGCGAATCATCGACGCGATCAGCCTTGCCGCCAGGCAAAACGGGAGCGCGCCATGACAGTGGTCAACGAGGTCAATCACAGCCGTCGCGCATTCTTGCGTGGGGGCGCCTTGCTGATGGCGTTTACCCTGGTACCGGTGCCGCGACGTGCGTGGGCGGACACCGAAGTCGACACGCTGGGCACGGTGGTATTGGCACCGGATCTGCCCGGCAGCCTGCGCACCAATCCCTATCTTGATGCCTGGATCCGCGTCGGTCATGAAGGCATCACCGTCTATACCGGCAAGGTTGAATTGGGCACTGGGGTCAAGACTGCCTTGCTGCAAATTGCCGCTGAACGCCTGGAGGTTTCTCCATCAGCGATCAACCTGCTCACCGCCGACACGGCGCTGACGCCCAACGAAGGTTACACCGCTGGCAGCCACAGTATTTTCGACAGCGGGACCGCGCTGTTCAACGCAGCGGCGCAGGTACGTGGGCTGCTGCTGGAGTCGGCTGGACGTAGCTGGGCGGTTGCGCCAGCACTGTTGACGACCCGGGAGGGCATCATTCACGGTCCCAACGGACAACGAATGGCCTACGCCGACGCTGTCAAAAACGTCGATCTGCACCGGTATGCACAGTCCGATTCGCCAGCACTGCCCGCGGCGCCATTCAAGTTGATCGGCCATTCGCTGCAACGGCTGGATATTCCGGCAAAAGTCAGTGGTGGCGCCGCGTTTGTCCAGGACATCCGCCTGCCGGGCATGCTGCACGCTCGGGTGATTCGCCCACCCCGCCCTGGCTGCACACTACAGGCCCTTGATGCAGCATCGATAGAGGCGCTGTCCGGGGTTGTGCAGGTGATTCGCGACGGCAATTATCTTGCGGTGGTCGCGCGGGATGAATGGCAAGCGATCAAAGCGATGCGCAGCGGATACGAAACGGCGCGCTGGAGCGGTGGCCAGGCAATCCCCGAATCCGCGGACATTCATGCATTACTCAAACGCCTTCCTTCACGCCCCTACCCGATCAGCCATGAAGGCACTGCCCAGGGTGCGACCGACAACAGCTATCAGGCCCGCGTGACCAAGCAATACCTGATGCATGGCTCCATTGGCCCGTCCTGCGCCGTGGCCTGGTTCAAGGACGGCACCCTCACCGTCTGGACCCACACCCAGGGCGTGTATCCCCTGCGGGCCGGGATCGCCGAAATGGTGCAGCTACCCCCCGAACGCGTTCGCTGTATCCACACCGAAGGGTCCGGTTGTTATGGCCATAACGGCGCGGACGATGCGGCAGCCGACGCGGCGTTGATTGCCATGCGCATACCCGGCACACCGGTCCGGGTCCAATGGATGCGCGAGCAGGAAAATCTCTGGGAGCCCTACAGCTCGGCGATGGTAACCGAAGTCAAAGCCAACCTGAACGCCCAAGGTCGGTTGCAGGACTGGAACTATGAACTGTGGACGACGCCGCACAACGAACGCATCGTCAACGCCGGCCGGCTGCTGCCGGCGCGATTGCTGGCTCGACCGTTCGCCTCCGCACCTTCGGTGCCCATCGCTCAACCTGAAGGCGATGGCGATCGCAACGCCGTGCCGCTGTACACGCTGGCCTCTACACGCATCAACATGAACTTTGTCACCCAGATGCCCTTTCGCACTTCGGCCATGCGTTCACTGGGTGCGCACATCAACATTTTTGCGATCGAAGCGTGCATGGATGAGCTTGCGTCCAGGGCCAGGGTCGATCCGATAGCCTTGCGCCTGGCTCATCTGGAAGATCCCCGGGCGCGGGCCGTGGTGGAGCGGGTTCGCGACGGCATTGGCTGGCAGCAAAAAAGCAATGAGCCTGGCGCAGGCATCGGCTTTGCCTTTGCCCGGTACAAAAACATCATGGGTTACTGCGCAATCGCGGTAAGACTGCAGGTACATCCGCTGACCGGTGAAATACAGATCGAGCATGTGGTCACGGCGGTGGACGTCGGACAGATCGTCAATCCCGATGGCCTGCGCAATCAGGTGGAGGGCGGGATCGTCCAGTCCACCAGTTGGACGCTGTATGAACAGGTCGCCTATGACGCCGGGGGTATACGCAGCTACGACTGGAGTGGTTACCCGATCCTGCGCTTTTCGCAGGTGCCCAGGAAGGTCGATGTTTATCTACTCGACCAACCGGGACAACCGTTTCTCGGCGCCGCCGAAATCGTCCAGGGTCCCATGGCCGCCGCCATCGGCAACGCCGTGGCGAACGCCACCGGCCGACGCTGGTTGAACCTGCCCCTGACCCGCTCGGAGCAGCCGTCCTGACCCGCATTGCGTTGCGTTTCACGCAATGCAGTGTTGGGCGTTCCTCGGATTATCAAGCGCCCGCCCGCCGATTAACTTAAAGCCATCCGGTGCCTGACCCAACGTCCGCCGCAACCCTGCTTTCTGTACCGCTATTGGAGAACACCCCATGACGCAGCACCTGTTCCAACCCATCGCATTGGGCCCCTACACACTCCCTCACCGCGTGGCGATGGCGCCTTTGACACGCTCTCGCGCCGGGCAACCGGGCGACGTGCCAACGGCCATGAACGCCGAGTATTACCGCCAGCGTGCGAGCGCCGCGTTGATCATTACCGAAGCAACGCAAATTTCCCGGCAAGGCCAAGGCTATGCCTGGACACCGGGCATCTACAACGCTGAACAGGTGCAAGCCTGGCGTGCAGTCAGCACCCAGGTGCATGAGAGCGGCGGCCTGATCTTCATGCAGCTCTGGCATGTGGGCCGCGTGTCCCACCCGAGCTTTCAGCCTGACAACGCGCGCCCGGTTGCCCCGAGCGCGTTACCCGTGCCGGGCAAGACGTTCATCGTCGACGCGGATGGCAACGGTGTCTGGAGCGATGTACCGGTGCCGCGTGCTCTGCAGGCTCCAGAGATCACCGACATCATCGACGACTACCGCCGCGCCGCGCGCAATGCACTGGACTCTGGAATGGACGGCGTGGAAATTCATGCGGGCAATGGTTATCTGCTGGACCAGTTCATCAACAGTAACAGTAACCAGCGCGAGGATGCTTACGGTGGAAGCCTGGAAAACCGTGCACGGCTGTTATTGGAAGTGGTCGCCGCCGTAGTCGACGAAGTGGGCGCAGAGCGCGTAGGCGTACGCTTGACGCCGATGGGACGGTTCATGGGCATGGGCGATGAGACACCGCAGGCGACATTCGGCTACATCGTGCGCTCGTTGAACCAATGGACGCTGGCCTATCTGCACCTCGTCGAGCCCGCCGTGGTTGGCACCGTCAAGGACGAGCACTTCGATCCGCGATGGGATGAAATCATCGGTCAATTACGTGCGGCATGGGACGGCGTGTTGATGATCGCCGGTGGCTACGATCCCAAGACGGCGGAACAGGCCTTGATCGACGGCCGCGCGGACATCATTGCGTTCGGCAGAGCCTTCCTGGCAAACCCGGATCTGCCCCGGCGAATTCGTGAAGGGTTACCGCTCAATGCACCAGACCCGAGCACCTTCTTCGGTGGCGATCAGCGTGGCTACGTGGATTATCCGACTCATCCCTGAGCTGGGCTTAACGCAGTTGACCGGTCCGAAAGGCGGCCGGCGCGGATTGTTTGGGATTATCACTCCACATAACGCAGCCAAAGATGAATCCGACCCGAGACCGCCTGAGCGACTGCAAAAATGCGTGCTTGTAGTTTTTCAACGCTCGTGTTGTAGAGCGCGCAAAAGTCTTTCGCAACGAGATTGGCCAGAGATAGATCAGGCGGCTCAGCACGAATGAAGCCGATGTAAGAGGCACCTACGCCCATTAGCTCATAGCCATGCGCTTCTGAAAAATGACGCGCAACCGCAAAATTTTTCGCAGGGTCTAAATCGGAAGTGAAATAGCCGTTGGGAAAAGCAGCGAGTGCCTGGTAAGACTCCTGAACGGGTACCAAAGCGCTGACATTGGCTGGTCGATTATCGATACAGGTTTTTCCTGATAACCAATCCACTCCTGCAGGGCCTGCTCATCAAGCGTCAAACCATGAGCACAAGCATCTTCGAAAGACGTAGCTGCTACCAGGTTCGTGAAATTGCGAAAGCAAATTGCGAACTCCGCTTTCGTGATCGAATAACCTACATATTCATCGTTCTCAAAACATTCTTGAGGCAGCCCCGCGATGTCCTCCTCGGTGGCGTCATCCATTCCTGAATTACTGCGAGCATGGCCCGACGTGTATCAAGCCTGGTGCAGATCATCGAGCGAGAACAGAGGTTTAAAGCCTGGGTGCGACTCAGCAATCTTACGACGAGCCTCGGTCAGATCGTCAAAGCTGGTAATCCCGCTCACACCGTACTCATCGCAGGTCCCTACAGACGGGTTCTCACGCATGCCATTACCGCGAAATTCGATATCCATAAAGCGTGGCTTGCTCCATGTTGTTACTGAATTGAGGGAGTAATCCTAAGCGCTCCCAGATCATCATAGAAACAAGCTACAACAGGACCCGTAGCATGCAACACACACTGCATGTGGCCGCTGCCAATTCCTGCCGCAAGTTCAATCAAAGCGCCACTGGCGTAGAGATACCAAAGCTGAACACTCATAGGACAACATCAGCCCTCTCATACATCGGGCAACCGCAAGCGATCTACTTCGTCAAAGAGATTACAAAAGACGTCCACCAGGGAAGGGTCGAACTGGGTACCGGCCTGATCGGTGATGAAACGCCTCGAGCGCTCGACATCCCAGGCCTGTTTGTAGGCTCGAGGCATTCTTATGGCGTCATACACATCGCATATCGACACAATCCTTGCCGATAACGGAATTTCCTTGCCCCGCAACCCCTTGGGATAGCCGGTACCGTCCCAACGTTCGTGATGCGCCAGGGCAATTTCCGCTGCGAGATCCGTCAAGGGAGAACCGTCCGGGTCATGCAGGATTTCATAACCGATGCGGGCATGTTCCTGCATGACTTCCCTTTCCTGCGGCGTCAACGCTCCCGGTTTCTGCAGAATCGCATCGGCAATGCCGATTTTCCCGATATCGTGCATCGGAGCCGCCATTTTCAGGAGTTCGCACCATTGAGAAGGCATGCCGATTGCCTTGGCCAACAAAGCGGAGGACTCGCCGATACGAACAATGTGTTGCCCCGTGTCATCATCGCGATAGCTGGCTGCTCGACTCAAGCTGCTGCTGATCGCCTTGTAGCTGGAAGCCAGTTGGACCGTGCGCAACTCGACTTTGCGCTCAAGCTCGGCATTGACATCGCGTAGCAGCTTCGCCGCCTGCGCCAGCTCCAGGCAATTGCGTACCCGCAGTAGCACCTCAGGCAGGTCAATGGGCTTGGAGATGAAGTCGTTGGCGCCTTTTTCCAGGCCTTTTCGTCTGTTCTGCTGGTCATTCAAGGCCGTTACGATGATGACCGGTGACTCGGTGCGGTCCCGCTTATTGAGACGATCGAGGATCTCAAAGCCGTCAGGCGCGGGCATATCCAGGTCCAGCAACACCAGGTCCCAGGCGTTCGAAAGCAGCCAATCCAGTCCTTGGGCCGAGTCGTTGAAGGTGGTGATGTTGCGCAGGCCCACGGCTCGCAGGCATGAATCCAGAAGCCGGAGGTTGGTGGGCACATCGTCGATAATGACGATCCTGCTTTCAGCATTTACTTTGGTGAACATGCATCTGCCCTCTTCGCAGCGAGCGTCAATACGAGGTGACGGATACTCTGGCTATCCAACGGAGAGGGCACGATGGCCTGGCACGCCAATCGGTCGACCGAAGCGTGATCATCGGCCGCACGAACCACGATGATCGACATCTGCGCCTCGCCGATCCTCGTGCGTAAACCGCGAAAAAAAGTATCCAGCACAGGCACACGGTCCGCGGTGGCGACGATCAATACGCTGACTGTCGTGGTTTCGAGCACGAGGCTGGCATCAGGCAACGTATCGACGCGTTGCAACTCGAAATCACCGGCCAACGCCTCCCGAACCACCTGGGCATCCCGGGGGTTGTCGCTCACCAACAGCACGCGTGGCAAGCCAATCGCTGACGCTGTGCAATCGCTTGCCGGCGCTGGAAAATCCGAAGAGCACATGTCGATCCAGAAGGTGGTTCCCACGCCGACCTGGCTTTCAAAGCCCATGGTGCCATGCATCAGGACCGCCAGGTCCCGGCACAACGCCAAGCCAATGCCGGTGCCCTGGATGGAAGAGTTCTCCTTACCCAAGCGCTGGAAGGGCCGGAAAAGCTCTTGCTGCACATCCGGGGAAATGCCCATCCCGGTATCCGTCACGTAAAGACGCAACCGGGCTCCCGTCTCGACAACCATGGCCCCCAGCGTGATATTGCCACCGGGTCGGTTGTACTTGATTGCGTTGGACAACAGATTGATCAGGACCTGCTTGAGGCGACGCTTGTCCGCCCAGACATGCCATGTATCCGGAGGAGCCTTGATGTGCAAGGTCTGGCCGTGCGCAGAGACCTGCTGCAAAACCATGTCAGCGCAGTTGGATAGCAGGCTTGCCACAGGCACCGGCTTGAGATCCAGCAGTGGCTTCTCAGCCTGCAGGCTGGAGAGATCAAGCAGATCGTCCACCAATTGCATGAGGTGTTCACTGGCCTTGATGATTTCCTGCAGGTTGGCTGTCTGTTGCGACGCGTCGTCAGGCGGTTGCATGAGCCCCAGTTGGGCAAACCCGTAGATGGCATTCAATGGGGTTCGCAACTCATGGCTCATGCTGGAGATGAACTTGGATTTGGCCGTACTGGCCGCCTCTGCCTCCAGGGTTTTCTCCCGCAGATCCAACTGAGTCTGCTTGAGCGTCGTGATGTCGACACACGCCACGACCACGACACTGGACTCATCGAGCCGCGAGGGCTCCAGAGTGCGGCCTCGGCAAAGGATCCAGATCAACTTGCCATGCACGTCCCTGATGCGGAATTCCGCTTCCGGCGCCACGCTGGCACTGCCCCTGGCCTCTTCCAGGAACTGCGTGAAGGTCTGCCGATCTTCAACGGGAATGTTCTGCAGCAGGGTCTCCATCGGCACTTCATTGGCGGCAAAACCGAAACGCTGGCACAAGGCACCCTTGAGGATGAAACGGTGCCGCTGGGGGTAATACTCCCACAGCCCTTCGGCGAAGCTCTCCATGACCAACTCAAGACGCTGCTGCGTGGCGTTGCGAACGGACTCTGCCTGGGCCAACTGCCTGCCCATTCCCAGTGCCTGGTTGGACATTGACCACAGTTCGGTGATATCGGAAGGGCTTGCCGCCGGTTGCCAGTGGCCCCGACCGATCTCCCGCATCATTTGGGAGACCCCTTGGACCGGTGTGCTCAATTGGCGGCTGAGATCACGCGTGCGCCACCACATGAAGGCAAAGAACAAGGTGTAGAACAGCACCAGCCCCGCGACCAACAGATAACCCACTTCGCGGTAATGACTGGCGAGCAGATTGGTTTCGTGCATGACTGCCGCTTCGTCCACCACCGCCAGCAGGAACCAGCCGGTGGAGGGAATCTCGTCCCAGGCGACCAGGTGAGGCCGTCCATTCAACGTCAGCGCAACGATACCTTGTGAATGGTCGGGCAAGTTCTTGTTGAGGCTGGCAAGGTCCGGATGACGAGCGAGGTTCAAATCCGGCGATTGCAAGCGCTCGCGATCGACAGGTTCTCCAGCGGGCTGGTTCTCGACGTGCAGGGAAAAATCACGTTGGCCTGCCTTGGGGACGGCCATGACATCGAGCTTGTCGTTGACCAGCATCAGGTAGCCATCCCACGGCATCTGCAACTGCTCGATTCGCTTCAAGATGCCGTCGACCGTGACATCGACGCCGGCCACGCCCTCAAGAAAGTCGCCTCTGTAGACCGGCGCGATGGCAGACATCATCCATCCCTGGCCGGCAGGGTCCAGGTAGACATCCGTCCAGACGACTTTTCTCTCCGGGTTGTGCTGGGCATCGGCCAGGTAATAAAAGTTGTACTGGGGGATGTCCATATCATGGGGATACTGTTCGAGCGTATTGAACCAGGGATAAATCCGGTTATAGCTGTCCCAACTATTGAAATAGATGCTGGCAATCAACGGATCCCCATCCTTCAACTGCTTCATCATGAAATCCTGGTTTGCCAGGAGAGAAACCTTGTAGAGATCCTGTTTTTGCGGCGCAGTGACATTCGAATAGAACGAGGCGGACGCTCCGTCGTTTACCGCGCTGTAACGGACACCGTCGGCACTCAATGAAAGCGATGCCGCCGTGAGATTCTGGTTTTCGGTGAGTTCATGCTCGGTGGACTTGGCATAAAGGCCGATCGCCTTGTGGATCTGCTCCAACTGTCCCTGCACCAACAATGCATTCTGCTGAACCGATACCTGGATGTCTCGTGTCGCACTCTGATGCAGATATTCGATCTGGGAATTGCGTATGGACTGGTTCGTGATGAAATAAGTCGTGATCAGCACGCCTTCCACCAGGACAAGTGGCAACAGGCTGGTACTGGCAAACGCCCGCCAGATCCATCTGCGAAGGCTGACCCTCTGTGTTGAAGCTGCTTGCATAGGCACGCTCGTTGCGTCGGCGGCACACACTGATATCATAATGACACCATTGTGGTCGCATCCCTGGTTTCTGTCCAACAGGACTCTCGTCCTTTCGTCTGCCTGCCCACCCCATCCGGCAAGTACACCAGCATCGATCAAAAGCCCGTGTGCAACCTTATGACCATAGTCGAACACCCGATTTTGGTCGCAAGACTTAAGCTATGCTCTAGATCGGATCACTAGAGGACGGGGCGAATGGACTCAGCCATGGCGATTGCAACACCGTCCACGCAGGATGCCGAGGATGTGGGGGTCCTGTTGCTGGATGCACAGGGGGCGCTGCTGATCATGGATGACAGCGCCAGCCAGCTGCTGGGCCTAAGCGAGAGCGTCGCCGCCCTGATGCCCTCGCCCGGGCTTTTTTCCCTCAGACCGCTGACATTTGACCAGCACCTGACCCATGCGCGACTCAAGGGGAACTGGTATTTCCAGAGTACGTCGGCCAACGGCGACACGCTGAGCGTGACCCTTGACTACAAGGCCCGACAATCCACCTATCTGGTGAAAGTCCGCCGCGCCGAACCCGTTCACGTTGCCGAACAGGATTACCGCCTGGCGTTCCATTCTGCCGGCACCGGCCTGGCGTTGTTGCGAATGAGCGGTGAGTGGATCGCCGCCAACCGAAGGCTATGCCAGATGCTTGGCTACACCGAAGAAGAACTTCGTGCCACCTCCTTCCAGCGTCTGACGCACCCGGACGACGCCGATATCAGCAAGGATGAATTGCAAAGGCTCATCCAGGGGCACCGCACCAGCCTGACCCTGGAAAAACGCTACATCCGTAAAGATGGCAGCACGCTGTGGGCACGCCTGACCCTGGGCATCGCCCGTAACGCTGATGCCCAAGCGCTTTACTTCGTATCGCAGCTGGAAGACATCAGTGAGCACCTCGCCTTGCGCCAGGCATTGTTCAATAACGAACAGAAGTACCTCTCGCTGGCCCAAAGCTCACAAAACATCATCCTTCGCTACAATCGGCTGGGACAGCAGATCTATGCCAATCCCGAGCTTGAACGCGCCCGAGGTTTTCCCAACACTCACATCACCGAACGCGTCTCGACGCCCAATCAGCTCGATGAGTACTTTCGCACGCAGGTAGAGCTCACGTTATCGACCGGCGTAGCGAACACGTTCCTGCTGGAAAACAAGGACACGCATTCCCGTCGATCCATGGATTTCCTGTGCAACCTGACCCCGGAGCATGACGAAACAGGGGAGCTGTGTGGGGTGCTGGTCACCGCCCAGGACATCAGCGCATTACGCCGCCAGGAACGCGCCGAGAATGCGCGCTCCGCCATTTTCCAGAAGATGGTCACCCACGACACGCTCCTTGAGGTGCTGCCCCTGCTCGGCGCCTACCTGGATATTCTGACCCCCGAGTTGCACAACGCCATGGCGTTCAAGGCTGTACCTGGCGACGATTCCGCTGGCACGCCTCCTACGGATACGTCCTCGATCGTAAGCTGCCTGGCCGACGATCTTGATCGACGTCCCGAGCTGTTCGGGCACCACCACTTCATTGCTGACTTGAAAAGCGATGCCCTGGGCCTCGCGTTCAGCCGGCCCGCCTTGAAGGCAGGCTATCGAGGTTGCTGGGTTGAGCCGGTGATCAACAAGACCGGCGGCACCATGGGCGTCATCCTGTTGTTCGTCGTTGGCGACATCCAACTGAGCGAGCAGGACCGCAAACATGCACGAATGGCCAGTCATATCGCTGCCATCGCCTGGGAGCGCTGCTCGGCCCACAGCCACCTGGCGCAGAGCGAACGCCGTTACCGCGAAGTCTTCGACCATTCGCAAGACATGCTTTGCCTGCTCGCCGTGGATGCCGAGCAGCAACTCAGTTGCCTGGAGGCCAATCCAAAGCTGTGCGAAATGCTCGGCAAAAATCATTCGGACATGATCGGCCAGTCGTTGGGCCAGTGCCTGGAAAAAGAAGCCGCAAGCATTGTCGAGGCGATCTGCCTGCACTGCATCGCCGTGGGAGCCCCCATCGAGCTGGATGCCCACCTGCCCTGCGGCCAGCGCTCACTCGTCGTCCACTTCAACCTGGTCCCCGTAGCCGATTCAAATGGGCGCTTGCATCGCCTGGTGTGCATCGCTCGCAACATTACCGACATCCTGGAGGCCCAGCGCAACGAACTGGCCCGGCAGCAGGAGATCGGCACGCTGGTCGAGAACTCTCCGGATGGTATTGCACGACTGAGTCGAACCGGAGAATTGCTGTTCGTCAATCCCGCCCTGGAAGCCTGGCTGGATCGCCCGCAAATCGACTTGCTGCGCAAGGATCTGCTCGAGATCCTGCCGAAGAACCTGCAAAGCCAGTTATTCCATGCAGCCGTGATCGAGGCCGTGGAAAAGGGCCAGCCCCTGGAGCATGAATTTGTGCTCACCGAGCAGCATCGACTGCAGCGCGTCTATCACATCAGTCTCGTACCCGAGCAGGACATCCAGGGAAAGATCGCCACCGTGCTGGCAGTCGTTCGCGACATATCGCAGTTGCGCCTGGCTGAAATGCGCCTGGCATCGCTCAACAAGCAACTGCGCCAGTTGATGTCCAGTCGGGAAAGTGCGCGGGAAGAGGAGCGCAAGCTCATTGCGCAGGAAATCCACGATGAGCTCGGACAACATCTGACGGCAATACGCATGGGCACTTCGCTGCTGCGCTTCCAGTACGGCGAGCAATTGCCCCAGCTCAGCGAACAAGTGGCACGCCTGCTGCAACTGATCGACCAAACGGTGCAGGTGGTCAGGAACATTTCCACCAGCCTGCGCCCCTCCATCCTCAACATGGGCATCGTCGCGTCATTGGAATGGCTGACCGACACGTTCAAGCAGCAATGGGGCATCGACTGCAACCTGCAGGTTCCTGCGCAAAAAATCCATCTGGACGATGCCAGCGCAACCGCTGCATTTCGGATCGCCCAGGAGTCGCTGACCAATATCGCCCGACACGCCGAAGCCACTCGGGTCGATATCACGTTCGAGCAAGGCGAGAACGGCTGGTCACTGGAGATCACCGACAACGGCAAAGGCTTCGAGCAACGCGAACAATCAACCCGGACCCTCGGCTTGCTGGGAATGCGCGAACGCGGCCTGACCCTGGGAGGCACTACCACCATATCCAGCAGCCCGGGCAGCGGTACCACTGTCCAACTGCGCGTACCTGATTCAAGGAGTCACGACTCATGATCCGTTTAATGGTGGCCGACGATCACACGATCATGCGCGAAGGCCTCAAGCAATTGTTCGCGCTGGTAAAGGACATCTGCGTGGTGGCGGAAGCGGAGAACGGAGCCCAGGTCCTGGAGCTGTTGCGCCATACCGAGATCGATGTGCTCCTGCTCGACATGACCATGCCCGGTTCGAGTGGCGAGGATCTGATCAGCCGTATCCATGCCCATTACCCCAAACTGCCGATGCTCATCCTGAGCATGCACAATGAAGCCCACATCGCCCAACGTGCCCTGCGTGCCGGCGCCTCGGGCTACATGACCAAGGACCGCGACCCGGAAGCGCTGTTGGCCGCGATCCGCAAGGTGAGCACCGGCGCACGTTACCTCGACCCACAACTGGCCGAGCAGATCGCACTGCAAAGCAGTGGCGTGACACCCGAGAACGCCTCGCAGAGCCTGACCTCGCGTGAGTTCCAGATCCTGCGCATGCTGGCCCAAGGACTGAGCGTCAACCAGATCGCCGAACAGCTGGTGATCAGCAACAAGACCGTCAGCACCCACAAGACTCGGCTGATGGAAAAGATGTGCTTTGCCACCAGCACCGACCTGGTGCGCTACGCCTTGAATGAAGGGCTGGTCTGAACACCTTGATCAGGGCTGATGGCCGCGGACGCCAAGGATGGCCGAAGCGATCTGTTCCAGGGGCAGCTCGCGCTCGACCGCGCCCAGCTTGAACGCCTCGCGCGGCATTCCATACACCACACAAGACTCTTCGTCCTGGCCCAGGGTCCTGGCGCCGGCATCGCGCATTTCCTTGAGGCCACGAGCGCCATCGTCCCCCATGCCTGTCATGATGATGCCCAGGGCGTTGCTACCTGCGCTGCGTGCGACCGAACGGAAGAGTACATCCACCGAAGGTCGATGCCGGCTGACGGGAGGCCCCTGGACAATATCCACCTGGTACTGGGCACCGCTGCGCTTGACCAGCATGTGAGTGCCTCCCGGCGCAATCAGCGCACGCCCGGGGATGATGCGGTCGCCCTGTACCGCCTCGCGGACCTCGATCTCGCAAACATGATCGAGGCGTTCGGCGAAGGCGGCGGTAAACTTCTCCGGCATGTGCTGCACCACGACAATGCCTGGACAGACCCGCGACAGCCCCTGGAGAACCTGTTCCAGGGCCTGGGTGCCGCCGGTGGAAGTACCGATGGCCACGATGCTTTCAGTCGTGCGCGCCATGGCCACGGCCCCAGGGGACAGGATAGCGTCAGCACTGAGCCGAGGCGGTACGTCGGCAGGCGTCCGTGCACCCACCCTGCGCCGCAGGTTGGCCTTCGCTGCGCCCCTGACGGCCTGGACCAGTTCATCCGCACTCTCAGTCAGGAACTGTCGCAGGTTGGACTGTGGCTTGGTGACGATACTGACTGCACCGGCCGCCAATGCCTGCAAGGTGGTCTTGGCGCCCTTCTCTGTGAGCGTCGAACAGATCACCACCGGCGTAGGCTTCTGCGCCATCAGCTTTTTCAGGAAGGTAATACCGTCCATTCGTGGCATCTCGACGTCCAATACGATGACATCAGGCCATTGCCTGTTCATCTTCTCCATGGCGTACACCGGATCGACGGCAACGTCGATAACCTGTATCCCGCTGGCCTGGTTCAAGGTCGCACTCAACACCTGGCGCACCACTGCGGAATCATCAATGATCAAGACCTTGATAGCCGTCATCTGAGATTACTCTTGGGCGATTCGAATACCTTGCGTACCGAGTCGGCATGATGGAGTTGGAGGCGTCCGCTGCCCACATCGAACACCAGGTGGCGATACCCTCGGCCACCTACGTGATAGGCCCGGCACTGCAATCCATGGTCCTGGATCAAGCGCCTGGCGGCATTGACGTTCTGCTGGCCGATCCCGGTAGCGTCACCGCGCTCTACTCCGGGAAACATGTCGGCCCCGCCGAAAAGACTCACTTCGAACTGCTCGGGCCGGGCCCCCGCCCGATGGATGCATTCGAGCAACAGCACCAAGGCATCCGTAGCGTAACGGCCGTTCAGGTGTCCGGCGCCGCGGCCGCCCCGACGAGGCAACATGAAATGACACATGCCGCCCAACAAGCGGTGCGGGTGCCAGAACACCAGGGCCACACAGGACCCCAGCACCGTACACAAGCGCATCTGGCGTCCTCCGAACGCCACGTCGCCGGGCTGCAGGAAATACTCGATCACCTGAACCATCTCAAGCGTCCGGCTTGCGGTAGATCGAGGGTTTGACCAGGTGCAATTCGTCGCTGATGCCATTCAGGCTTTCCGAGTGACTCACGATGAAATAACCCCCTGGCCGCAGATGCTTGCTCAAGCGCTTGACCACCTCGGACTTGGTCTGGTTATCGAAATAGATCATCACATTGCGCAGGAAGATCAAGTCGAACTGCCCCACCGAAGGCAGTGGGTTGTTCAAGTTGATCGACGTGAAGGTAATCCGTGACGCCAACGCGCGGTCGACCATGAAGATGCCATTGTTGCTGCCCACGCCCTTCAGGCAGTACTTGTTCAGCAGCGGCTCGGGAATACCGCGGATACCATCCAGTGGGTAGCGTCCGCTCCGGGCTTTTTCCAGTACCCGGCTGCTGATATCGGAAGCGAGGATCTCCCATGGCCGGGTGCCCAGACTGTCAGCCAGCACCATGGCCAGGGTGTAGGGTTCTTCCCCCGTGGAGCAGGCACCACTCCAGATGCGCACCGGGCCATTGCCACGCAGCTCGGCGAGCACCACGTTGCGCAGAAAATCGAAATGCTTGGGTTCTCGAAAAAAATAGGTCTCGTTGGTGGTCAGCAGGTCCACCGCCATTTGCAACTCGGCCTGGTCCTTCATCAGCAAACGGTAATAGCTGCCGTAGGTGGTCAAGTTGAAAAACTGCAGGCGCTTGGCCAAACGGCCGCTGACCAGCTGCTTCTTGGCAACGGACAGGCTGATTCCGGCAATCTCGTGAATCATCGCCCGAAACTGCTGGAACTCGTTGTCTGATAGGACGGCATTCATGCTTTCAACCCGCCTTCATCGATGCTCGAAGCAAGGAGTGCCGACCAGTCATTGCGACTGAGCAGATGCTCGATGTCCAGCAACAACACAAAACGATCACTGAGCTTGCCGACCCCCACTACGAATTCAGGACTAAGGCGTCCCTGGAGCGCCGGCGCCGGCTCGATCTGTTCGGCCGGGATCTCCAGCACTTCGCTGACGGCGTCCACGATGATGCCCACCAGGCCGGCGCCACTGCTGCCGTGGATCTCCAGCATGACGATGCAGGTGCGCGGATTTTCCAAGGTCTGGGCCCCGCCGAAACACAGGCCGAGATCCAGCACCGCAATGGCCGCCCCGCGCAGATTGATGATGCCGCGAACCTTCTGCGGCGCCATCGGCAACGGGGTGATCGGACCGTATTCGACAATCTCCCGGACGCATGGGGTACCGACCGCAAACATCTCCTGGCCGACGCTGAAGGTCAGGTACTGCTGGGCTGCCGTCCCTTGGGCCGATGGGCGCGACGCAGATATGGACATGGTTCACTCCTCGGGGCCCACCGCAGGCGGCAGCCCCCTCTCAAGACAACGTAGGCACGCCTGAGCACGACGGCTCAATGCAATTGGCTGGCGATCTCACGGACACACAGCACCTGGTCGATCTGAAGCACAGTCAGGAACGCCCCTCGTACCTTGACCATCCCTCGAATGAAGTCTTCACGGATCCGGTTTCCGATCGCCGGCGCGGCCTTGACGTCCGCCAGTTCGATTTCGATCACCTCGCTCACCGAGTCGACGACAATGCCCAGTACGTGGGGTTCGCCTTCCTGGGTCAGTTCCAGGATAACGATGCAGGTCCTGCTGCCTCGCTGCGTGGCGCCCTTGCTGAAGCGCGCCTGCAGATCGATCACCGGGACCACCGAACCGCGGAGATTGATCACCCCGCGGATGAAATCGGGCATCATCGGTACGCTCGTCACCTGGCCGTATTCGATGATCTCGCGCACGCACAAGGTATCGATTGCATAGACCTCCCTGGCGGACACGAACGTCAGCAATTGCAGGAGTTCGCTGTCGCACGGACTCTGCGGCACGTACTCGAAATGGCTCAAGGCTGCAGCGTCCATGTCTCAACTCCCGAAGCGAATGAAACCGCCTTCCTGGGCATGCTCGCTGCTTTGCAGGCCGCCCAGACCGGTAGCAGAGGCCCGTGGTACGGCAGACACCGCCACCCGCCCCTGCAAGGTGAAAAAGCCCATCAACTCCTGTAGCTGTTCGGCCTGGCTGCTCATTTCCTCGGCGGTGGCGGCCAGCTCTTCGGAGGCCGAGGCGTTTTGCTGAGTGATCTGGCTCATCTGCGACATGGCGGTATTGATCTGCTCGGAGCCGATGGATTGCTCTTCGGATGCCGCCGCGATCTCCTGGACCAGATCGGAGGTCTTGGTGATCGAGGGCACGATCTCATCCAGCAGGTTGCCGGCCCGTTCAGCCAGGGCAACACTGCTTTTGGCCACCTGGCCGATTTCCTGCGCCGCGACCTGGCTGCGTTCGGCGAGCTTGCGCACCTCAGCGGCGACAACCGCGAAGCCCTTGCCATGCTCGCCGGCACGGGCCGCTTCGATGGCCGCGTTGAGCGCCAGCAGATTGGTCTGATAGGCAATCGAATCGACGATCCCGATCTTCTCCGCGATGGTTTTCATGGCCGAGACGGTGTCCTTGACGGCCTGCCCACCCTCGCTCGCTTCCTTGCTCGCCTTGCCGGCCATGCCATCGGTCACTTTGGCGTTCTCGGTGTTCTGCGAGATCGACGCCGACATCTGTTCCATCGACGCTGACGTTTCTTCGACCGACGCCGCCTGCACCGAAGCCGATTGGCTGATGCTCTGGGCCGTGGCGGAGATCTCTTCCGAAGCGCTGGACAGCGAATCGGCGGAACTGCGAACCTCGCCAATGATCTGCGAGAGTTTGCTCACCGTTTCGTTGACCGCATTCTTCAGGTCTTGCAGGCTGCCCTGGTAATCACCCTTGACGCTGCGGGTCAGGTCACCACCGGACAGGGCCATCATGACCTCCATCGCCTCGCTGAGGGGCGCGACGATCGAGTCCAGCGTGCTGTTGATCCCCGCCACGATGCGGCGGAAATCCCCTTGGTGGCGAGTACTGTCCGCACGGGTATCGAGCCGACCGACTACCGCATTCTCGCTGAGCATCTGGGTGTCTTCGATCAGCGCCTGGATGTTGCTGCGCAGTTGCTCGATATTGTCGTTGATAAAGGCTTTTTTGCCGGGGAACTGGGCCAGGGGCGCCGACAGGTCGCCTTCGCCGAAAGAGCGTATGCAAGCCATGGCCTGTTTTTTCACGCTGATATGGCCATCGACCATGTCGTTGATGCCTTGGGCGATCTGACGGTAGGAGCCTTGGAATCGCTGTACGTCGATGTGCACATCGATGTCGCCTTTCTCATGCTCGTCCGACATGTGACGCATCTCTTCGATCAACGCCATGATGGTGCTGCGCAGATGTTCGACGGTGACGTTAATGAACGCCTTCTTGCCGGGGAAGGCTTGCAGGGGCGCCTGCAGATCGCCCTCGCTGATCGATTTGATGCAGGCCATGGCTTGCTTCTTGACGTTGATATGCCCGGCGACCATATCGTTGATGCCTTGGGCCATCAGCCCATAGCTGCCAGCGAAGCGTGCCGCATCGATCTGCACGTCGATGTCGCCTTTGTCGTGCTCCGCGGACATGCTGTTCATATCGCTGATCAACTGGTTCAAGGTCCCGCTCAGGCGGTCCATGGACCCCATCAGTCCGGTACGCTCAAGGCCGTTGCCACTGCCTTGCACATCCAGCTGCCCGGCCACGAACCGCTCCGCCAGCCGGCGTACATCGTCGGGCTCGCCACCCAATGTGTGAAGCAGCCGGCGCACCAGGAAGAAGCCGATCAAGCCGATGGCCAGCAAGGTAGCACCACCGACCAAGGCAATGCTGTAGATCGCCGTCTGTTCGGTCGATGCCGCAATCGCTGCATTTTTTTCCCCCAGGTCCAGGTTGTGCTGGCGGATATCGCCCAGGGCCGAAGTCACCTTTTCACGTGTCACGTCCAGGTCGAGCAGCAGACTACGGGCTTCAGGGGCCGCGCTCCTGAGGGCATTGTCGAAACGTTCCGCCCCCCGGTTGTATTCGTTGACTGTGCTGCGCAAGGCGCTGAGCAGCGTGGCGTCACGATCGTCGGAGACGAACTCTTTCTGGTACCGATCGAGTGCCTGGAGTACCGACTCCCTGTCACTTTGCTGGGAACCGCCGACAGGTCCGGACAGGCTCTGCCATTGGCGACTGTGGCTCTGCGCCAGGGCCAGGGCCACATGATCCAGCAACTGCAGGCTGGGCACAGTGTTGACTTGTGCATAGCTGGCGGTGCTCCTGACCCCACCCATCAGATAGAGACTGAGACTGACGAGGATCAGGATGCCCAACAGAGCTGAGGCGACCAGCAGCGAGATATTCTTTTTAACGGTCATGAGCTGTACTCCAGGGAACACTATTGAGTCAATTCAGGGCTGAGGGTCGTACCGTGCTTCTGCTGGCTGGCGACTTGCCCGAGTAGTTTGGGAATATCCAGGATCAACGCTACCGCTCCGTTCCCCAGGATGGTGAAGCCGCCCAGTCCGTGAGCTGTACCGAAAATCTTGCCCAGCGGCTTGATCACCGTCTGGAACTCCCCCAGCAATTGATCGACGACCAGGCCTACCCGCATCCCCGCGTAATGCACCACCACGATGTTTTCACGGCCATGGTTGGGCTCATCGATGGCGAACATCTCGCGCAGACGCAGCACCGGAAGCACCGCACCTCGCAGGTCGAGGAATTCCTGGTTGTCGCCGTCATCGGTCGACAGCTCGATGCACTCCTCGACCAGGTCCAGGGGCACGACGTAAGAAGCGTTGCCGACTCCGATCAGAAAACCATCGATGATGGCCAGGGTCAGCGGCAGGCGGATACGCACCGTGGTGCCCACGCCCTCTTCGCTTTCCAGATTGACCGAGCCGCGCAGCGCGACGATGTTCCGTTTGACGACATCCATCCCCACGCCGCGCCCGGACAGGTTGCTGACCTGATCGGCGGTGGAAAAGCCTGGCTCGAAAATCAGATTGAGAATGTCGCCGTCGGCCAGCTGTTGCCCTTCGGCAACCAGGCCGCGCTCCATCGCCTTGGCCAGGATGCGTTGCTTGTTCAGGCCGCCACCGTCGTCACTGACTTCAATGACGATGCTGTTGGCCTCGTGATAGGCGTTGAGGCGAACCGTACCCTGCTCTGGCTTGCCACGTTCACGACGCACATGGGAGGCTTCGATTCCATGGTCCATGGCGTTGCGCACCAGATGGGTCAGGGGATCGCCGATGCGCTCGACCACCGTCTTGTCCAGCTCGGTCTCGGCGCCAAAGACGTGCAAGGCGATGTCCTTGCCCAGCTCCTTGGAGACATCGCGCACCACCCGCTGGAAGCGGTTGAACGTGGCACCGATCTGCACCATTCGCAGGGTCAGGGCACAGTCGCGCACCTCCTCGACAAGGCGCGAGAGCGAGCTGGTCGCTTCAATCAACTCGCCGATGCCGCTCTGGATGGCCCCCAGGTTGGCGCCAGCGCCGGCGATGATCAGCTCGCCCACCAGGTTGATCAATTGATCCAGTTTGCCGGCGTCGACCCGAATCAGATTACCTTCGGCCGGACGGGCCTCTTTTGCCCCCCGGCTCTTGGTCGCGTCATCGCGCGCCATCTGGTCTGGCACCTCGGGGGCCACCGCAACGACCGTCGACTCGCCAGAAGACGAACTGGCCAGCCAGGCTTCACGGGTGACGGAACCGCAGGCGACGAAGGCCTCGACCATGGCATCGGGCTCAGCATCGAGACGGCCGATCAAGGCCCGGAAACCGGCCAGGTCGCCGTTGCATGGCAACACGCAGATCCGGCTGCCCTCGCGAACGAAGTCGAAGGCCCCTTCGATGGTGGCCTGGTCGGCATCACTGACGAACCCCAGCTCAAACCCCAGGTAACAGGTTTCCGGATCCATTGCCGCGATATCCGGCATGCCCTCGGTGATACACACGACAGCGCTGATTTGCCCGAAGCTGTTGAGGTAGCGCAGCAATGACAGCGGATCCATGCCGTTGCGCAAAACGTCGGGACACAGGCGAAGGGACACATGCCAACGCGCGACGCAAGCCGATTGCGGCGGTTCGACCGTTGCCAGGCACTGCACCGGTTCCGGACAGTGCTCCAGGTAGCGGTCGAGACGCTCGACCAATGCCGCTCCCTGCCGCTCGTGCTCTGCTGTCATGCCTTGCAGGTCGCCGTGGCTGGCAAGCAATTCAATGAGCGTGCACAAGTGGTCCCGCACTTCGAGGAACAACGCGCTGAGCGACTCGTCCACCCGCAGCTCATGTCCGCGGACCCGATCCAGTACGCTTTCCGCGACATGGGTAAAGGCCACGATCGGCGTGAAGCCAAACAGGCCGGCAGACCCTTTGATGGTGTGTGCGACGCGAAACAACGCGTTGATGGTGTCGGCATCATCCGGGGCCTGTTCGATCTGCAGCAGCGCGTCTTCCATCAGGAGCAGAAGCTCCTGGCTTTCGGCGATGAAGGTCTGTAGCACATCGTCCAGATTCATGGGCGAACTCATGGTTTCAACCTCTCTGCTGACGAGGCGTGGCCGACTCGTCGAAAAAGCTGTGCAACCCGCTCATATCCAGTGCATCAAGCACCGCTGTGCTGGGATTGCTCAGCAGCAGGCTGGAGCCGTGGCTCAGTGACGCCTGCTTGATCAGCACCAATAGCTGGAGTCCGGCGGTATCGATTTCGTCCACACCCCCAAGATCCATTTCGACTTCATGGGCCAAGGGAAACAGTTCCAGCAACAGGTCCTTGCGTTCAGCGGCGGTGTAGATGGTCAGGGGACCCTCGAGCACCAGGATCCGACGCAGACAAGCCGTGGTGTTTGTCATGACAACCTCCTTTCCAGGGACTCTGGCGGCGCTAAGGCATGATCAGTTTGGAGACGGCACCCAGCATCTGGGCCGGCTGGAAGGGCTTGACCATCCAAGCCTTGGCACCGACGGCCTGGCCCTGCTGTTTCATGGCCTCTGCGGTTTCGGTGGTCAGCATGATCACTGGCGTGAACTTGTAGGCCGGCAGCAGTTTGGCGGCCTTGATGAAACTCAGGCCGTCCATGTTCGGCATGTTCACGTCACTGACGATCAGGTGGATCTTGCGGCCGTCGAGCTTGGTCAGGGCGTCGCGACCGTCGACACCTTCGATGACCTCGTAACCTGCGCCCTTCAACGTGATGCTCACCACTTGGCGAATGGAAGCAGAGTCATCGACAATCAGGATGGTTTTGCTCATGGGAAACTCCCTAGAAAAAAGTGATCTCGGATGAAGGGCTGCTCACCACAGGCTTACCGTGATGGATCGCGTGTTGTTCAGGCATCGTGTAGGTGCTTGCCAATTGCTCGAGCCAGCTCTCGGCGATGATCGGGGCAGGTGTTCCGCCGGCAAGGGCCAGTTGCTGGCGTTCGGCGATATGCGCATGCAGTTTGCAAAGATCGTTGTTGACCAAAGAAAGCATCTGGCCGACCCGGTCCTGGAACTGCAGGGCGACCAGTACCCCCGATATCTCGGTCGCAACGTTTTCGCTTTGCTGCTGAAGACTGCTGCTGGTATCGACAATGGCCTGGGCGTTATGCCGAAAGTGCTCGATCACCTGGGACACCAGTTGCTCGGAGTGAGCCAGGGTGTGTGAATCCTGCTGCGCCTGATGCCGGGAAAGCTCGACGGTGCGAGAGATCGCAGCGTTGACGGTGTTCACCGTTTCACTGATTTTCTGCCCCGTCTCGCCGGATAGACTCGACAGTTTGCGCACTTCATCGGCCACCACCGCGAAGCCACGTCCGGCATCCCCCGCCCGCGCCGCTTCAATGGCGGCGTTGAGCGCCAGCAGATTGGTCTGCTGGGCAATATCCCCGACGAACTTGGCCATTTCCTGCAACTGCGAGGTGAAGTCAGAAAGGAGCAAGACCTCCTTGAGTTCCGACTCCTTGCGCAAAAGCGCGTCACGCAGGGCAACCATGATCGAATCCAGGTCCCGCTGACCGACTTCAAGGATATCCAGCAGACGTGCGCCCGAATTCTGGCCTGCGCCCTGGGACGCGGAAGCACTGATCTCCCCCGACAGCGTCGCGAAGCGGTGACTGAGCTTGAGGATCGACTCCTCGCTGAGGATGCGCGCCGCATCGATCTGGTGGCTCCAGATCGGCAGCACCTGCGCACAGACCTCACCCAATCCTTCATCGGGTGAAACGGCCAGCGGAAGGTGACCTGGCAGATCGCCTTGCTGGGCGTGCAAACGGGTACTCACTAAGCGCTTGTTCCACATGCCCATGAACAGCGAGCCCAGCAGGACAAAAGCGCAACTGACTGCGCTTGCAGGGGTGAGGTCCGCGCTGATCAGTATCGCGGCGCAACCGAGCGCTGCCGTCAAACCCGCAGGCAGCATCAAGATCAGGGGGGAAGAATCTACCTGTCCTTTCACCTTCATCTCTCCAGTTCAGTGCGGATCCGGCGGGATCCGGCGCAAGAACATCCAGCCTTGGGATGCCCGGTTCTGTTGGCCTGAAGAGATGATGGCCAAGTAATAGCAATGAAACTATCGGAGCATCCTGATTTACCACTAAGGATTGCGGTTGCGCCGTAGGAGAATTCCTACGCGCCCCGGACACTCCGGAAGAAAAAAACCAGCGACAAGCGCTGGCAAGGAAACCCAGGTTCGTACCGCGTTAGCCAAAGCGCGTCTCGCGGCCTTGCACCTTGGCGCCCCAGAGCGCTTCGAGGTTCTTCAAACCCCAGGTTTTCTCCGACTCGAAGCTGACTATCCTGTCCTGCCCACAGGCCAGATCAATGCATTCGGGCGGCAGCGGTGTGCGACTCGACGCCGAGAAGAAAACCTTCACCATGGGCGTGAGCAAACATTCGTGATGCTGTTCCATGACCACCGCCAACCTGTCGCTTTGGAGTCGTACCAACGCGCCCACCGGATAGATACCAATGCATTTGACGAAGGCGTGAAACACTTTCTGATCGAAGTGCCCTGTCCATCCGGCCATTTTCCGAATCGATTCAGCGGGGCACCAGCGATCTCGATAAGGTCGGTCAGACGTCACGGCATCATACACATCACAGACGGCTGCCATGCGCGCGAACAGGCTGATCTGGGTTCCGCATAATTTATGGGGGTAGCCGCTGCCGTCCACTTTCTCATGGTGATGCAGACAAACGTCCAGCACCCGGTCAGTGAAGTACCTACTTTGCCCCAGCATCCTGGCTCCAGCCTCAGGGTGGGTGCGCATCGTCGTGTGTTCGTTGTCATTCAAAGGAAGTGGCTTGGCCAGGATGGCCGCAGGTATCGCCATTTTGCCCACGTCATGCAGCAAGCCAGCCAGACCGGCCTCTTCTACCAGGAGCGGCGGTAGATCCAACTGGCGTGCCAGACCAATCATCAACCCGCAGACGGCTACGGAATGCATGTAGGTATATTCGTCGGCAGTTTTGAGGCGCACCAGACTGAGCAGTGCGTCAGGATGGCGTAACAGGGACTCGGATATCTCACCCACCATGTCCGTGACACGATCCAACTGAACGATCCGCCCCATCCGTAGCTCGCCGAACATCTCCATGACCGCGGCCTTGGAGCTGGAACAAAGTTCGGCCGCCCTTGACAACTCTTCGCTCATTGCCGCCCTCGGACGTGGGCAGACGGCTTGTGCGCAAGATCGGTCCGACGCACATGAGGGCTGCTGTCCGCCTTGCCCCGCTTGCGCATTGGTTTCAGCACACGCAGAAACCTGTACGTCCACCCCCTTGGACAGGTCGATCCATGCCCCAACGATGCCCGGAACAAGGATCTTTTCCAGTACCTCTTCATTCTGGATGAGAAAGCTATTGTTCCAGAACGGACGCTCCATACAGGAACCGGTTAGCTCCTGGACAAACATTCCTACGCAAAGATCGGCCACACCGATATGTTTCAGCACGATCCAGATCCCCTCTCTGTCCGCAACCGCCCTCCCTGAATTGTCCGAATGCGATGACCAAGCGTGATATGGCTTGGATAGGCATCAAGATGCCGCCCTGGCCCTTGAATGATAGCTATGAGCCACCAACCAAATAATCGGAGCAATCTTATTTAGGGCTAGGAATCACGGATGCGCCCGTAGGGATTTTCCTACGATAGTTTCGAAGTACTGCTGGGGAGGGCCCCTCTCAAATTGCGCGCTGAAAAGAGACCGAAGTCAGGTTTCATTAGACCACTACACTTGTCACCTGCCCGCGTTACGCGGACAGATGCACTAATCGCGTTTTGAGTCGGCCTTGACGCCAGCGCCCTCCCACATGAGTTACTTGAACAGAATCTGCAACGCTGGGAAAACGAAAACGAGCCAAAGTCCCGTCCATGGCAACCGGCTTAGATCGCCAGCCCGGCGATGCGACCCTCGACCAGTTGCAGATAATTGCCCAACATATCCAGCCCTTGCTGCGTCATCACTGACTCGGGGTGAAACTGCAGACCATAGATCGGCAGCTCACGATGTCGCAGCGCCATGATTTCGCCAGGCTGGCCGTTTTCATCCAGCGCATGGGCCGTAGCCACCAGTTCGCCGGGCAAAGCGCCGGCCACGAGCGAGTGATACCGCGCCACTTCCAGACAGTCAGGCAAACCGTCGAACAAGTCACGGCTGTCGTGACGGATGCGCGACACCTTGCCGTGCAGCACCTCTCGCGCCCTGCGTACCTCTCCGCCAAACGCAGCAGTGATGCATTGATGGCCCAGGCAGATACCCAGTATCGGCAAGCGGCCCGCAAAGTGTTTGATGGCGGCCAGCGAAATACCCGCCTCGGCAGGCGAACACGGCCCCGGCGAGACAATCAGCGACTGCGGTTGCAGTGCTTCCATTTCTGCCAGGGTGATCTGATCGTTGCGCCGCACCTCGACATCGGCACCGAGCATGCCCAGGTACTGCACGATGTTGTAGGTGAACGAATCGTAGTTATCGATCATTAAGTGCATAGGCCACCTCCTGACGTTGGGCCAGTGTTTGGCAGCGGCCCGCCGCAACCCGCATCAACTGGCTTTTCTCGATGGTTTCCTGCCACTCGCGTTCGGCGACTGAATCCTGCACAACGCCGGCGCCGGCTTGCACATAAAGTCGCGCATCCTTGAGCAGCCCGGTGCGAATGGTGATCGCCAGATCGGCGCGACCGTTCCAGTCCAGATAACCGATGGCACCGCCGTATACCCCGCGTGCATGCGGCTCAAGTTCGGCGATGATCTCAAGCGCACGCACCTTCGATGCGCCGCTGAGCGTGCCGGCCGGGAAAATGCTTTTGAACAGTTCCAGACCACTGACGTCGTCGGCTATCTGGCCGGTGACCGTCGAGACGATGTGCATGACGTGGGAGAAGTATTCCACTTTGAGCAACTGGCTTACCTGCACACTGCCTGTATTGGCCAACCGCCCGAGGTCGTTTCGCGACAGATCGACCAGCATCATGTGTTCGGCGATCTCCTTGGGATCGGCAAGCAGCTCTTCTCTGAGACGGTTGTCCTCGGCCACCACGCTGCCTCGCCGCCGAGTGCCGGCCATGGGCCGCGTCGTCACCGTTTGCTCCTGCTGGCGGAACAGCATTTCCGGAGAAGCGCCAACCACCTGGCAATCCCCCAGATTCAACAAGTACCGGTACGGTGTTTGCCCCAGATCCGACAGGGAGCGATACAGCGCCACGGCATCCTCCTCGAAAGGCAGGCTCATGCGCTGGGACAATACCACCTGCATTACATCGCCTGCGGCAATGTAGTCCTTGATCCGCGCCACCGCTTCGATGAACGCAGGTTGCGGGAAGGCAGATTCGGCGGCGGGAACAGTCACCTCGGCCACATGCGCGCAAGGTGCCGGTGCTACCAACAGGGGCCGCACATTGGCAACCAGACGATTGAGCCGATCCATGCCACTCTGATAGTCGCCCAACGTTTTCGAGCTTTCATGCACGATGCACCAGGCCAGCCGTTCGCGGTGGTCGAACACCACTACATCGGTGCTGATCAGTTGCAAGACGTCAGGGAGATGAAAACCGGAAGGCTTGCGGGGTACACGGCGCAGGCGTGGCTCAATCAGCCGGGTCGTTTCGAACCCGAAGTAGCCGAACAGCCCACCGCTGAACGGTGGCAGGCCGGGACAATCCGGTACGCGAAAGTGCTTTTGCAGCCGGGCCAGTTCCGCCAGTGGATCTTCGCAGTCAATCCGCGTCGACAATTGGTCGTTGCAGTAACGGCGCACGACACCTTCATCCAGTTCAATACGCTCATTGCACGGCAAGCCGATCACTGAATACGCCTGCTCGAACACACCGTCGTGCCAGTGCCCGGTTTCGAACAGATAATCCTGCCCGCAATTGGCTAGCGCCTGGTACAGCGAAAGCGCTTCGACGCCGACCGGCAACGGCAGGCTTTGCCACAGCGGTATATAGGTGTACCCGGCTTCACCGAACGCAAAAAAATCTTCCAGACTCAACATCCCTGTGTCTCCTGAGCATCACCCGGCGCTTATTTGAGCGGGGTAGCAGCAAACGCCGGAAGTTTCTCGATCTGTTCGGAATACGCAGCGAGCGCGGCATATTTTTCGACATCGACCAGATGCGGCACACGAAACTGCGTGAAACGCCAGGCGGCGGCTACCGTCACGTCAGCTTGGGATATCTGTTCCGTTGCCAGCCAGTGAGCATCGCGTTTGTTCGCTGCTGCTTGGTCCAGAAGTTCCAGCGCGGCACTCAGTTGTTCGGTAATACGGGTTTGCCAGGGTTCATAGTGAAACGCCTTCGGCTTGTTGTATTCATATTCGAGCGTCACCGCTTTCTCACACACGGCCAGGCCTAGTCCGATGAGCGACAGCACCTTGCGATACTGTTTCGGGTCTTTTGGCAGCAAACTGAGTTCCGGGCCGACCAGCGACTCCAGATAATCAATCACCATCGAAGAGTCCGTGATCATTTCACCGTCATCGAGAATCAACGTCGGTGCCTTGATGACGGGATTGATGGCGCGAAACTCTTCAGTGTCGCGAAATACCGAGATCTGCTTGTGTTCATGGCTCAAGTCCATCAGGCGCATCGAAATGGCCACGCGCCGAACATAAGGGGATCCCATCATGCCAACCAGTTTCATATCTTTCTCCTGAGTTGTTAGAACTTACCTGTCAGATTTTCGAGAACTCGACCCTTGCTCCGTAGAACAAAGAGGCGCGCTCTGAAACTGTTTCAACATCGCCTGTAGTAAGGAACGAGTTGCTACCGGGTTTAGCGCTGGAAAAACGCGGATTGCTTTGCAGATACTCCGTCAGATTTTCAGCGCACGCACGGGACTGGGACAGAATCCGCACCGAGCCCGGCAACTCTGCCCGCCACAGTGGCTCAACGAGGGCGTAATGGGTGCAGCCCAATATGCAAATCTGTGGAACTTGCGGGGTACTCACCAAGAGCGCATCGACGTGTTTACGTATTTCGACCCGCAACCGCTCTGTCGGCGCGTCTTGCTCAATCAGCAAGGCGAGACCGTTACAGACTTGTTGATACACCGCTGTAGCTGGATTCCGTTTGTTAATTTCCGTGGCAAAAATATTGGAGTCCACCGTATGCTGAGTGGCAAAAACCGCCACACTCTCGACAGCGGCATCTGCCGCCTCTTCGGCTACCGGTGTGACGACTCCAATCACCTCTCGATCCGGATAAAACGCTGGCAGCCATGACTGCTTCAAATTGCGCAGACTGGTGGCCACGGCGGTATTACAGGCGATCACGACCAATGAACAACCGTATTCGAAAAGCCGGGCAACAGCGGCCAGGGTGAGATCGTAAATATCACCCGATGCGTTGTTGCCATAAGGCGGGTTGCCATGATCTCCCAGATAGACAAAGTGTTCGTGTGGCAATGCAAACTCAAGAGTACGCATCACCGTCAATCCACCACTGCCGAAATCAAATACGCCAATCACATCGAACCTCGCTTGAATGCTGGGTAATGCCGGGTACTCACATTTATTTAAATAGTCGTGGCAATTGCAGTGGCGACGCCGATGTACAAAACGCCCGTCACCACACTCATCTGGCGCTTTGTCTTGAATATCTTCGCTGCGTGCCGGGCCAGGAGCATGTACATGGCGTACACCGATGTGGAAATGACAATGGCGGTCGCAATCAAGGCGATGCACTGCGGGACATAAGGCAAGTCTTTATTGACGAAGGTCGGGAACAAGATGATGTTCGTCAGAATGCCCTTGGGATTGGTAAATGAAACGATCACAGCTCCGGTGAACATTTGTAGCGGCGTGCGCTTGCTGGAAGTGGCCACGGCAACTTGTGTATGCGAGCGCAACGACTTCAGCGCCAGATAGAGTAAATAGACCACACCGATCCATTTGAGCCAGAACAGGATTCCGGGGTTTTTGCTGACCAGCAAACCCAGCCCCGACAGCACGATAAGGGCATGTCCCCCGCTCGCCAGGCCGAAACCGATGGCCCCAGGAAATGACTCCTTGAAACCGTGATCCAACGCCTGCGCCATGGAGAACGCGACATTCGGCCCCGGGAGGATTGCCGCTGAAAGAAAGACCACGCAAAACAAAATCCAGAGCTGAAAATCCATGTTGCACTCTCTCCGTGAGATCACCCTGACTGAAGGCGTTCGTCGGGGTCTTGATGCCCGTTTATCGGTGGATCAGACGGGGGTCCCTATCCACTTCGGCAGAAACGCCTTGATCCACGCTTCAACCGCTGAGTCATGCCGATGCCAGCCCGCGGTATGTTCGTGGGCTGGCTTGGAACCCGGGGCCTTGAGCCGTTCGGTGCCAAGGGACGACCAGCGATCGATCGTTTCGTAAGTGACTTCCGGGTGAAATTGCAGCGCGTAGGCGTTGTCGGCATAGCGGTAGGCCTGAACCGGAAAAGTCGTCCCCGCCGCCAGTTGCACGGCGCCCGTCGGCAAGTCGAAGCCTTCGCTATGCCACTGATAGACATGATCCGGAAAAGGAGCGCTGGCATCGGCGGTGATTTCGTGCGCCGCGGCGAGCGGAGTGATCGGGTAATAACCGGCTTCGATGCCGCCGTTGTCCAGGCCGTAGACCCGCGACCCCAAGTGGCGGGTCAGCATCTGCGCCCCCAGACAAAGCCCAAGAAACGGTTTGTCTTCTTTCAGGGGATGGGCCAGCCAGTCGATCTCTTCGCGGATGTAGGCATCGCTGTCATTGGCACTCATGGGACCGCCGAAAACCACCGCCCCGGCGTGTTCGCGCATGTCCTGCGGAAGCGGCTCGCCGAATCGCGGCTTGCGGATGTCAAGCTCGAATCCCAGTTGCTCCAACAGCTGGCCGACGCGGCCCGCCGTAGAATGTTCCTGATGCAAGATGATCAGGATCTTCCTTGATTGATCCATTGCACAATTCCATGTTGCGAAGGGTAGCCTGGTGGCTGACCGGTTCAGATCCCAATTCAGATCGACGCTTCGAAAGGAGGACTGCCGACCCACAGTTCTGCGAAATTCTGCGCCGCCGGACCAGGCCCGAGAATGCGATCGAGTTCGGCCGTCTGAAGTCGCCGATGAAAATCGGCGTTGTGGTCGAAACGATGAAACAACATGACCATCGCGTGGGAAAACTGCACATCCTTCCACACCTGCTTCAGGGCAATGTCGGAATAGGACAGCAGCAGGTCATCCTTGTCGTGTGCATAAAACCGCTCGAAAGCGCGAGCAAGAATGTTGGCATCGGACACCGCGAGATTAAGCCCCTTGGCGGCAGACGGCGGCACGATATGTGCGGCATCTCCGGCCAGAAACAGTCTGCCTTTCTGCATCTTTTCGGCAACGAAACTCCTCAGGTGGACAATGCTCTTCTCGATAACGGCGCCGCCGTTGACTTTCTCGGGTCGGCCTTCGATACGAGCTTGCAAGAGATCCCACATTTGCGCGCCAGACCAATTGTCGGCCTGTGCGTCAGGCGAACATTGCAGGTAGATTCTTGAAACGCTGGGCGAGCGCATGGTGAACAACGCGAGCCCGGACTCGTGGCTGGCGAAGATGACGTCCCTGGAAATGGGCGACATTTCAGCCAGCACCGCCAGCCAGGCGAACGGATAAGCGTGCGAGAAAAACTTGAGGGAATCAGCGATATATGGGCGACAAATACCGTGGAAACCGTCACAACCGACGATGAAGTCGCAATCGAGCACCTGTTGTACGCCGTTGAGTTTGAACGTCACTGAAGGTGTATTGGCGTCGGCATCATGAATCTGCACATCGGCAGCGTCGAATAATAGTGGATAGTCTGTTTTCAACCGCGCAGCAATCAGATCCTTGATGATTTCCTGTTGGCCGTAGATGGTGACGGTACGACCGGTGAGTGCTTCAAAATTCAGTTCGCGTGTCGCGCCCTCATAATGAAACTGCAACGTAGAATGCACCATGCCTTCAGACGCAATTCTCGAACCGACACCACTCTCAGTCAGAATCTTCACCGTTGCTGGCGTGATCTGACCTGCGCGACTACGGCCTTCTACATACTCTTTGGGACGACTCTCGACGATGACATTGTCGATACTCATAAGAGAAAGAAGTTGCCCCAACATCAATCCGGCCGGGCCTGCTCCTACGATTGCAACCTTTGTCCGCATGGGTTTGTCCCTCTGTGTAATAAGGTTTAAGACGACTCAGTGACAGTTGTTAGTTTTTTTGATGACTGCCAGTTTGCGCGCAGGCTTTCTTTCTGCTCATCTTTTCCGGGTAATGAGTTCACTCATGTACTGATTCAAGTCACGCAGATCGTTGATGCTCCAGGCGTGCGGAGCAATTTTCACGTTGTTTTCTCGCAAGGTTTTTGGAATCAGGCTTCCACTCGGGCGAAGAATGACCGATGAAACAATCACACCGGGATAATCATTGAGCCGCTTCTTGAAGGCGGACGTGGTCAGGTCAGGCGTCGGCGGATTGCTTTTTTTCGCCAACGGCCCTGTTCCTTTGATATCGGCGCCATGGCACACGGCGCATCGCTGTGTATAAAGATTCTTTCCATTGGCATTATCCGCATAGGATAACGACGACTGAAAAACAGATAAAAAACCAAGCAGAACAACAGGTAATATCTTCATTTGCATTTATTTTATTCAGACGAACAAACCTATCCGCTCTTTTCGAAATTCATGAGCGGCGCACAGTTGCTCACGACAAATACATGCCGTGGACAATTAATCAGTTCAGTTTGTTATCAGTTGGAAACGCGCAGGTCCACACTCGGAATGTGATTGCACCCGGACAGAGCAGAAATTGAAAGTGCGCGAGATTGCCCTGTAAAAAAGGCGCACGCAGGAGAGGATGAATGAAAGGCCGTGATATGAAACATGTCATTCCCTTGAATTGGTTTACTTATTCCAATGAGTACTATCCTTAGTCACGGATGCTAATTTCCCATTTGTTACAAGACATGTCAAGATTCAAAAACCACAATTTCATGTTGGTACGCCCTTTTTCTCGCAACCTTATGCAACGACAAGGTTAGTCATTGAACCAGGCGAAAGCCTGGACGATACGTCGAAGTACAGCGGTTGGAAAGCTCGCCGCTAGTGAATGTACCTCTCCAGACCAACCCACTGTCTCATAACCCCCATCGCCACACAGGCTCGCTTAAATGCTCGGCAAAAAAGCCCGACAGCGCCTTGATTTTTACCGGCCGGGTGCGGGCCGAGGGGGTGACGAAATACAGGCCGCCACGCGCCATGCTCCATTCCGGCAGCACCACGACCAAGCGTCCATCGGCCAGGTATTCGCTGGCTATGAATTCCGGCAGTTCGGCAATGGCCAATCCTTCAAGCAACACTGGCAATAACGCATCGGAGTTGGTCACTCTTAACGGGCCGCTGGGCACCACTCTTCTTCGGTGCCGTCTTTATGGGTGAACCGCCACACTTGGCTGCGGGCTCGATAGGCATAACTCAGGCATGTACGGGTCGCCAGTTCACGGGGGTGGCTGGGGTGGCCGTGGGCAGCTAGATACGCCGGTGAGGCAACCAGGTATTGGGTGACCGCGCACAGATGCCGCGCAACCAGGGACGAGTCCGGCATTACGGCAATCCGTAGTGCCGCATCGAAGCCCTCGGCGATCAGCTCTACCGAAGCGTCTGAAAGGTGTAGGTCAATCGACAGCTCGGGATTCAGAGTGTTCTCACTGATGCGCTTGCTCATGTCGCTTCGATGCGCAAATAAGTAGCGTTGCGCTGGGACAACCTGGTCGAGTAAGTGACGCACTATTTCCAGGGCCTGAACCGACAGCGGGACAATGTAAGGCGGTACATTTTGGTTCTGCTTACCTGGCTTTCGCATCGCTAACTGAAGTTGCTTTACGACCTCCGCTGGTATGACCCATAGCTACCTAGAGACATGCGCTTCTGCACGCCCACCCAGTAGTATCTGAAACGCCAGATTTTCCCGCCGCGGGCGGTCACGTTGAGCGCAAGCCCATCCGTGTCGCCTATTGTGTAGTCATTGCCAGTGATTCGGGCTTGCCGAACGCTCGTATCCGAGAGTGCCATAGCGAGCTCCTGAACAGAGTCAGGTCCGGATGCTCGTCTCGCTATCCAAGCTGCTCCAGCAAAAAACCGATTCAGTGCCCATCCAAATCCAAGATCCTCATTCGGGACTTAAATCGGGACTTAAAAGCACTGGATGGAGCTGGATTTCAGTGGTTTCCGCCAGAACGAAAAAAGGGCCTTTCGGCCCTTATTTCAATCACTTACAGAATTCAATGGAACTCTGTAGCGCAATATTTGGAGCGGGAAACGAGACTCGAACTCGCGACCCCGACCTTGGCAAGGTCGTGCTCTACCAACTGAGCTATTCCCGCGTCTTGGTGTGGCGCATTCTATAGATTCAGATTACGCCGTCAACCCTTTGATTCAAAAAAGTTTTATTTCGAGTCCACGTCGGTCCGCAGATGCGGCCAGGCGGCGCGCAGGTACTGGACCATCGACCACAGGGTCAAGCCCGCGGAAATCAGCAGCAGTGCATAGCCCAGCAACACCCAGAAACTGAAATCGGACGGGTTCGCCAGCAGGATCACCAGGGCCAGCATCTGGGCGGCGGTTTTCCATTTTCCGAGGTTCGATACCGCCACCTGGGCGCGGGCGCCCAGTTCGGCCATCCACTCCCGAAGTGCCGAAACGACGATCTCACGACCGATGATCACCGCCGCCGGCAAGGTCAGCCAGAGGTTGCCGTGTTCCTGCACCAGCAGCACCAGGGCCACCGCCACCATCAGCTTGTCGGCCACCGGGTCGAGGAAAGCACCGAACGGCGTGCTCTGCTGAAGCCGGCGTGCCAGGTAGCCATCCAGCCAGTCGGTGGCGGCGGCGATGGCGAATACCGAGGCGGACGCCACATAACTCCAGTGGTACGGCAAGTAGAACAGCAATATGAAGATCGGAATGAGCAGGACGCGTAGAACGGTAAGCAGGTTTGGGATATTCATCGGCACAACTGGCTGCGAGGTTGACGGGCATTCTACTCGCTATGCAGGTTTGCATAAATCGACTCAGCGAGCTTTTTACTGATACCGGGTGCTTTGGCTATCTCTTCGATGCTGGCACGAGACAGCTCCTGCAATCCACCGAAATGTTTCAACAGGTCGCGCCGCCGTGTCGGACCCACCCCTGCCACCCCCTCCAGGGTCGAGGTACGACGGGTCTTGCCACGCCGGGCACGATGACCGGTGATGGCGAAACGGTGGGCCTCGTCGCGAATCTGCTGGATCAGGTGCAGCGCCGGGGAATCCCCTTTCAGGGTGAACTCGTGGGCCGCATCGTTCAGGTACAGGGTCTCGAAACCGGCCTTGCGCGTAGCGCCCTTGGCCACGCCCAGCAGGATCAGGTCGGGCACCATGAGTTCATTGAGCACATCGCGGGCCATGGACAGCTGGCCCTTGCCACCATCCACCAGCAGGATGTCCGGAAGCTTGCCCTCCCCGTCCTTGAGCTTGCCGAAGCGGCGCATCAGCGCCTGGTGCATTGCCGCGTAGTCGTCGCCCGGTGTGACGCCCTCGATGTTGTAGCGCCGGTAATCGGACTTGATCGGGCCTTCCGGACCGAACACCACGCAAGACGCCACGGTGGCCTCGCCACTGGAATGGCTGATGTCATAGCACTCCAGCCGTTGCGGCGGCTCGTCCAGGTTGAGCACCTCGGCCAGGGCATCGAACCGCGCCGCAACGTGCTGGCGGTTGGCCAGGCGCGCCCCCAGGGCCTGCTCGGCGTTGGTCACGGCCAGTTGCTGCCAGCGCGCGCGAGTACCGCGCACGCGATGACTGATGGTCAGTTCGCGACCGCGCAGCGTATGGATGGCCTCGACCAGGGCCGGGAAATCCTCATGGACCACGTTGACGATCAATTCGCTGGGCAGGTCGCGTTCCGGACTGCTGACGTAATACTGGCCAAGAAAGGCCGACATGACCTCGGCCACGTCTTCCTCGATACCTACCTGGGGGAAGAAGTTCTTGCTGCCCAGTACCCGGCCGCCCCGCACGCTGATCAGATGGACGCACGCGCCGCCCGGGTTGATGAACGCAGCGATCACATCGACGTCGCCGCTGCCGCCCTCCATGCTCTGCTGGTCCTGTACACGGCGCAGCAGGCCGATCTGGTCCCGCAGTTCGGCGGCCTTTTCAAATTCCAGGTTGATCGCCGCCTCTTCCATCGCCGCCGACAACTCATCGGTCAGCGCATTGCTGCGCCCCTCCAGGAACATCACCGAGTGGCGCACGTCCTCGGCATAGACCTGGGGCTCCACGAGCCCGACACACGGTGCCTTGCAGCGCTTGATCTGGTATTGCAGGCAAGGCCGGGTACGGTTCTTGTAATAGCTGTCTTCACACTGGCGGACGAAAAACGTCTTCTGCAACAGGCTCAGGCTTTCACGGATCGCCCCGGCGCTGGGGTAAGGACCGAAATACCGGCCTTTGGCTTTCTTTGCGCCACGGTGAATGCTCAGCCGCGGAAACGCCCCATCGGACAGAAACACGTAGGGATAGGATTTATCGTCCCGCAGCAGAATATTGTAGGGCGGCCGCCATTCCTTGATCAGCGTCTGCTCGAGCAGCAACGCTTCGGTTTCGTTGGCAGTGATGGTGGTTTCGATTTGCGCGATGCGCCCCACCAGCGCGGAGGTCTTGGGGGCCAGGCCGGTCTTGCGGAAATAGCTGGCCAGGCGCTTCTTGAGATTCTTGGCCTTGCCGACATAAAGCAGGCGCGCATCGCTGTCGAACATGCGGTACACGCCTGGGCGGCCACTGCAGGTAGACAGGAAAGCGCTTGGATCAAACAGGTCGGTCATTATCAGGCGCTGGCATCGACCATGCCGTGGCGCACCGCCAGCAGCGTCAGCTCGACGTCGCTGCTGATCGAAAGCTTCTCGAAGATGCGGTAACGGTAAGTGTTGACGGTTTTAGGCGACAGACACAGTTTATCGGAGATGATCTGCACTTTCTGGCAGCCGACAATCATCAGGGCGATCTGGATCTCCCGCTCCGACAGTGCATCGAAGGGCGACTCATTCGTCGGTTGGAAAGACTTGATGGCCAATTGCTGAGCAATCTGCGGGCTGATGTAACGCTGACCGGCGAAGACCAGGCGGATGGCCTGGACCATCTCGTTCAGGCCGGCGCCCTTGGTGAGATAACCGGCCGCCCCTGCCTGCAGCAGGCGGGTCGGAAACGGATCTTCCTCGCACACGGTCACCGCGACGACCTTGATGTCCGGGTGGCTGCGCAGCAGTTTACGCGTGGCTTCGAGACCGCCGATGCCTGGCATCTTCACGTCCATCAGTACCACATCGGGCTTCAATTCACGTGCCTTGATCAGGGACTCTTCCCCGGATTCGGCCTGGCCGACCACCTGCAGACCGTCGATGTCAGCCAGCATTCGTGTAATGCCCGTACGAACGAGATCATGGTCATCGACCACTAACACCCTAATCAAGCAGACACCTCACGATTTGGTCTTATATGGGTTGCTTCACACCTTAGCAAAAAGCTTTCGGCAGACCTAGCGCAAATGGGGCATTTAAAAGTTACAACAGATCTTCAGGGACCCGGCGGCCGAAGCGTCAAGCATCGGCGTCTCGCTGCATCCTCAGGAAACATTCGTCTTCACCCACGACGCTCAGACCCAGGCGCTCATAAAGCCGGCGGGCTGGATTGTCCTTGAAAACCGTCAGGCGCAACGCCGGCCGACGCTCCACCCCCACCATGTCCCAAACCTGTCCGATCGCCCAGGTACCGGCGCCCTGTCCCCGAAATGCCTTGTCTATCTGCAACTCCCGGATATACAGCGCCCGGGCGTCGCGGCTCAGGCTGACAAAACCCAGCGCCTGCTCATCGCGACAGATGATCCAGTTCTGGCGAATGATCCAGGCCAGGTCGAACGCCTCATCCTGCCAAAGGAGGTCATGGCGCAGATAGTAAGGCAGCATGTTCACGCAGGTCAGCTGCCGGGCGAAGCCGATATCCCCGGCGCTAGCCGCACGCCACTGGAAACTCATGGGCACCTCATTCACAAAACTCTATTCAAGCACATCGACAGTAACGTGGAGCGGGTTAAAAAAGCTGTCTGACTCTACCCAACCCGAGCGATTCCATGCACCCGATAGAATTATCTTATTGAACGTGCGCACCACCCTCTAGTAAGCTCGGGACCATTCATCGGAGACAGACCATGCGCAACGCCCTCGTACCGCTTCAAACCGCCAGCGCCCCGCGCTCGGTTGCGGCTGCCCGGGTAGATGGCAGCCCTGCTCCGGTCAACTTCTATTTTGGGTATTGGTTTAGCCACTGGCGCGCCTGATACCCCTCCGGCGCCCACTTCAAACGGGTCGCCTTCCAGAGTTCATGAACCCCCGGTCGGCCTCCCGACCGGGGGTTTTGTTTTTCTGGGCCGAACATTTTTGCAACACCGACAACTTGAGGATTCAGCCATGAACTACGCCACTTATTACCGTTACGACACGTTTGCCGCCTGGCGATTTACCAGCCACCGCTCGGGACAGCCTGCCGCCTCCGATCGGTCACCTATCGGTGGCATGCCTGCATTGCCGGCCAATACGGCCAATTGTCGAACACCTCAATAGGACCGACGCGCGGGAACACGCCCGCTGCTGGTCCAGGAAGCCTTATCATGAATTCGTCCGTCTCCGCTCTGCCGCTGTCCACGCTCACCCCCGCCAACGAAGCCCTGACCCTGCGGTTGCCAAGCTCGTTGCAGCTCAAGCACCAACTGCCCCTCAGCCACGCGTTGAGCCAACAGGTCAACGACCACCGCCAGGCCATCCGCGCGATCCTGAACGGTGAGGATGCCCGGCTGCTGGTCATTGTCGGCCCATGCTCCATCCACGATCCGAAATCCGCCCTCGAATACGCCGCGAACCTGGCCCACCTCGCCCAGGAGGTACGCGACAGCATGCTGCTGGTGATGCGCGCCTACGTGGAAAAGCCCCGCACGACGGTGGGATGGAAAGGCCTGGCGTACGACCCTCATCTGGACGGCAGCGATGACATGGCGGCGGGCCTGACCCTGTCCCGCCAATTGATGCGCGAAGTGCTGCGACTCGGCCTGCCCGTCGCCACGGAACTGTTGCAACCCATGGCCGCCAGCTACTTCGACGACTTGCTCAGCTGGGCCGCCATCGGCGCTCGCACCACCGAATCCCAGATCCATCGGGAAATGGCCAGCGGCCTCGGTATGCCAGTAGGCTTCAAGAACGGTACGGACGGCGGGGTTGGCATCGCCTGCGACGCCATGCGCTCCGCCGCCCATCCTCATCGGCACTTCGGCGTCGACAGCCAGGGGCACCCGGCGATCATCCAGACCCAGGGCAACCCCGACACCCACCTGGTGCTGCGCGGCGGCCACCGTGGCCCCAACTTCGATCGCCAGAGCGTCGCGCAGATCCACAATGACCTGGACCGCCTCCGGATACCGGCCCGGATCATGGTGGACTGCAGCCATGCCAACAGCGGCAAGGATCCGTTGCGCCAGCCACAGGTGTTCAACGATGTGCTGGAGCAGAGGCTGCAAGGCAACCGTGCCCTGATGGGCATGATGCTGGAGAGCCATCTGTTCGAAGGCTGCCAACCCATCGGCCCGTCGATGCGCTACGGCGTATCGGTGACCGACGGCTGCCTGGGCTGGGACGCTACCGAGCGACTGCTGCGCGAAGCCCATCGCCAGTTGATTTCAGCCCGCTGAATGCTCGAGGGCGCCCTCCTCCTGGAGGGCGCCGCTGGAACGGACATCCACCAGTACCCCGGGAAAATGTTGGCTCACGTCATCCAGCCGCTCGACCTGATAACGAATGCGCACGGACCGGCCGAGCTGGCCCTGCCAATAGGCGGCGGGTACGTGGAAGGCAACCGGTTGACCAACCATGGCCGCGACCACTTCGCGCTCCTCCACATGGCTGTAGTTCCCATCGCATTGCAGCCAGATCCATTCGCCAACCTCGAAGTCGACCGCCTCGATGACTACGGTGACCCCATCGTCCAATGTATCGACATCCACATCACCCTCCTTCAAGCCCAGGATCCGCGGCGCCCTCAACGGTTGGCGAACCAGGGCGCCGATATGCAATGACAGGACCTCGGCGCGGCGCACCGAATGCCCACGCCTGACGACATAGGCCAGGTCCAGGTGATGCCCGGCATGGGGCGCGAACTGCGAGGCATCCAGCCAGAACGACATCTCTCGACCAACGGCATGGGCCTCGATATCCAGCACATCGCGCCAGAGTGCCGTGCCTCCCCGACGCCCCATCAGGATCAACCGGTCCCCGACCGCCATTCGCGGATAAGGCCGGATGACCACGCACGTACCCTCGGGCACACGGCCGGGGTCGAGACTGCCGCCCACCGCATCCACGGCGATGGGCGGCAAAAGCTGCAGGGGAGCGTCCCCGATCATCAGCTGCAAGGGTTCGGAATCCATGGGCGCGGGCAATCTCCTGCCGATGACCCGATAGGAAATCTCCAGGGAGCCGCTGTCCAGTTCAGCGATATGAGGGGCACGCACGACAAACGTGATGTCCCGATCGACCTGTCGCTCGGTGACGCAGCGGCGGACTTCGTGGCGATACGGCTCGCCATCGCAATCGAGACCGTGCCAGAGCAGCAGCACCTCGTCGCCGCACGTCATCATCGGATAGGGCTTGATGGTCACGACGGCCCTGCGCCAGGCAGGGTCGATCACTCCCGCCCTTGCAGCCGCCAGAATGGGGGCCCGCAATGTCCTGCGGGCACTGGGCCGGATTCGCCGGCCAGATAGATCAGTGGTCATGTGCAACTTCCAGTCCGTGGATAAAGGCGCTGCTCCTGCAAAGCGCCCGATGGGACCATTAAAGCGCGACCGCCCACGACGCACAGTCAGACGAGACGACAGGGAAAGTGGTCCCTTTGCACCCAAGACTGTAGCTGCTCGTGACCGAGCCTATCGGACGCATCCCGATACCAAACAGTCCGGCTCAACACGCTTCTGATCTTTCCCGCTTTATCTATTCCGTTTTCGACGGGCGATAACGGTTTCTTCCTACACCTCAGCGCAAGGGGCTGCATTAGAGTGGCGTCGTCAATTCAACATGAACCTCTTCGAAAAAGGTACGAACATGCAACGGAATGCAACCACACAATTTCCCATCCTGTTGGTCCATGGTTTGTTCGGGTTTGACAGGGTCGCAGGTGTTGAACTTTTCCATGGAGTCAAACAGACACTGCGCGCCGCCGGCGCACGGGTGTTCATTCCCTATCTATCGGCCACCCACGCCAACGAGGCACGCGGAGAAGAGCTGCTGGCCCAGATCGACCGCGTCCTGGCTGGCACCGGTGCCGCCAGGGTCAACCTGATCGGCCACGGCCAGGGTGCGCTGGCGGCCCGTTACGCCGCGGCTGTGGCCCCTGACAGGGTCGCCTCGGTGACATCGGTCAGCGGCCCCAATCATGGCTCCGAACTGGCCGATTTCCTGCGCAAGGCACTCACCCCTGGACGCTTGCCGGAACATGTGGCGAGCCGGGTCGCGACCCTGTTCGCCGATTTCATTTCGTTGCTCAGCGGCCAGGCGCAGCTTCCCCACGCCGCCATCGCGGCACTGGCGGCGCTCACCACCGAAGGCGTGGGCGCTTTCAACGACAAGTATCCCCAAGGTTTGCCAAAGAACTGGGGCAGCAAGGGACCGGACCTGGTCAATGGCGTGCGTTACTACTCCTGGAGCGGTACGTTGCAGGAGATTCCCAGCGACGGACACGACGCGACGGCCCCGCTCCAGGCGTTCTGCCGGGCCTTCTCCGAATACTTCATCACCGAAGCCGGGCAGAACGACGGCCTGGTCGGGCGTTTCAGCTCGCACCTGGGCAAGGTCATTCGCTCCGACTACCCCATGGACCATATGGAAGCCGTCCACCCCGGATCCGGGCGCGCGCGCAAGGGCGCGGACCCGACAGCTCTGTATGTGCAACATGCCGAACGCCTGCGCAAAGCCGGCCTTTGATCGTCAGGCCCAAGGTTTTGACGCAATTTTGACAACAACCCGCGAGTGAATCCGGTAGGCTCAACACCTTTGAAGACACCTGAAGGAATTTTCCAATGGCCAAAGCCACTGCCCGCCACATCCTGGTTTCCACCGAAGACAAGTGCAACGAACTGAAGGCCCAGATCGAAGCCGGCGCCGATTTCGCCGAAGTCGCCAAGGCCAACTCCTCCTGCCCTTCCAGCCGCCAGGGCGGCGACCTGGGTTCGTTCGGCCCGGGCCAGATGGTCAAGGAATTCGACACCGTGGTATTCAGTGCGCCGATCAACGTGGTGCAGGGTCCGGTCAAGACCCAGTTCGGCTACCACCTGCTGGAAGTCACCAGCCGCCAGGACTGATCCCGGTCCTTCGACGCAACGGCCCGCCCTATGTGGCAACGCCGCTCACTTGAAGAAGTGAGATGAGCCCTGTGGCGAGGGAGCATGCTCCCGCGCCACAGGACTGGCGATCAGTGCGCCGCTCGCGTACAAATCGTGCTCATCGATCACCCGGCTTTAAGGCTGACAATGCGACTGGCGTTCCCCTCACTGCTGTTGACTGCCGTATTCCTGCTCACAGGCGCCACCGGCGTGGATGCCGCACCACAACATGCCCTGACCGTCTATGGCGAGCCAGCCAGGTACCCCGAAGGCTTCAGTCACTTCGCCTACGTCAATCCCCAGGCTCCCAAGGGCGGTACCCTGCGCCGCTCGGCCATCGAGATCGGTCATTTCGACCACGTACTGCCGTATATCGACAAAGGCATCGGCGTCAGCCAGATTGACGGGATGCTGTATTCGCCGCTGGCCCAACGTTCGCTGGACGAGCCTTACACCGTCTATGGCCTGGTGGCGGAAAAAATGGAGCGCTCCGACGACGGGCTGTCACTGCGTTTCTATCTGAACCCCAAGGCCCGCTTCGCCGACGGCAAGCCCATCACCGCCCAGGACGTACGCTACAGCTTCGAACTGCTGACGACCCAGGGCAGCCTGCGCTACCGCACCCAGTTCGCGGCGGTCAAAGGCGTTGAGGTGGAAGCCGAACGTACCATTCGCTTCGACTTCAAGAACAACGAAAGCCGTACCCTGCCCCTGGACATCGCGACTCTGCCAGTCTTCCCGGAACATTGGTGGAAAACCCGCGATTTCGCGGGCGGTGGCGGCTACGAGGCACCGCTGGGCAGCGGCCCGTACCGGGTCGGCAAGATCGACTCGGGACGCAGCATCACCTTCGAGCGCAACGCCGACTGGTGGGGCAAGGACCTCCCGGTCAGCCGAGGCCTCTACAACTTCGATCATTTCAGCATCGAATATTTCGGCGACACCGATGTGGCCCGCCAGGTACTGCGCGGCGGCGCCTACGATTACAACCGGGAATTCTCCGCCACCGGTTTTTCCATCGGCTACGACAGCCCGGCGCTGCACGACGGACGCCTGCAGAAAGCCCACCTGGCCACCGAGGCTCCGCAGACGGCCCAGGGCTTCGTGTTCAACCTGCAAAAGCCGCAGTTCCAGGATCGCCGCGTGCGCCAGGCGCTGGCCATGCTCTGGGATTTCGAATGGAGCAACCGGCAGATGATGCGCAACCTGTACGTGCGCCAGCAGAGCTTCTTTTCCAATACCGATCTGGCCGCCCGGGAACTGCCCGACGCCGGCGAACGGGCGATCCTCGAGCCGTTGCGCGACAAAGTCCCCGACGAAGTCTTCACCCAGGTATTCCAGGCTCCCAGGACCGATGGCAGCGGCATCATCCGGGACAAGCAATTGCAAGCCCTGGCACTCCTGGAACAGGCCGGCTGGAAACCCGACGGCGACCGCCTGGTGAACGCCGAGGGCGAACCGCTGAGCTTCACCTTCCTGATCAGCCAGAACGGTATCGACCGCCTCCTGCTGCCCTATAAAAGAACCCTGGCGCAGATCGGCATCGACATGAGCATCCGGCGCATCGACCCTTCCCAATACATCAATCGCCTGATGAGCCGCGACTACGACATGATCGTCACCGGCTATCCCGTCAGTGCCTCACCAGGCATGGAGCTCTACAACTATTTCGGCTCGGCGTCGGCCAACGACCCGGGCGCCAACAATTACATGGCCCTGCAGAATCCCGCTGTCGACAGGCTGATCGACGGCCTGGTCAAGGCCACCACCAAGGATGACATGCTCCGTCATGCCCACGCCCTGGACCGGGTGCTGCAATGGAATTACTACTGGATCCCCAACTACTACCCGCCGGGCAGTTCCACCGTGTGGTGGAATCGCTTCGGCATTCCGAAAGTCCAGGCCAGCAACGATGAAGCCATCGAAAGCTGGTGGGAAATCAGTACCACGCCGCTGACCAACGAACAGATGACCGCCGAACGCATCAAGCGCGGCTCCCCCGGAGGACGGCACTGATGTGGGCCTATGTCGCGCGGCGCCTGCTGCTGATCATTCCAACCCTGGTGATCATCCTGCTGGTGAATTTCGTCATCGTGCAGGCCGCACCGGGCGGGCCGGTGGAACAGGCCATCGCCCAGCTGCAAGGCATTGGCGGCAGCGGTGTCGGCAGCTCGGGCAACGCCATGACCGGCAGCTCCCGGGCCAGTCGCGGGCTCGATCCGCAATTGATCAAGGACATCGAGAAACAGTACGGTTTCGACAAACCGGCCCACGAGCGCCTGTGGCTGATGCTCGGCAGCTATGCCCGGCTGGACTTCGGCAAGAGTTTTTTCCGCGGTGCCACGGTCACCGACCTGATCCTGGAAAAGATGCCGGTGACCATTTCCCTCGGGCTCTGGGCCACGCTGATCACTTACCTGGTGTCGATTCCCCTGGGGATCCGCAAAGCCGTTCACCACGGGTCCGCGTTCGATGTGTGGAGCAGCACGGCGATCATCATCGGCTACGCCATGCCGGCCTTCCTGTTCGCCATGTTCCTGATCGTGGTGTTCGCCGGCGGCACGTCGCTGAACTGGTTTCCGGTGCGCGGACTGGTGTCGGACAACTTCGATTCGTTGTCGACCCTGGGCAAGATCGCCGATTACTTCTGGCACCTGGTGCTGCCGGTCACGTCCCTGGTGATCGGCGGCTTCGCCACCCTGACGATCCTGACCAAGAATTCGTTCCTCAATGAGATCACCCGTCAATACGTGGTCACTGCAAGGGCCAAGGGCATGAGCGAGCGCCGGGTGTTGTATGGCCATGTCTTTCGCAATGCGATGCTGCTGGTGGTGTCGGGGATCCCCCAGGCATTCATCAGCGTGTTCTTTGCCGGCTCGCTGTTGATCGAGGTGATCTTTTCCCTCGATGGCCTGGGACGCATGAGTTATGAGGCCGCCGTGTCCCGGGATTACCCGGTGGTGTTCGGCTCGCTGTTCATCTTCACGCTGTTCGGCCTGCTCATCAAACTCATCGGCGACCTGTGCTACACCCTGGTGGACCCCCGTATCGATTTCGCCGCGAGGAACGCCTGATGTTCAAGCTTTCCCCGTTGGGTCGTCGACGTTTCGAGCGCTTCAAGAAAAACCGACGCGGCTGGTGGTCGCTGTGGCTGTTCATCGGTCTGTTCATCCTGACCCTGGGCGGCGAACTCATCGCCAATGACAAGCCCCTGGTGGTGAGCTACCAGAACTCCCTGTATTTCCCGGTATTCAAGCGCTACACCGAGCGGGAATTCGGCGGGCAGCTGCCGTTCCAGGCCGATTATCGCAGCGGCTACGTGCAGGACCTGATCCGCAAGGACGGCGGCTGGCTGCTGTTCCCACCGATTCCGTTCAGCGACGACACGCCCAACTACGAACTCAACCAACCGTCTCCGAGCCCACCCTCCTTCGTCAACTGGCTGGGTACCGACGACCAGGCCCGGGACGTACTGGCCCGGGTAATCTTCGGCGCGCGGGTGTCGATCCTCTTCGCCCTGGCCCTGACGGCCATCAGCGCGCTGATCGGCATCACCGCCGGTGCGCTGCAGGGTTACTACGGCGGCTGGGTGGACCTGCTGGGCCAACGCCTGCTGGAAGTCTGGTCCGGGCTGCCGGTGCTCTACCTGCTGATCATCCTGTCCGGCTTCGTGGAACCCAATTTCTGGTGGCTGCTGGGGATCATGGCGCTGTTTTCCTGGCTGGCCCTGGTGGACGTGGTCCGCGCCGAATTCCTGCGCGGGCGCAACCTCGAATACGTGAAAGCCGCCAGGGCCCTGGGCCTGACCGACCGCAAGGTGATCGTGCGGCACATCCTGCCCAACGCGATGAACGCCACCCTGAGCTACCTGCCCTTTATCCTGACCGGGGCGATTTCCACCCTCACGGCCCTGGACTTCCTCGGTTTCGGCATGCCGGCCGGCAGTGCGTCCCTGGGGGAACTGATTGCCCAGGGCAAGCAGAACCTGCAGGCACCGTGGCTGGGGCTGACGGCCTTCTTCACCCTGGCGCTGATTCTTTCCCTGTTGGTATTCATCGGCGAGGCGTTGCGCGATGCATTCGATCCTCGATCCTGATCCGCGGTCATGAAGCGAAATTCCGAAATGAGCGACAACCTGATCGAAATCCGCGACCTGAGCGTGGCCTTCAATGACAACACCGTGGTGCACAACCTGTGCCTGGATATCCGCCCGGGCGAGTGCCTGGCCCTGGTGGGTGAGTCAGGCTCCGGCAAATCGGTGACCGCTCATTCGATCCTGCAATTGCTGCCCCGGACCGGCACCCGCACCACCGGCAGCATCCGCTATCGCGGCCAGGAACTGGTGGGCGCCGAGGCCAGCACCCTGCGCGAGCTGCGCGGCAATCGGATCGCAATGATCTTCCAGGAACCGATGACCTCGTTGAACCCGTTGCACAGTGTCGAAAAGCAGATTGGCGAAACCCTGATGCTGCACAAGGGCCTGGGCGGCAAGGCTGCGCGACAGCGCATCCTTGAACTGCTGGCACTGGTGGGTATCCAGAACCCGCTCGAACGGCTCAAGGCCTACCCCCATCAACTGTCCGGCGGCCAGCGACAGCGGGTGATGATCGCCATGGCCCTGGCCTGCGAACCGGAGCTGTTGATCGCCGACGAACCGACCACCGCCCTGGACGTGACCGTACAGCGCAAGATCCTGCTGCTGCTCAAGTCCTTGCAGCAAAGGCTCGGCATGTCACTGCTGCTGATCAGCCACGACCTGAACCTGGTACGCAGCATTGCGCAACGTGTGTGTGTGATGAAGGCCGGGGAAATCGTCGAGCAGGCGCCCTGCGAAATCCTCTTTGACGCCCCGAAACATCCCTACAGTTGCGAGCTATTGCACGCCGAACCCGAAGGCGAGGCCCTGCCCCGGGACGAACGGGAAGATGTCTTGCAGGTCCGGGACCTGCGGGTGAGTTTCGCCCTGGGCGGTGGATTGTTCCGCCGCAAGGAATACTTGCGGGCCGTCGACGGCATCAGCCTGAATATCCAGCGGGGCAAGACCCTGGGCATCGTCGGGGAATCCGGTTCCGGCAAGTCGACCCTCGGCCAGGCGATCCTGCGGCTGATCGAATCCAACGGCAGCATCCGCTTCCAGGGCCAGGCCCTCGACCAGCTGTCGCAGAAGGACCTGCGGCCATGGCGCAAACAGATGCAGGTGGTGTTCCAGGATCCGTTCGGCAGCCTCAGTCCGAGGATGTCGGTGCAACAGATCATCAGCGAAGGCCTGGAGGTCCACTGCCCCTCCAGTGCCCAGGAATGCGAAGCCCGGGTGATCCAGGCCCTTCAGGAAGTCGGCCTCGATCCCCAGAGCCGTCATCGTTACCCTCACGAGTTCTCCGGCGGCCAGCGCCAGCGTATCGCTATTGCCCGGGCATTGGTGCTCAAGCCCGCCTTGATCCTGCTGGACGAGCCCACCTCGGCCCTGGACCGCACAGTGCAGAAGCAGGTGGTCGCCCTGCTCCGTCAGCTCCAGGAACGGCACGGCCTGACCTACCTGTTCATCAGCCATGACCTGGCGGTGGTGCGGGCCCTGGCCCACGACATGATCGTGATCAAGGACGGAAAAGTGGTCGAGTGCGGCGCCAGCCATGAAGTGTTCGAGTCACCGCGCCACCCCTACACCCAGGAACTGCTGGCGGCCGCTCTTCCCAGGTAAGGGCGATGCGGCCGTAACACTCAGCTATCGCGGCGCTGATCCAGTGCCTGGGCAAATTCGCCAATCGCCTCCACCACCTGCTGCGCCCCTTGGTGGATGTCGAGAATGACGGTGCCTGCCTGGTTCGCCAGCTTCACGCCCTGCTCGGCCTTGAGGGTGCTGGACTGCATGCTGGTCACCGCTTGCCTGGCCAGATCGCGGTTCTTGCCGACGACCTCGGTGATGGCGACGGTGGCCTGGCTCGTGCGCCGTGCAAGGTTGCGCACCTCATCGGCAACCACCGCGAAGCCACGTCCCTGCTCCCCGGCGCGCGCGGCTTCGATGGCCGCGTTGAGCGCCAGCAGGTTGGTCTGCTCGGCAATGCCCCGGATGGCATCGACGATGTTGCCGATCTCCTCGGACTGAGCGCTCAATGCGCTGATGCCCGTGGCCACCCGCTGGAGTTCATCGGCGATGCTTTGCACCACGGTCACCGTCTCTTGTACGACCGCCGTGCCACGCTGGGTGTGCTCATCGGTCTGCCGGGACGTCTCGAAGGCCAGTCGCGCCGCGTTCGATTCGGTCTGGCGCTGCTCCACTTCACGGGTGTGATCGGTGGCGAACTTGACTACCCCATACAATCTTCCCTGGGCATCGTAGAGTGGGTTGTAAGTCGCCTGCAGCCAGACCGTGGCGCCTCGCTTGTCGATGCGCTGGAACAGGCCTGTCACGTATTCGCCGCGATTCAAACCCGCCCAGAACCCACGATACGCGTCACTCTGGACTTCGCCGGGCTGGCAGAACAGACGATGGTGCTGGCCGAGGACCTCTTCCAGTCGATAGCCCATCACCTTCAGGAAATTCCCATTGGCATTCACCACGTGGCCACCGAGGTCGAATTCGATAACCGCCATGGAACGGTCCATCGCCTGCCTGAAGCTGGACTCGGTCTGGCTTCGAAGGACACGCTCGTTGACGTCGCGCGTCACGCCAATGATGCGCTCCAGCGCGCCTTGCTGATCCAGCACCGGAACATAAGTACCTTCCACCCACAGCCAATGCCCATCTCGGGCCAGATGCAAGGTTTGCACATCGACACGCTGGCCCTGCCCCAGTTGCCGCCACACGGCGGCGTATTCCTGGCTGCGCGCATAAGCGGGCTCGCAGAACATCCGGTGATGGCAGCCCTGGATATCCTCCAGGGCATAGCCCAGTATGCTCAGGAACAACGGATTGGCGCCGAGCACCTGTCCCGCCGGGTCGAGCTCGATGATCGCCATGGCCTGGTGGAAAGCGGCCCGTTCGGCCTCGAGAGTGGCCTGCCTGGCCTGGATCGGACGCAAGGTTTCCTGATGCTTGCGAGTGCGAATGAACATGGCGGTACCACTCCGGAAACGTAAGTGCCTGGCCGTAGCCAATTGAGGCGCGATGCCTTCTTGCTGGGAGGCACTATTAAGCCACTATTTTCCGAAAACTTGTACAAGTTTATTTCCATGTACAAGATTTTATGAAGCAGGAAAGCTTACTCCCGATTTTCAATGCCAGCCGATCCGCCAGCGTTGCTCGTCGCGCAGTTCTATCCAGTCAAATACCTCGACGCGCCCACTGTGAACCGCCTGGATCTCGACTTGGAGGGGTACCCCCGCTTCATCGACGATCAGTTGGGTCACCAGAAAATGCTTCTCTCGATTGACGGGCTTGCAGGCCGTCCATTTGGAAAGCTTCAGCTTACGGGGATTGAATGTGTTCACGGACGCTCCAGAAAAATCAGGAAACCAGCACAAAAGCATGTACACAAATTTATGTATGTACAAGTTATCCAAGAAAACACCGACGCAGCTTCGATCCTGGAATTTCCCCCGGCATAATGCGGCTCATGACGCCACCTCCGTGGACGCCGCCCATGCCTTCCCTCTGGAAATGCCCGATGAACCCCACCGAAAGCCTCAAGGATTACAAGCGCGTACGCACGCTGGCGATTCGTTCGCTATTCGAGATCATCGAGCAATCCAGCGAAGGCACGGTCATCGTCGACCGCGATGCGAACATCGTCTGGATGAACGAACGCTATGCCCGGCGCTTCGGCCTGAACTCGGCGCAGGAGGCCATCGGTCGGGCATGCGAGAGCGTGATCCCCGGCAGTCTGTTGCGGGAGGTGGTGCGTACCGGGCGGCCGATCCTGCTGGACATGCAGGACACCCCCAAGGAACCCCTGGTGGTGATGCGCCTGCCAATCCACGACAGCGCGGGCGCGGTGATCGGGGCCATCGGCTTTGCCTTGTTCGACGAGCTGCGCAGCCTGTCGCCCATGCTCAAGCGCTACCTGAGCATGCAGCAAGAGCTGGCGTCCACCCGCTCACTCTTGCGGGCACGGCAGACCAAATACAACTTCGCCCATTTCATCGGCACCAGCAGCGCTGGCCTGGAGGTCAAGCGCCGCGCCCGACGCAGCGCCAGCACCGAATCGCCAGTGCTGTTGCTGGGTGAAACCGGCACCGGCAAGGAATTGTTGGCCCAGGCCATCCACAGCGCCTCGCCGCGGGCGCACAAGGCCTTCGTCAGCATCAACAGTGCAGCGATTCCCGAAGCGCTGCTGGAGGCGGAGTTCTTCGGCACCGCTCCTGGCGCCTTCACTGGCGCCGACCGCAAGGGTCGGGCCGGTAAACTGCAGATCGCCCAGGGCGGTACGTTGTTTCTGGATGAAATCGGCGACATGCCGTTGCCGCTGCAAAGCAAACTGCTGCGAGTGCTCCAGGAAAAGGAGTACGAGCCGGTGGGTTCCAACGAAGTACTGCAAAGCGATGTGCGGGTGATCGCCGCCACGTCCATGGACCTGGAAGCCGCCATCAAGCGCGGCGAATTCCGCGCCGACCTGTATTACCGTCTCAACGTGCTGCCGATCCAGGTCCCGCCACTGCGTGAACGCCTGGACGACCTGCCGGCCCTGAGCGAAGCGATCCTCGAAGAACTGCGCAGCCAGCACGAACTGGCCCCCGCCGCACTCGACCTGCTGGGGCAGCACGCCTGGCCGGGCAACATCCGGGAACTGCGTAACGTGCTGGAGCGGGCGGCGCTGCTCAGCGACAACCTGCTGCTCAGTGCCAGCGACATCCGCGCAGCCATCGGGACCTTCATCCCGGTAACGCGCCCAGCGGATATGGGCTTCGAACCCCTGCCCCAGGAAACCTTCAGCCAGGCCCGGGCGCGCTTCGACCGGCATTTGATCGAAACCACCCTGGCGCAGTGCGGCGGCAAGGTGGTGGAAGCGGCCGAGCGGTTGGGCCTGGGGAGGTCGACGCTGTACAAGAAGATGGTGGCGTTGGGAATTGCAGAGTCTCAATAAAGAGACTCATATCTCTATAAATAGACAGCTCCTTGAGAAGCGCTTCGCGCTCATCGCGGGCAGGCTCGCTCCCACAGTGGACCGCACTTTTCCGACGAACACGGTCAACCTGTGGGAGCGAGCCTGCTCGCGATGAGGTCAACCCGGCTCACAAAAATCTCCAAACAGAGACAGAATTTGAAATCCGCTCAGCGAAATCTAATAATTTCCTTATATTTCAGTCAGTTACGCACCTGGCACAAAACTCGCTAAAGCCTCTCCCACAGTTTCATCACAACAATAACAATCCAGGAGACACACCATGAGTGTGATCATTGCCTTGGCAGCCCTCGCGCTGCTGATGGTTGCCGCCTACCGTGGCTACAGCGTTATCCTCTTTGCTCCCATCGCCGCCCTCGGTGCCGTCCTGCTCACCGATCCATCCGCCGTCGCCCCTGCGTTTACCGGGGTGTTCATGGAGAAAATGGTCGGCTTCATCAAACTGTATTTCCCCGTGTTCCTGCTCGGCGCCGTTTTCGGCAAGCTCATCGAGCTGTCGGGTTTCTCCCGTTCCATCGTGGCGGCGGCGATTCGATTGCTGGGCACGCGACAGGCAATGCTGGTGATCGTGCTGGTCTGCGCGCTGCTGACCTACGGTGGCGTGTCGCTGTTCGTGGTGGTTTTCGCGGTGTACCCGTTCGCCGCCGAGATGTTCCGCCAGAGCAATATTCCCAAGCGGCTGATCCCGGCCACCATCGCCTTGGGCGCGTTCTCCTTCACCATGGACGCACTGCCCGGCACGCCGCAGATCCAGAACATCATCCCCAGCACCTTCTTCAACACCACCGCCTGGGCCGCGCCATGGCTGGGGGTGATCGGTACGATCTTCGTGTTCAGCCTCGGCATGCTGTTCCTGCAGCGCCAGCGCAACAAGGCCCAGCGTGTGGGCGAAGGCTACGGGACCGAGCTGCGCAACGAGCCGGAAACCGCCGAGGACATCAAGCTGCCCAACCCGTGGATCGCCGTCTCGCCATTGCTGATGGTGGGCATCATGAACCTGCTGTTCACCCAGTGGATTCCCCAGTGGTACGGCAAGACCCACAGCCTGGCGCTGCCGGGCATGGCGGCACCGGTGACCAGCGACATCGCCAAGGTCACCGCGATCTGGGCGGTGCAGGCCGCGTTGCTGGTGGGCATCATCATGGTCTTGCTGTTCGGCTTCCACGCCATTCGCAGCAAGCTGGCCGAAGGCAGCAAGAGTGCCGTTGGCGGCGCATTGCTCGCGGCCATGAACACCGCCTCGGAATACGGTTTCGGCGCCGTCATCGCCTCGCTGCCCGGCTTCCTGGTGCTGGCCGACTGGCTCAAGAACATCCCCAACCCGCTGGTCAACGAAGCCGTGACCGTGACGCTGCTGGCGGGTATCACCGGTTCCGCGTCGGGTGGCATGAGCATCGCCCTGGCGGCCATGTCCGAGACCTTCATCAGCGCCGCCAATGCCGCCAACATTCCCCTGGAAGTGCTGCACCGGGTGGCATCCATGGCCAGCGGCGGCATGGACACCCTGCCCCACAATGGCGCGGTGATCACCCTGCTGGCGGTGACCGGCCTGACGCACCGTGAGGCCTACAAGGATATTTTCTGCATTACGCTGATCAAGACCCTCGCGGTGTTCTTCGTGATCGGCGTGTTCTACGCCACTGGTATTGTGTGAGGTCAACCATGACAACCCCTCTTTCGGGCAAGACCGCCCTGGTCACCGGCTCCACCAGCGGCATCGGCCTGGGCATTGCCTTGAGCCTGGCCAAGGCCGGCGCCAACCTCATCCTCAACGGTTTCGGCGATGCCTCGGCGGTGGTCGCTGAAGTCCGCAAGGCCGGCGTCAAGGTCGGCCATCATCCGGCGGATGTCAGCGACCCGGCCCAGATCGCCGACATGCTCGCCTACGCCGAGCGCGAGTTCGGCGGCGTGGACATCCTGGTGAACAACGCCGGTATCCAGCACGTGGCCGCCGTCGAAGATTTTCCCGTGGAACGCTGGGACTCGATCATCGCCATCAACCTCTCGTCGGTGTTCCATGCCACTCGCCTGAGCCTGCCCGGCATGCGCGCCAAGGGCTGGGGGCGGATCGTCAACATCGCCTCGGTCCATGGCCAGGTCGGCTCGGTGGGCAAGGCGGCGTATGTCGCGGCCAAGCATGGAGTGATCGGCCTGACCAAGGTGGTCGGCCTGGAAACCGCCACCAGCAACGTGACCTGCAACGCTATCTGCCCAGGCTGGGTGCTGACGCCCCTGGTGCAGAAGCAGATCGACGATCGCATTGCCTCGGGTATCGACCCGCAACAGGCCCAGCATGACTTGCTGGCCGAAAAGCAGCCGTCCCTGGAGTTCGTCACGCCGCCGCAACTGGGAGAACTGGTGCTGTTCCTCTGCAGCGAGGCCGGTAGCCAGGTGCGGGGGGCGGCGTGGAATATCGACGGTGGATGGTTGGCTCAGTAAGGTTATTTGCCCTTGTGTAGCGAGGCGATTATCCCCTCGCCGCAGAGCCGCCCTCTCACCACAGGATCGGTCGCTCTATAGTTTGTGTATGCATAAGAAAACAAGAGGCTCTCCCATGTCCGACATCCTCTGGCAACCCAGCCCCGAACGCATCGCCCAGTCGCGCATGAACGCCTTTCGTCTGTTCGTCAACGGACGGCATCACCTGCAACTCGACGATTATCCAGCCCTGCACGCCTGGAGCATCGATCAGCGCGAGGCCTTCTGGCAGGCCATCGTCGATTTCTTCGAGATCCACTTTCACCACCCGCCCACCGCCGTGCTGGTGGAAGGCCCGAAAATGCCCAGCGCCCGGTGGTTTCCTGGCGCGACGCTGAACTTCGCCGAACACCTGCTGCGCCGTCGGGACCCGAGCGTGGCCGTGGTGGCCATCGATGAGCGCGGCGACCAGGAGCGACTGACCTGGGCCGAACTCGCCGCTCACGTCGCCGGCCTGCAAAGAAGCCTGCAGGCTGCCGGTGTCTGCCAGGGAGACCGGGTCGCCGCCTGCATGCCCAACACCTGGCAGACCCTGGTGGGCATGCTCGCCACCACCAGCTTGGGGGCGATCTGGTCCTGCTCGTCACCGGACTTCGGTACCCAGGGCGTCATCGACCGCTTCGGCCAGATCGAGCCCAAGGTGCTCATCACCTGCGCCGGTTATCGCTACGCCGCAAAGACCATCGACCAGCGGCCCAAGGTCAACGAAATCCTCGAACGGCTGCCCTCGTTGCGGCAATTGATCGTGCTGCCCTATGCTACGCCGGACACCCGCGTCGCCGACTTCAGGACCCAGGCCAGCGTCGCGCTGTGGGACGATTTCTACCGGCCCGGCGGCGACCCGGTGTTCGTCAGCGTGCCGTTCGACCATCCGCTGTACATCCTCTACTCCAGCGGCACCACCGGCGTCCCCAAGTGCATCGTCCACGGCACCGGCGGCGTACTGTTGCAACACATGAAGGAGCATGGCCTGCATGTCGACCTCGGTCCCGAGGATCGCCTGTTCTACTACACCACCTGCGGCTGGATGATGTGGAACTGGCTGGTGTCCGCCCTCGCCGTCGGCAGCACGGTGGTGCTCTACGACGGCTCGCCGTTTCACCCCGGCCCCGAACGATTGCCGGACCTCATCGACCAGCAACGCATCAGCGTGTTCGGCACCAGCCCCAAGTTCCTGGCCGCGCTGGAGAACCAGGGCCTGGCCCCCCGGCGCAGCCACGACCTGGGCAGCCTGAAAACCATTCTCTCCACGGGCTCGGCACTGGCGCCTCACAGCTACGACTATGTGTACCGCGACTTCAAGACCGATGTCTGCCTGGCCTCGATGTCCGGCGGCACCGACATCGTGTCGTGCTTCGTCAATGGCAACCCGCTGGCACCGGTGCGCCGGGGCGAGATGCAGGGCAAGAGCCTGGGCATGGCGGTGCAGGTCTGGAACGAGACGGCAAGCCCCGTGATCGGAGAAAAAGGCGAGCTGGTGTGCACCCGGCATTTCCCGGCGATGCCCATCGGTCTGTGGAACGATCCCCGACAGGAAAAACTGCGGGCGTCCTACTTCGCCCAGTTTCCCGGCGTGTGGTCCCAGGGGGATTACGCCGAAGAACTGCCCCACGGTGGCTGGCTGATCCACGGGCGCTCGGACGCGGTGCTCAACCCTGGCGGCGTGCGCATCGGCACTGCGGAGATCTATCGGCAGGTGGAAAAAGTCGAGCAGGTACTGGACAGCGTTGCCATCGGCCAGCAATGGCAAGGCGACGTGCGGGTGGTGCTGTTCGTGCGCTTGCGCGACGGTGTCCAGCTCGATGAACCTCTGGAACAACGGATCCGCCAGGTCATCCGCGCCAACACCACGCCACGCCATGTCCCGGCGAAGATCCTGGCGGTCAGCGACATTCCCCGGACCATCAGCGGCAAGGTGGTCGAGCTGGCAGTGCGCAATGTGGTGCATGGCGAGGCGGTGAAGAACACCGATGCACTGGCCAATCCCGAGGCCCTTGAGCAGTTTCGTGACCGACCGGAGCTTGCGAGCTGATCGTCAGGGTCTCATCGCGAGCAAGCTCGCTTCCACAGGGGGGCTGCCAGTCACTGGAGATCCACTGTGGGAGCGAGCTTGCTCGCGACGAACGATAACCCGATCAATCCATAAGCCCCCATTCACCCGCCGCCGGATCAGCCGGTGGCGTGGAGCCCGACTCGGCATGCAATTTCAGACGCAACCGCAGATTGTTCGCCGAGTCGGCATTCTTCAAGGCTTCTTCCTCATCGATTGCCCCTTCGACCACCAGGTTGAACAGCGCCTGGTCGAACGTCTGCATCCCCAGTTCTTCCGACTTTTCCATGATGGCCTTGAGCTCCCCCAGTTCGTTGCGCCGGATCAGGTCGGCCACCGTGGGCGAACCCAGCATGACCTCCACCGCTGCCCGCCGTTGCCCGGCGCGGGTACGCACCAGGCGCTGGGAAACGAACGCCTGGAGGTTGTTGCCCAAGTCGTTCAATAACTGCGGCCGGCGCTCTTCCGGAAAGAAATTGATCACCCGGTCCAGGGCCTGGTTGGCGTTGTGGGCATGCAGCGTGGATATCACCAGGTGCCCGGTATCGGCGAAGGCCAGGGCATGTTCCATGGTTTCCCGGTCACGGATCTCGCCGATCAGCACCACGTCCGGTGCCTGGCGCAAGGTGTTCTTGAGGGCTGCGTGAAAGCTGCGGGTGTCGACACCGACTTCACGTTGATTGATGATCGACTTCTTGTGGCGATGGATATACTCCACCGGATCTTCGATCGTGATGATATGGCCGCTGCTGTTGCGATTGCGGTAATCGATCAAGGCCGCCAGGGACGTGGACTTGCCTGACCCCGTCGCACCGACGAACAGCATCAGGCCCTGCTTCTGCATGATGGTGTCCAGCAGCACACGGGGCAACTTCAGGTCTTCGAAGCGCGGGATATCCAGCTTGACGTTGCGTATCACCATCGACACGTCATTGCGCTGCTTGAAGATATTGACCCGGAACCGCCCGACACCGGCCAGGGAAATCGCCAGGTTCATTTCCAGTTCCCGATCGAACTCAAGGCGCTGTTCGGCGTCCATCAAAGACTCGGCGAGACTGGCGATATCGCCGACCTTGAATGGCTGGTTGCCTAATGGCTTGAGCACGCCCTCGAATTTGGCGCAAGGCGGCGCGCCGGTGGACAAGTAGAGATCGGAGCCATCCTGGCTCGCCAGGATTCGCAACAAGGGATCGATTTCCATGGACTGAAACTTCCGCGAGACATCAATGAGACAAGTTGACCCGAACCTGCAATCTTTCAGACCAACCCGCGCTTTCCTTTTTCAGAGAATAGTCGACGCGGCACCACACCCAGGGATTGCATGATGAACGCAACACCCGTCGGCAGCGGTACGCAGCATCTGCTCGCCCGGATGGACTGGGCCTCGACCCCGCTGGGCAGTACCCAGACCTGGCCCCGGAGCCTGTGCACCGCCGTGGACATCGTGCTCCACTCCCCCATGCCGATGAGCCTGTTGTGGGGGCCGCAACGGGTGCAGATCTACAACGATGCATTTTCCCGGCTGGCCGGTGACAAGCATCCCCAGGCCTTCGGCCAGCCGACCCATGCGGCATGGCCTGAACTGCGAAGCGTGACCGAACCGATTTACCACGGCGTGTCACAAGGCCGCACGCACACCTGCCGCGACCAGCATTGGCGCCTGCCCTTCGCCGGCCGCCTGTGCGACCTGTGGCTGGACATGACCTACAGCCCCGTACACGACGAAAGCGGCGCCGTGGCGGGAATCCTGGTGACTGCCATCGAGACCAGTGAGCGACGCCGCCTGGCTCTGGAATTCGAGCGGCGTTCGCAGGCCAGCCTCAAGGCCCAGCAGGAAAGCGAAGAGCGCCTGCAACTGGCGTTGGCCGCAGCCGACGCGCTGGGGACCTGGGACTGGGACATCAGCGAAGACCGCTTCATCGCCGACGCCCATTTTGCCCTGCTCCATGGTGTCGATCCGAACCTGGCGCGCCATCTGCCCATCAGCGCCTACCTCGAAGGCGTGCATCCCGAAGACCGGGCCATGGTGGCCCGCAGTATTAAGCACTGCATCACCCACGGCAGCGAATACGCCGAGGAGTACCGCCTGCTGCAGCCTGACGGCCAATTGCGCTGGGTATTCGTGCGCGGCCGTTGCTACAAGGACCGTCACGGCCGACCCAAGCGCTTCCTCGGCGCGGCCCTGGACCTGACCGAACGCAAGCGCACCGAACAGGCCCTGCGCCAGAGCCAGACCGAGTTGCAGCTGATCATCAATGCCATGCCGGTGCTCATCAGCTATGTGGACCACGAAGAGCGTTTCCGCCTGAACAACAGCGCATATCTGGATTGGTACGGCCTCACGCCCCAGGAGCTGTATGGCAAGACCATTCGCGAAGTACTCGGCGACGAGGCCTACGCCGCGCGTGCCGAACAGATTGCCGGCGCCCTGGCGGGCAAACCCTGCAGTTTCGCCGTGCAGACCTCCCACCGCGACGGCCGGCCGCGTCACGCGTTGATCAACTACCTGCCCCGTCATTGCGCGGACGGTGCGGTGAACGGGTTCTACATCTTTGTGATCGACGAGACCGAACGCAAGAAAACCGAGGAAGCCCTGCGGCACCTCAACGAAACGCTGGAAGAGCGGGTCATCGCCCGCACCCAGCAGCTGGCCGAAGCCAACCATCGCCTGCAAAACGAGATGTTCGAACGCGAACGTGCCGAAGAAGCCCTGCGCCACGCCCAGAAGATGGAAGCCGTGGGCCAACTCACCGGCGGCATCGCCCATGATTTCAACAATATGCTGACCGGCATCCTGGGCAGCCTCGACCTGATGCAGCGCTACATCGCCAATGGTCGCGCCGCCGAGATCGGTCGCTTTACCGAAGCGGCCATGTCCTCGGCCAACCGCGCGGCCGCCCTGACCCATCGACTGCTGGCCTTTTCCCGGCGCCAGTCCCTGGACCGAAAGCCGCTGAACCCCAACGACCTGGTGCGCTCGCTCGAAGACCTGCTCAGCCGTACCACCGGCGACCACATCGTGCTGAAACTGCAACTGGCCGCCGAGCTGTGGCCGATCAGCACCGATGCCAGCCAACTGGAAAACGCCCTGCTCAACCTGGTGATCAACGCCCGTGACGCCATGCCCGATGGCGGCGAACTGACCATCGAAACCGCCAACATCTACCTCGACGGCAGCGATATCAGCACCCTGGAACCGGTCAAGGCCGGGGACTATGTGATGATCGCCGTCAGCGACAACGGCAGCGGCATGACCCCTTCCGTCATGGCCAAGGCCTTCGACCCGTTCTTCACCACCAAACCCATCGGCCAGGGCACCGGCCTGGGATTGTCGATGATCTACGGCTTTGCCCAACAGTCGGGCGGGCACCTGAGCCTGGACAGTGTGCCAGGGCAAGGCACGCGGGTGCAGTTGTACCTGCCGCGACTGCACATCGCTCTCACCGAGCAACCCGCCCAGGCCGTGACCATCGACGCGCCCGCGGCGATGGCCGGGGAAACCGTGTTGCTGGTGGAAGACGAACCGGCGGTGAGAATGCTGGTGCTCGATCTGTTGAAAACCCTGGGTTACGCCGCGCTGGAAGCCGAGGATGCCAAGGTGGCCCTGCCACTGCTCGAATCGAACCAACGCATCGATCTGCTGGTCACCGACGTCGGCCTGCCTGGCATGAATGGTCGTCAGCTGGCGGAAATCGCCCGTCAGCACCGACCCGGGCTGAAAGTGCTGTTCATGACCGGTTATGCGCAGAAAGCCGCTGAACGCCAGGGGTTCCTGGATCAAGGCATGGACATGGTGGCCAAGCCCTTCACCCTTGACCTGCTGGCCAACAAGATTCGGACGATGATCAGCCGCAGCGGCTGACTTGAGGCATAATCGCCGCCCCACCAACCCTCAGGTCGCCGCTGCAATGAAAGCCCAAGCCCGCCATATCCTGGTGAAAACCGCCGAAGAGGCCGAACAGCTCAAGCAACGCATCGCCAAGGGCGAAGCCTTCGATGTGCTGGCCAAGAAGTATTCCACCTGCCCTTCGGGCAAACGCGGCGGCGACCTGGGTGAAGTGCGACCGGGACAGATGGTCGGGGTGATCGATGCGGTGATTTTCAAGAAGCCGCTGCGAGTGGTGCATGGGCCGATCAAGAGCAAGTTCGGCTATCACCTGGTGCAGGTTTTCTACCGGGATTGAAACTCGAACCTGCTCCTGTGGGAGCGAGCTTGCTCCCACAGGTACAGTGCGCCACTGGTTATTCTGGCATCAACGCCCCGGGCACCTGGATCACTCGGCTCGCCAACAGATGCCCCGCCTCCGCCGCCTCCGCCGCAGTCCCCCCCAGCAAGCGGCTCGCCAGGTAGGCGGCACTGAATGAGTCTCCCGCCGCCGTGGTGTCCACCACACGCTCGACCCGTTGAGCGGGAATCTCATAAGACTTGCCATCGCAACGAATCAGACACGCCTCGGCACCGCGCTTGAGCACCACTTCCGGCGTACCGAACTGCCCATAGGCGGCGAATACCGCGTCAGTGTCCGCATACCCGAACAGTGCCTGCTCGTCTTCCACCGTCAGCAGGGCCAGTTCCACATAGGGCAGGACGCTGCGATACGCCGCCCGCGCCGCCTCGATCGAAGCCCAGAGTCTTGGCCGGTAATTATTGTCGAACACCACCTGGGCCCCGCGTCGACGAGCTTCGACCAGGGTTTCGACGAGTTTGCCTCGCCCCTGCTCCCCGAGCACCGCCAGGGTGACGCCGCTGAAATACAGCACATCGTAATCCGGCAATGCCGCCAGGATCGGTGCGGCGGCCGGCGTGGTGAAGCAATCGCGCACCGCCGCTTCGTTGCGCCAGTAGAGGAATCGCCGCTCGCCCGCCGCATCGGTCTGGATGCAATACAGACCCGGCAGGCGTCCAGGCAAGCGCTGGACCCGTTGCAGGCCGATGTTTTCTTCGGCCCAGCGCTCACACATGGCATCGCTGAAACTGTCGTCGCCCAAGGCGGTGACGTAATCCACCGCGCCCCTGTCACCCATGGCGCGGGACAGGTACACCGCGGTGTTCAGAGTATCGCCGCCGAAGCTTTGCAGCAGGCTGCCGTCGGCGCGCTGTTGCAGTTCGATCATGCATTCGCCGATCAGGGCGATGCGGGGTCTGGGGTGGTTCATGGGTAATCCTGATGGTTCGGTGGTGTCTGCCAGGCCGCTATCGCGAGCAAGCTCGCTCCCACGATGGCTTGTTGTGAATACAAGCGCTGTGATCGCCTCGATCCCCTTGTTGGGAGCGAGCTTGCTCGCGACAGCCGCGACTCGATCTCAAGCCTTAGAAGCAAGTCTCCATGCTCTCGATCACCCGCAACTGGTCATCCACCAGGCACCCTACCCGCCATTTGTCGAACGTCAGGCACGGATGTGAAGTACCAAACGAAATGATGTCGCCCACACGCAGCTCAACCCCCGCCGCCACACTCATGAACGCATGTTGGTCCATCACCGCCGTCACCTTGCAACCGCTGACGTCGTCACCCGCCACCGCGTCCGACCCGGGCTTGTAGCGCTTGAGCGGCACCGGCAGCCCGGCATCGTAGGCCACGTCGCGCTTGCCCAGGGCAATCACCGCGAAACCCGGCTCCGGCAGCGATTGCACGTGGGCCCAGACCTCCAGGGCCGGACGCAGGCCTTCGTGCAGGTCGCTGCGCCGTTCCAGCACGCAACACTGCGCTTGCTTGTAGATGCCGTGGTCATGGGCCACATAGCTGCCGGGACGCAGCACACTGAGGAAACGGCCATGGGCATTGCGGGCTTCGAAGGATTCGGCGATCAGGTCGTACCAGGCCGACCCCGAAGCCGTGATGATGGGTTTGTCGATGGCGAACGCGCCGCTGTCCTGCAACTGCATCGCCAGGCCCACCAGGGACTCGGCGAATCCGCGGATGCCGCTGACGGCATGGTCGCCGTGAATCACGCCTTCGTAACCCTCGATACCGGTCAGCGCCAGCGCCGGTTGCGCCTGGATCGCCTCGGCCAGGGCCAGCACCTCGGCCTCGCTCCGGCAGCCGCAACGACCGCCCACGACGCCGTATTCGATCATCACGTTCAGCCGCGCACCGCGGGAAGCGAAGTACGCGCCCAGGTCCGCGACATTGTCGGGATGGTCCACCATGCAGTGGAATTCGAACGCCGGATCGGCCAGCAGGTCGGCAATCAGCGCCATGTTCGGCGTGCCCACCAACTGGTTCGCCATCAGCACCCGACGCACGCCATGGGCGTAGGCGGCACGGGTCTGTACGGCGGTGGCAAGCGTCATGCCCCAGGCACCGGCCTCGAGCTGGCGGCGAAACAGCCCGGGGGTCATGCTGGTCTTGCCGTGGGGCGCCAGTTCGGCACCGCTGCCGCTGACAAATGCCTGCATCCAGCGAATGTTGTGCTCCAGCGCCTCGCGATGCAGCACCAGTGCAGGCAGGCTGACATCACGCAGCAAGTGCTGGCCGACAGTGGCGGCACCTTTTTCGACGACAGCGTCATGGATGGCAGAAGACATGTTCGAACTCCTCACGCGGCCGCGATCAGCCGCGACGATCTATTCATTGATACGACGGGCCAGGTTGTTGGCGCTTTCGATCAGCACCCGGCGGTAGTCGGCGTAGTTGTTCCTGGCATCGGCCCGAGGGGCGACGATGCACAGGGTCGCGATGGCCACGCCGTCCGGGTCTTTGACCGGCGCGGCGAAGCAGTGGGTAAACGTGTCGGCGACACTGTCGAAGGAGAAGAAGCCATCGAGGCCGGCCTGGCGGATTTCCTTGAGGAACTGCTCCAGGGGCAGGCGCTCGCCATCCGGCAGGATGAAGTCGTCGGGATCGATCAGGTCGACGATCTGCTGGTCGCTCAGGTGCGCCAGCAGCAGACGGCCCGAGGCCGTCCAGGGAATGGGCGCGTTTTCGCCGATGTCCGATGAAATACGGAAATGCCGCTCGCCTTCCTTCATCAGCGCCACGGTGTATTTGCGCCCGTTGAGCAGGCACATCTGTGCGGTTTCCCGGGTCTGGCGGACGATCTCCTGCAAGGCGTGATCGGCCTCGCGGCTGAGATCGAAGTGCCGCAGGTGCGCCTGTCCGAGAAAATACAACTGGCGGCCCAGGTAAACGTGGCCTTCCTTGCCCACCGGTTCGAGGATGCGCCGCTCCAGCAGCGACGCCACCAGTTCGTAGACCGTGGACTTGGGGCTGCCGATGCCACTGGCAATGTCGTTGGGACGCAGCGGCTGGCCGATTTCCTTGAGGAAATCGAGTATATCGAACGCCCGATCCAGTCCTCGGGCCCGGCGCTTGATGGTGTCTTCGGTCATGTCTTCGGTTCCCAATCAGTTCGCCGCGAGTGTAACCAGACCACGGCCTGTCCACAGCTCTTGTGGCGAGGGATTTATCCCCTCGCCACAAGGACCTCATTTTTTCCTGTAGGCGATGCAATCGATCTCGACCTTGCAGTCGACCATCATGCTCGCCTGCACGCAGGCCCGGGCCGGGGCGTGCTCGGGGCTGAAGTATTCGCCGAACACCTTGTTGAAACTCCAGAAGTCACGCGGGTCATCCAACCACACACCGCAGCGCACCACATCCTTGAGCTCGTAACCGGCCTCTTCGAGGATGGCGATCAGGTTCTTCATGGTCTGGTGCGTCTGCTCGACGATCCCGCCGGCGACGATCTCGCCGTTCACCGCTGGCACCTGTCCGGACACATGCAGCCAGCCGTCGGCCTCGACGGCGCGGGCGAATGGCCGTGGCTGCCCGCCACCCGCGGTGCTGCCGGTCCCGTAGCGCTTGATGCTCATCAGTGGTTCTCCTTGCTTGTCTGAATCAAAAGATCAATGGATTAAAAACGGGTGTTCTTCAGAAATTCCGCCAGGCGCGGTGATTGCGGGCGCTCGAACAGCTCTTTCGGCGGGCCCTGTTCTTCGATGCGTCCCTGGTTCATGAATACGATCTTGTCGGAAACCTCGAAGGCGAAACGCATTTCGTGGGTCACCAGCAGCATGGTCATGCCGTCCTCGGCCAGGCCCTTGATCACGTTCAGCACTTCGCCCACCAGCTCCGGATCCAGTGCCGAGGTGACTTCGTCGAACAACATCAGGCTGGGGTTCATGGCGATCGCCCGAGCAATCGCCACACGCTGTTGCTGACCGCCGGACAACTGACCGGGAAAATGATTGCGCCGTTCCAGCAGGCCCACTCGGTCCAGCCACTTTTCGGCCAGGGCGACGGCTTCGTCCCTGGGCAGTTTTTTCACCTTGAGCAGACCCAGGGTGACGTTCTGCAATGCGCTCAGGTGAGGGAACAGATTGAACTGCTGGAACGCCATGCCGGTCATCGCGCGATGCCGGGCAATGACTTTCTCGGGGTGGCGCACCCGCTTGCCGTCGACTTCGTCATAGCCGATGGATTCGCCGTCGAGCACAATCTGCCCGCCCTGGAATTCTTCCAGCATGTTCACGCAGCGCAGCAGCGTGGTCTTGCCCGAACCGCTGGAGCCGATCAGCGTGACCACGTTGCCGCGCTGCATGCTCAGGTCCACGCCCTTGAGCACTTCCAGCGGGCCGTATTGCTTGCGCAGGCCGCGAATATCCAGCAATGGCTGGGAATGGGATGAGGTCGAAACGTCAGTCATGGCAAGGCCACCCGCTTTTCAATATGCCGACCGAGCAGCTCGATGGCGTAATTGATGATGAAAAAGAGAAAACCGGCGAACAGGTAAAACTCCAGGGTCATGAAAGTCCGGGCGATGATCTGCTGGGTGCTGAGCAGCAGCTCGGCCACACCGATCACCGACAACAGAGTCGAAGCCTTGACGATCTCGGTGGAAGAATTGACCCAGGTCGGCAATATCTGCCGCAGCGCCTGGGGCAACAGCACATAAGCCAGGGCCTGGTAGAACGTCAGGCCAATGGCCTGGCTCGCCTCCATCTGTCCACGGGGCAAGGCCTGCAAGGCACCGCGCACGATCTCGGCCACGTGGGAGCCGCAAAACAGCGTCAGGCCCAGGACTCCCGCCTGGAACGCACCGATCTGCCAGCCCAGGGCCGGGGCCATGTAGAAGCAGGCCAGCACCAGCACGAATACCGGCGTGCCACGGATCAGGTCGACGTAGAAACGAAACGGCGCGCGCATCCAGGCCCGGCCATAGGTCAGCACCAGGCCGGCAACCAGGCCGATCAAGGTGCCCAGCAAAATCGCCAGCACCGAACACTGTACGCTGGTCAGGAAACCGCTCCACAGGGTGTCCCGGGCGACCCACAACTCATGCAACCAACTGGGGGATTCGTACATGGAACACTCCTAACGGCGGATCGCCAGGCGCTGCTCGAAATAGCGCAGCACCATGGCAATGAGGTAACAGGCCGCGACATACAGGGCCGTGGTCACCAGCCAGGTTTCGATCACCCGGTAGCTCTCCACGTTGATCTTGCGCGCGTAATAGGTCAGCTCCGGCACGGCGATCGCCGCCGCCAGGGAGGTGTCCTTGAACAGCGAGATGAAGTTGTTCGACAAGGCCGGCAACACGTTGCGCAGCATCACCGGCACCGTGACATAGGCCTTCACCTGCCATTCGCCCAGGCCGATGGCCAGTCCCGCTTCGCGCTGGCCCTTGTGAATGCTCAGCAGCCCGCCGCGAAACACCTCCGTCAGGTAGGCCCCGGCATACAGCGACAGGGTGATGACGAACGACGGCAGCTTGTCCAGGCGCACCCCCAGGCTCGGCAAGGCGAAGTAGATCAACAGGATCAGCACCAGGATGGGCGTGTTGCGGATCACCGTGACATACACCGATGCCAGCACCCGCAGGACACGATGTTTGCTCAGCAGCGCGAACGCCATGGCCAGGCCGATCACGCAACCGATGGCGATCGACACCAGCGCCAGGGAAAGCCCCAGCCCGAGCCCCGCCAGCAAGGTGTCGAAATCGCGCCAGACGGCGGCAAAGTTCAACTGATAATTCATGGTCGGCAGTACCTTCGACGGGGCGCCTGGAAGTGGCGCCCCGGGCTCACAGGGTCATTTGTATTCAACAGGGAAGCCGATGGCCGGCGACGGCAGTTCCACGCCGAACCACTGCTTGAACGACGCGGCATAGGTGGGGAACTCCACACCGGTCATGGCTTCATGCAAGGTGGTGTTGACGAAGTTCAGCCAGTCCTGGTCGCCACGCTTGACCGCGCAGGCATAGGTCTGCGGGCTCCAGGCGTAGGCCGGGCTGCGATAACGGCCGGGGTTCTGCACCATCAGGTACTTGACCGAAGACTGGTCGGTGGCGGCGGCATCGGCGCGGCCGGAGTTCACCGCCTGGTACATCAGGTCGACACTGTCGTACTGATCGACCCTGGCCTTGGGCAGCGCCTGGTGCACCAGTTCCTCGGCATACACGTTCTGCAGCACGGCCACGGTGACGTCGTCGCCGGCCGCCTTCAGGTCCTCGATTTCCTTGTACTTGCTGTTGGCCGGCAGCAGCAGGCCGACGCCTTCGCGATAGTACGGCAAGGTGAAGGCCACCTGCTGGGCGCGGCTGGCGGTGACGGTGATGAACTGGCAGCTCATGTCGACCTTGTCGGTCAGCAGGTTGGGAATCCGCGCATCGGACGACTGCACCACGAACTCGACTTTCTCCGGATCATTGAACAGGCCCTTGGCGACCATTCGTGCGATATCGATATCGAAACCCTGCAACTTGCCATCCGCTCCCTGGAAGTGCCACGGCGCATTGGTACTGCCCGTGCCCACGATCAATTTCCCGCGTTGCAGCACGCTGTCCAGCTTGCTGTCAGCCGCCTGGGCGACACCCATGGCGGCCGTCGTGGCCGCGAAGAGAAAAACACACGCTTTGAACAAGGAAGGTCGGCATTGCATGGCAAGCACTCCAGGTGAGTTTATTCCGTTATAGCGGAACTTGGTATGTAACAACGGAATAGACAGCAGAAAGTGTGCCACAGGCTTGCAGTCACGCTTGATAAAAAATGGAAAGCGATTGAAATCAGGAGGTTGGAAGAACCGAGTGCCCGGGAACGCTCGCGGACCGCCGGCACGCTTGCTACCGTTGGCTACGGCGCCCGGGTACCAAGGCCCCAAACAGAGTATTTGCGATCCGTTTCGCACTGAAACAGAGCAGGCCACCTGTCGACTCTGACAGTAGCGATGCCCCGCCGGGTTCCTTATCGTTCCTGTCACCTCGGGGTAAAAGGGAGGCGGCCATGAGTTCGCTCATTACTCACGTAGCGTCACATCAGGACTACCGCAAGGCCCTCAGGACCTGGCGCCCGGTGATCTTCTATTTTGGCCATCCACACTGCTACGCCTGCGGCTGGGCCGAACCGGTGTTCTGCAAGGTGGCCGAGGCGTTCCAGGATCGAGCCATCATCTACAAATTGAGCACCCACGAGTCGCCCCGGCACCCGGAAGTCAGCGGAACACCGACCGTGCTTTTCTATAAGGATGGGAAGTTGTGCCTCAAACTCAAGGGCATCGGTGACCAGCCTTCGCTGATGCGCCACTTTGCCGAACACGTCGGCCGGACAAAACCGCGGCGCTCGTTTCCCCCGACGCGCCATGACGTGAATTGGCTGCGGCAGCGGTTTCAGAATTTGTGCACTGCAGGTCGAGGGCGAGCGCTGATGAAGATGCGGGTGACGTTTCGATAACGATAGGAGCGAGCCCGCGACGGCGGCGGGTCAGCCAATGGTGATGCCCACCGGCCTGACGCTATCGCGAACAAGCTCGCTCACACAATGGTTCGGCGGTGCGCCTGGTCTATTTGCGCTTGTAGCTCTTGCTGCCGCCCGGCGTAAGGCAATAAACCCCACCCCGAGGCCCGACGCAGTAGTGACCACTGCCGCACGGGCACCCGTCGGAGGACTTGAGCAGCGATTGCGGGCGAGCTTCGTTACGGATTCCCAGCATGACAGAGCAAGACTTTTTCGAGGCGCTGATGGAGCCGTCGTTGCACAGGAAGGTATCGCCATCACACCCGGCGATACCACCCTTGCGTCCGGAACACGGCGTATTGGCGGCGAAGGCTGATGCAGACAGGGACACCAGGAGAATCGCGATAGCGATGCGAAGCGGGCCGGACGTTCCGTGACAAAGGTTCATGACAGCATTCCTGGCTGATCGATGGCCCGATGATATCACGCCATCAATACTGCGCTACCGCCCGCCGAATCTCACCCTGGACAACATCCGCAGGTCACCCTCGCGGTAATAGTCATCACTCCAACTGTCATCCACCGCCAACGGCTTGACCTGCTTGAGCGCAAGTTTCTTGGCGAAATAACGGAAGCGGTAATGCTCGTAGAAACGCAGCAGCTCCAGTCCGTAGCGGTCGGCCAGGTCGGTATCGCCCTGGATGATGAGGTAGTTCTCATCGTTGCCACTGCTGGCCGCGGCGCTCAGGTTGTGACTGCCGCTGATGATGGTGGGCGTGTCGCTGGTGAAGTCGGTGACGACGGCCTTGGTGTGCACCAGCAGGTTGCCTTTCTGACCTTTCTTGTTTTCCTTGAGCCAGCCCTCCAGGCCGGTATTGAGCAGTGCCGTGGCAGCGAACTCAGCGGTGCGGTCGGCATGGAAACCGGTGATACGGCTGGTGGTGTTCTGCAGGCCATAACGCAAGATGTCGTCGTTGGGCTGGCCGAGCAAGGCATCGAGGATCCGATCGGGCAGGACAAAGGCGGTGACGAACAGCAGGTCCTTGCGCGCCGCCTCGATGATGTCGACGAAACGATCAAGGTCGCCCCCTCCCGTCCGTGGAGAGAAGCCGACGAACAGCGGCTCCCCGGGCTTCATGGGGTTGTTGCGGTTCAGCCACTCACGCGTGGCATCGACATCATCGGGGGCCTCCCAGATCTGTTCGAACACCTGGCGGTAGCTGTCGCTGACCCGTGGGTCGTCCAGCACATGCACGACATTCGCCTGGCGATAAACGCCGTTGGCGGTGAAGTTGGTGCTGCCGCACAACACGGCCTCCGGCTGCAACGCCCCGCGGTCATCGATCTTGCTCAGCACCATGAACTTGTCATGGAAGATGTTGTGGGTGACTCGCCCGCGCTTGTTGGCCGGCGGCAATCGTTCCAGGTTGGCTTCGTTACGCAGTGTGGTGTCGTCGCCCGGTTCGGCGTGGTACAGCACCCGCACCCGCGCGCCACGGGCAAACGCGGCATTGACCGCATCGACGATCACGGGCAACTCGTATTCGTAGATGGCCACATCCAGCGCCCAGGTGGCGTCCAGCGCCCGGTCGATGAAGCCGGTCAAGCGTCCCAGCAGGCCGTTCTCCAGCCAGCGACGCGGCGCGTCGGGCCAATCGTCGATGGACAGGTGCTTGTTGGCATCGATCAAGGCGTCCAGCTCGGGGAACTTGCGCTGGAAAGCCTGGCTGGCGGCCACCGCACGATTGAAGATGACCCGCTGGTTGGCGGGCATTGCGTCGTCGCTGGTGATGGTGACTTCCAGCGACTCCCCCAGTTGCGGTGCCTTGTAACTGCCATAGGCCAGGTGCACCCGATAATGAAGCGTCACCCCAGGGTTGACGGCGTAGTCGGCCCAGCGAAATTTCTGCAACGGGGCCTTGTCGCTGGGCGTGGCGTGGAACTGGGGAAAGGTATGGGCCGTGTCGGGAAAGGTCAGGCTGTTGAACAGGAACAGCCAGGGTTTGTCACCCTGCTGCTTCTCGATGGCGAAACCCAGCAAACCCTTGCGCCGTGATTCGGCCAGGTCCATGGCCAGTAGCACACCGTTGGTGCCGGCATAGGCCTTGACCCGGAAATCGTCCTGGGCATTGGTGACGAGTACGCGCATGGTTCACTCCTGTGAGGGGCTGCTTGAGCATAGTGCAGTGAAACGGGTCAGGTGGGCAGGTCATGGGAATCGAGGGGATGCCATCGCGAGCAAGCTCGCTCCCAGGGCCCGGGGTGTTCATTATTCATGTGTTCACAACAAAACCCGTGTAGGAGCGAGCTTGCTCGCGATGGGGCCCTGACAGTCACAGAACCTTTCAATCAGCCTCATCGATATGCCGATACTCAGCCTGCAACTGCCCCGCCAACTGCCGGGCCCGGCCCAGGCGGATCGGGCCGCGCTCGATGTCGATCAACAGGCACGGACAATCCAGGGGCGACAGCGACAGCCCCTCCTTCACGCGCCCATCGGTCATCACCAGCACCCGCTGTCGCTCCGCAGGGAAGCGCTTGCGCCGGGCCGTCAACCAGCGTCCGGCCTCGCTCAACGCAGCCAGCAACGGCGTACCGCCACCGGCGCCCAGGCCATCGAGCCAGTGGCGCAGACCCGCCGAGGCCTTGAGCCCTTGCACCTGCCAGTTCGGCTGCGTGCCACTGGCCGTCAACAGCGCCAGGCGGGCCCGCTGCCGGTAGGCGTCGTCGAACAATTGCGCCAACAAGCCTTTGCCGTCGCTCAAGGCCCGATGACGACGGGTCGAGGCCGAGGCATCCACGATCACCAGCCAGAGTTCGTGAGGCGCACGGTGACGCTCGTGCCAACGCAGGTCCTGGCGCAAGCGTGGACGCCCCTGGAGCAGGGTCCTTGGCCAATTCACCGCGCCGCCAGACGCCGTTTTGCTGCGGCCCTGGCGCCCCTGCTCCAGGTGCCCTGCCCGGGGTCCGGCATCCGCCCCCGCGCTGGCACGAGGGCGGATGCCTAGGGCTTTTTTGGCCACCCCGGCACGTCGCGTCGGGTACCGGTCGGCAGTGCCCGGGGCGGCAGATCCCCCCACTGGCCTTGGCCTCCCCGGGGTTCGGTTGCGCGCTCGCCAGGCGCAGGCGGCGGGGAAGGCGCAGCGGCCGGATCCGTCCGTTCGCGCCGACGATGACGCAAGGCAAATTCAGCGACCGCGTCGATGTCGTCGACGGCGATGGCCTGCGCGCCGCGCCAAGCGGCATGGGCACGGGCGGCACGCAGCCAGACCAGGTCGGCGCGCAGGCCATCGACCCCAGCGGCAAAACAGCGCTCGGTAATCAGCGCCAGGGACGCATCGTCCAGGGCAATGGCCGGCAACAGGTCGCGGGCCTGCTGGCAACGATCGCGCAGGTGCTGCTGGGCCTGCGACCACTCGGCGCAGAACGCCACCGGATCGCTGTCGAAATCCAGCCGCCGTCGAATGATCTGCCCACGCTCCGCCGGTGCGGTATGCCCGTGGAGCGCCACGTTCAGGCCGAAGCGATCGAGCAGTTGCGGGCGCAGTTCGCCCTCTTCCGGGTTCATGGTGCCGATCAGCACGAAACGCGCCGGATGCCGATGGGAAATGCCGTCGCGCTCGATCACGTTGGTACCGCTGGCGGCCACATCCAGCAGCAGGTCCACCAGATGGTCGGGCAGCAGGTTCACCTCATCGACGTACAACACACCACCGTCGGCCTTGGCCAGCACGCCGGGGGAAAACTGCGCCCGACCCTCGCCCAGGGCGGCGTCCAGATCGAGGGTGCCCACCAGTCGCTCTTCCGTGGCGCCCAGGGGCAAGGTGACGAACTGACCGCTGGCCAACAGGTCCGCCAGGCCCCGGGCCAGGGTGGACTTGGCCATGCCCCGCGGCCCTTCGATCAGCACGCCGCCAATCCTGGGATCGATGGCGGCCAGGCACAGCGCCAGCTTCAGGTCATCGGCGCCGACCACGGCGCAGAGGGGGAAATGGGGTTGGGTCATATCTGATTCTCAAGGGTGGTCGATCACGTCAATACGAACAGAGTACCTGGCCGGCTGGCTGGACAATCAGCCATCCTCCTCGATGTCCAACAGCAAATTCTCCAACGCTTCGCGATACTCCCCCGGGTCCTGCCACATCCCTCGCTGCTGGGCTTCGAGCATGCGCTCGGTCATGTCCCGCAGGGCATCGGGGTTGTGCTGGCGAATGAATGCCTGGGTGTGCGGATCGAGCAGGTAGGCATCGGCCAGCAATGCGTACTGGTGATCATCGATCAACTGCGTAGTGGCGTCGAAGGCGAACAGGTTGTCCACCGTCGCCGCCAGTTCGAACGCACCTTTGTAGCCGTGGCGCTTGACTCCGTCGATCCACTTCGGGTTGACGGCCCGGGAACGGATGACGCGGTTGAGCTCTTCTTTCAGGGTGCGGATCCTTGGCAGGTCCGGCTGGCTGTGATCGCCATGATAGCTGGCTGCGGTTTCGCCGCTGAGGGTCTCCACCGCCGCCAACATGCCGCCCTGGAACTGGTAGTAATCGTTGGAATCGAGCAGGTCGTGCTCGCGGTTGTCCTGGTTCTGCAGCACCGCTTGCACCTGGCTCAGGCGTCGGGAGAACTGCTCCCGGGCGGCGGTGCCTTCATCGCTGCCGCCATAAGCGTAGCCGCCCCAGTTCAGGTAAACCTCGGCCAGGTCTTCGCGACTCTGCCACAGGCGACCGTCCACGGCGCCCTGCACGCCGGCGCCATAGGCCCCGGGCTTGGCCCCGAAGATCCGCCAGCCGGCCTGGCGCGCTGCCACTTCCGGATCCAGGCCCGACGCTGACAGGGCTTCGCGTTCGCCACGGACCTTGGCCGCCAGGGGGTTCATGTCATCCGGCTCGTCGAGGGCGGCGACAGCCTGGACCGCGGCATCGAACAGGCGGATCAGGTTGGCGAACGCGTCGCGGAAGAAGCCAGACACCCGCAACGTCACATCGACACGCGGCCGGTCCAGCAGGCTCAACGGCAGGATCTCGAAATCATCAACCCGCTGGCTGCCTGTGGCCCACACCGGCCGCACGCCCATCAGGGCCATGGCCTGGGCAATGTCGTCGCCGCCGGTGCGCATGGTGGCGGTGCCCCACACCGACAGGCCGAGCTGGCGCAGGTGATCACCGTGATCCTGCAGGTGCCGCTCGAGAATCAGGTTGGCCGATTGGAAGCCGATCCGCCACGCCGTGGTGGTGGGCAGGTTACGCACGTCCACCGAGAAGAAATTGCGCCCGGTGGGCAGCACATCCAGGCGCCCGCGACTCGGCGCACCGCTTGGCCCGGCCGGCACGAAGCGCCCGCCGAGGGCATCGAGCAGACCGCGCATTTCCGCCGGACCGCAGGCATCCAGGCGCGGCGCCACGACCTCGCGCAGGTGCTCGACAATGCTGCTCACCGTCTCCCAGCCCGGCGCGTCCAACCCCTCGACCGCGCCGTCCAGGGCCCGTTCGATCAACTGCGCTGCGAACAGCTCCAGGCGTTCGCGGGTATCGCCGACGGTACGCCAGGCCTGGTCGCTGACCTGACACAATGCCTGCGGACGACCGCCGCCCCAAGGCTCGGCCAAGGCGCAATCCAGGGGGTCGAAGCCCAGCTCGAACGCCCTGGCCAGCGCCCGCAGCAGACTGGACTGCGCACCCTTGCCGTCGCCACGGGGAATGCGCAACAACGCCAGCAACGTGTCGATGCGCAGCCGCCCGGCAGGGGATTGACCGAAGACATGCAGCCCGTCGCGGATCTGCGATTCCTTCAAGTCGCACAGGTAGGTGTCCAGGCGCGGCAGCCAGATCGCGGCGTCGGCGTCGCTGTCCAGGGCCGCGTCAAGTTGCAGCTCGCGATCGATGTGGGTCTCGCGCACCAGGCCGAGAATGTCCCGCTGCAGCTCCCGGGCCCGACGCGGATCCAGCAGTTGCGCCTCGTAGTACTCGTCGGCCAGCAACTCCAGGTTACGCAACGGCCCGTAGGTTTCGGCCCGGGTCAGGGGCGGCATCAAATGATCGATGATCACCGCCTGGGTACGGCGCTTGGCCTGGGCGCCCTCGCCCGGATCATTGACGATGAACGGATAGATGTTCGGCAACGGTCCCAGCAGCGCGTCCGGCCAGCAATTCTCCGACAGCCCGACGCCCTTGCCGGGCAGCCACTCGAGGTTGCCGTGCTTGCCGACATGAATGACCGCATGGGCGCCATAGGCGTGGCGCAGCCAGAAATAGAACGCCAGGTAACCATGGGGCGGCACCAGGTCCGGGTCGTGGTACACCGCGCTCGGATCGACCTGATACCCCCGGGCCGGCTGGATGCCGACGAACGTCAGGCCCAGGCGCAGGCCGGCGATCATCAGTCGCCCCTGGCGAAACATCGGATCCTTGTCGGGGGTGCCCCAGCGCTCCAGCACGGCCTGGCGGTTGGACTCGGGCAACGCATCGAACATCGCCCGATAGGCATCGAGGGACAGGCTCTGGTGACACGGGCGCAGATCGAGGCTGTCCAGGTCGTTGCTGACCCCGCCGAGCAATTGCTGGATCAGCGCCGTGCCGCTGGCGGGCAATTGCGCTGGCAGCGGATAACCCTCGGCATGCAAGGCGCGCAGGATGTTCAGCGCCGCCGCTGGCGTGTCCAGGCCGACGCCGTTGCCGATGCGTCCATCCCGGGTCGGATAGTTGGCGAGAATCAGGGCTACACGTTTTTCCGCGTTGGGCAGACGCGCCAGGTCGGTCCAGCGCCGCGCCAGCTCGGCAACGAAATCCATGCGCTCGGGCACCGCCCGGTAGCAGACCACGTCGCTCTGGCTGAGCTCACTGCGCCAGGCCAGGTCCTTGAAACTGATGGGGCGACTGATGATCCGCCCGTCCAGCTCCGGCAAGGCAATGTGCATCGCCAGGTCCCGCGGGCCCAAGCCCTGCTCGCTGGCACGCCAGCCGGGCTCGTTGTCCTGGGCGCAGATCGCCTGGATCACCGGGACGTTGCGACGAAACGGGCGCAGGTGCGGTGCTTCGGGACTGGATTGGGCAAATCCCGTGGTGTTGAGGATCACCCCGGCCTCTGCCTCGTCGAGCCAGTCCTGCACCATGGCCAGGCAACCGGGCTCCTTGAGGCTCGCCACGGCCATCGGTAGCGGGTTGAGCCCCGCCGCTTGCAAACGCTGGCAGAACACATCGATGAACGCGGTATTCGCCGCTTGCAGATGGGAGCGATAGAACAGCACCGCCGCCACCGGTTGTCCGGCCTGCCAGTCGGCTCGCCAGTCAGCGAGGCTGGCCTGGTTGTGCGTGGGGTGATAGATCGCCGTGCGTGGCAGGGCCTGCGGTTCGCCCCATGGATAATCGCGACCGAACCATTGGCTGGCGAGGTTATGGAAAAGGTCCAGGGCATTGCCCAGTCCGCCCTGGCGCAAGAACTGCCAGAGACGGTCGCGGTCCTCGACGGGGACGTTGCTCAGGTCGCTGAGTTCCGGATCAGGACGATCGTCCCCCGGCACCAGGATCAGCTTCACCCCGCGTCCGGCCAATGCCATCAGCCGTTCGATGCCGTAGCGCCAATAGCCGATACCGCCGTGCAGCGACAGCAGGATGACCTTGGCGTGGCGTAGCACGTCTTCGAAGTACAGGTCCACCGAGGCGTGGTTCTGCACCTGCATCGGGTTGGCGAGGCGAAACTCGGGATAATCGCCTGGCAACTGCTTCGCCGCTTCGGCCAGCAGCGCCAGGCTGGAATCGCCACTGCACAGGATCACCAGCTCGGCGGGGGTCTGCCCCAGGTCGGCAATGTTGTCATCGGACACAAAACCGCCGGGCTGGGTCCTGAGCAGGTGCATGGGTCAGGCGCCGAGGGCGGCGCGCAACTGCGCTTCGAGCAGCCCGGCATCCAGGGCCTGGCCAATCAGGACCAGGCGAGTGATCCGCGCTTCATCCGCGCCCCACTGGCGATCGAAATGCTTGTCGAAGCGCGTACCGACGCCCTGGACCAACAGCCGCATCGGCTTGTTCGGAATCGCCGCGAAGCCTTTGACCCGCAGCACGCCGTGCTGGACCACCAGTTGGGTCAGGGCATCGAGCAACAGACTTTCGTCGGCCTGGGGCAGCTCGATGGAGATGGAGTCGAAGGCGTCATGATCGTGGTCGTCATCGTCGCCGTCGTGGTGATGGTCGTGATGGCTATGGCGACCGTCGATGTGCTCTTCGGAACCTGCGCCGAGGCCGATCAGCACATCCAGGGGCAGGCGTCCGCTGCTGGCTTCGATGACCTTGACTGCCGGCGGCAGCTCTTCGGCCACCTCCAGGCGGACCTTCGCCAGGTCGTCGGGGCTGATCAGGTCGGCCTTGTTGAGAATCACCAGGTCGGCGCTGGCCAGTTGATCGGCGAACAGTTCATGCAGCGGTGACTCGTGGTCCAGGTTCGGATCGAGTTTGCGCTGGGCGTCCACCTGGTCGGGGAAGGCGGCGAAGGTACCGGCGGCCACGGCCGGGCTGTCGACCACGGTGATCACCGCGTCGACGGTGCAGGCACTGCGGATTTCCGGCCATTGGAAGGCCTGGACCAACGGCTTGGGCAGGGCCAGGCCGGAGGTTTCGATCAGGATGTGATCGAGATCGCCACGCCGGGCCACCAGCTCGCGCATGACCGGGAAGAACTCTTCCTGGACCGTGCAGCACAGGCAACCGTTGGCCAGTTCGTAGACGCGGCCGTTGGCCTCTTCCTCGGTGCAACCGATGGAGCACTGCCTGAGGATCTCGCCGTCGATGCCCAGTTCGCCGAACTCGTTGACGATCACGGCGATACGACGCCCCTGGGCGTTGTCGAGCATGTGCCGCAGCAGGGTGGTCTTCCCCGAGCCGAGGAAACCGGTGACGATGGTGACGGGAAGCTTGGCCAGTGTTTTCATCGGATGCCCTTTGGCAAGGTGGCGGGCAAACGGGACGACAACCACTGGCACAGGCGTGCGCGGAAGATTTCGCCACCGGATCACCCCGCCCGGTTGTAGTGAGAATCTGTGTCGAGGCAGGTCTCCTGGCTGACGGTGGGCCAGTCATCCGACTGGCAATTGCTGCGCCTTCCCGCGCACCCCGGATAAAGGGCATGCACAGTGGCCATGCAGAAACATCACCGTTCACAGTTGCGGGGGCAGCCGCGGCTTGGACCGCGTTCCCTTCTTAGCTTCGGCGCAGGCCGAAGAACCTCGAAGGCGCAAGGCTACGCAGGGTGTGGGGACGGGTCAATCTCCGCAAGTAAGTTCTGCGGTGTCCTTACCGCCGCCATCGCGAGCAGGCTCGCTCCCATATTGGATCCCGCAGCCCCCCCTGTGGGGCGAGCTTGTTCGCGACGGACTGCGCAGCGGCCCCCTGTGCATTGACGGCCCCGCCTCACCCATGCTCTCCTGTGCGCCTAGTTACGGGTGCCCTTCACAGGGTGAAACGGGAAACCGGTGAATCGTGTGCTTTACTCCAAAGCCACGTCAGTCCGGTGCTGCCCCCGCAACGGTAAGCGAGCGAAGCGTCTGAACCACTGTGTCCGCGGACATGGGAAGGTGACGCTTGCAGGCCAGGCACGAGCCCGGCACCTCGCGAGCCCGGAGACCGGCCCATGACTCAAGCATCAACAAACCCGCGGTGGGCGGGCGCTGTTCGAACCTCGGCGGTCTTTCGCCCGGGGTCTCATTGCGCTCGCATCCCCCACGGAACAAAAACAGAGGGAAGCGCCATGTCGACCATCAGCAGCACCGCCCGCACCGCCAGCAGCACCACCACCCTGAGCCAACGCCTGAGCGCCGCGATCCTGGCTTCGATCCTGGGTGCGGGGCTGGTCTATTTCGCCGGCTTCTCTCACATCGAAGCGGTGCACAACGCCGCCCACGATACCCGCCACAGCGCTGCCTTCCCCTGCCACTGAGAACTGACGACATGATCAAGCGTATCGCGCAGACCGCCGGTTTCAGCGGCTTGCTGGCCGCCCTGCTGCTGACCCTGTTGCAGAGCTTGTGGGTATCGCCACTGATTCTCCAGGCGGAAACCTTCGAGAAGGCCCCGGCGTCCGAGGTTCATGAGCACACCGACGGCGTTGCCCACACTCACGATGCCGAGGCGTGGGAGCCGGAAGACGGCTGGCAGCGTGTGCTGTCCACCACTGGCGGTAACCTGGTGGTCGCCGTGGGTTTTGCCCTGATGCTCGCGGGCCTGTACACCTTGCGCGCACCGACTCGCACCTCCCAGGGCCTGCTCTGGGGCCTGGCCGGTTACGCCACTTTCGTCCTGGCACCGACCCTCGGCCTGCCCCCGGAGTTGCCCGGCACCGCGGCGGCCGACCTGACCCAGCGGCAGATGTGGTGGATCGGCACTGCGGCGTCCACGGCGGTGGGCATCGCCCTGATCGCCTTCGACAGGCATTGGCTGCTCAAGCTGTTGGGGGTCGCGACCTTGCTGGTGCCTCACCTCATCGGCGCGCCACAACCTGAAGTCCACTCGATGCTGGCGCCCGAAGCCCTGGAAAGCCAGTTCAAGATCGCCTCCCAGGTCACCAACATCGCCTTCTGGCTGGCCCTGGGCCTGATCAGCGCCTGGCTGTTTCGCCGTGACGGTCAAGCCCACCACGACGCATGAGCACCGGGTCGATACTGGTGATCGGCCTGGGCTGTCAGCGCGGTTGCCCGGCCAGCACGCTGCGGGCCTTGCTCGAAGAGACGTTGTTGGCCCACGGCATCGAACTTCACCAAGTGCGGGCCCTGGCCAGCATCGACCTCAAGCGTGACGAGCCCGGGCTGCTGGAACTGGCCGGGCAACTGGCACTGCCGCTGACGTGCTTGAGTGCCGAACAGTTGGCCGGTTACGAGCAGCGGCTCAGTCATCGCTCCGAGATCGCCTTCGAGCGAACCGGTTGCTACGGCATCGCCGAAAGCGCCGCCCTGGCCTTGGCCGACCAATTGGGCACGAAACCCGCAACCCTGCTGATCCCTCGTCAAACAGGCCCCATGAGCACGTTGGCATTGGCGGTCGTGGCGTAAATCCCGATAATCGCCGTCCAGGATCATGAGCGATCTTCATATGGGCGACGCTCACCCCACCTTCCACAGGAGCCGGTCATGACCGTGTACTTCATCGGCGCCGGCCCCGGCGATCCGGAACTGATCACCGTCAAGGGCCAGCGCTTGATCCGCAGTTGCCCGGTGATCATCTACGCCGGCTCCCTGGTGCCGAGCGCCGTGCTCGATGGCCATTGCGCCGAACAAGTGGTCAACAGTGCCGAACTGCACCTGGAACAGATCGTCGGGCTGATGGAAACCGCCCACCGCAAAGGTCAGGACGTGGCCCGGGTGCACTCCGGCGACCCAAGCCTGTACGGCGCCATCGGTGAGCAGATTCGCTGCCTGCGGGCACTTGGCATTCCATTCGAGATCATCCCGGGCGTGACCGCGACCTCAGCCTGCGCAGCCCTGCTGGGCAGCGAACTGACCTTGCCGGATATCTCCCAGAGCGTGATCCTCACCCGTTACGCCGATAAATCCCCGATGCCTGCTGGGGAAGAACTGGGCAATCTGGCACAGCACCGGGCGACCATGGCGATTCACCTGGGGGTCAATCACCTGGAAAAGATCGTCGACGAACTGCTGCCCCACTACGGCGGCGACTGCCCGATTGCGGTGATCCACCGGGCGACGTGGCCGGATCAGGATTGGGTGGTGGGGACGTTGGCGGATATCGCCGGGAAGGTCCAGGCCAAGGGTTTGCGCCGAACGGCGTTGATCCTGGTGGGACGGGTGCTGGGCAATGATGTGTTCAGCGAATCGTCGCTGTACCGCGCCGGGCATGCGCATCTCTACAGGCCTTGACGTAGCCAACCCAGATCCCACAGGGACGGGGGTACAGGCTGACGGCAGAAACTATTGTGGCGAGGGAGCTTGCTCCCCCGCCACACACAATCCGCGGCGAACACGTATTCAGTAGTAGGCGTTTTCTTTCTGCGTATGGTCGGTCACGTCGCGCACGCCCTTGAGCTCCGGGATGCGCTCGAGCAAAGTGCGCTCGATGCCTTCCTTGAGGGTCACGTCGGCCTGGCCGCAGCCCTGGCAGCCGCCACCGAACTGGAGCACGGCGATGCCGTCTTCCACCACATCGATCAGCGACACCTGGCCGCCGTGGCTGGCCAGCCCTGGGTTGATCTCGGTTTGCAGGTAGTAGTTGATGCGCTCATTGATGGGACTGTCGGCGTTGACCATCGGAACCTTGGCGTTCGGCGCCTTGATGGTCAGCTGGCCACCCATGCGGTCGGTGGCATAGTCCACCACCGCGTCGTCCAGGAACGCTTCGCTGAAGGAATCGATGTAGGCGGTGAAGCTCTTGAGCCCCAGCGCGGTGTCTTCGGGCTTTTCTTCACCTGGCTTGCAATAGGCGATACACGTCTCTGCGTACTGGGTGCCAGGCTGGGTGATGAAGATGCGGATCCCGATTCCCGGGGTGTTCTGCTTGGACAGCAGGTCGGCCAGGTAATCGTGGGCGGCATCGGTAATGGTTATGGCGGTCATGGGAACTCCTCGCAGGCTTGCCGGCAGTTTACGCCAATCAGGGCGCCGGACAAAGTCCCAGTATTTTTGTCGGGAAAGCACCCGGCGCCGCAAGGTCTGCCGCCGGGCGCGCCCATCAGAGGTTCTGGTAGCGATTCATATCCAGCACCCCCTCCTCCAGGGGCTCCGTTTCCTGGATATAACGACTCAGATCGTGGAAGTAGTACCAGAATTGCGGGTGACTGCGACGAATGCCCCAGCGCTCGACAATCCGCTCGAAAGCCTGGGGATCCTCGGCATGCTCCATGGCCTCGACGAACGCCGGCACTTGCCCGGCCGGGATGTTGAACATGAAGTTGGGGTAGCTGCTGAGCACGCCGGGGTACACCGTCAGGGTGTCCAGCCCAGGCTGGTAACGCATCGCTTCACCCAGCAGGAACGCCACATTGCTGTGGGCGCGGTTGCGCAGCAGGCTGTAGACCTCCCGCCGGCCACTGGCGGTCTCGATGCGCAGCATGGTCGCCTCGGGCAAGTGGTGGATCACGCCAAGCCCCGCTGCCGGCCTTGAAACCAGGCGACTGAGGGCCTGTTCGGCACTCTGCAGGTCCGGGTCGATGTTCGGACGCGAGCAATAGGCGCCGTCGCAACGATTGATCGGGTCGGGCCGCGCGTTCAGCTCTCCGTAACGGAGCAGCAATTGCCGGGCGAAATCCCGCTTGGGGTCACGCTCGTCAAGCTTGAGCGCGGTCGGCTTGTCGTTGTCGATGGCCTCGTAATCCAGCCACATCTTGAATTTGCCGCCGGACTGGTACCAGTCATCCAGGTAGCCTTCCCGCGAATCGGCAGGCATCAGGCGCAGGAAGTTCTGTTCCGCGCCGTTGCGGATCAGGTCGAAGTAGAGCCGGGTCTGGGCCTGGTGGGAAACATTGCCGAACACATCGAAATTGACCGCCAACTGATAATAGGTGCGCTCCAGCAACGGGAAATCGAACAGCCACAAGGTTTGCGGCACGTCGCCAATCAGGCCCTTGGTGACCGAGGCACTGTCGAAGTGGCGAAAAATGCTCAGCAAGGCGTTGTCATTGCCGGCCCACAGGTTCGACCAGCTCGGGGCCGGCACATCGGCGTAATTGTCCCGCCGCAAAGCTTCGTACTCGTTGCGCTTGTCGCGGTAATCGAGCCACAGGCTGAGGACGCTGCCCACGTCATCGTTCTGCCCTGGCATCGCCAGCAACGGCGTGGCCTGGCCGCGGTAGTTCGGGTCGGTGATGTAAAGGTCATGCTCAGGGGCCTGGAACAGGGCCCAGAAGTTGTCGCGAATCACATCCGTGGCAATCTGGCCCCGGCACACCGGGCCACGAATGAAGGTCCGGACGAAATACTCGGCACTGTCGAGCATGAACTGGTAGCGAGCCTGGGCCGGGATCGCCTCGAAGGTGGAGAACGGATTGGAACGGCGCTCCGGCCCGTAGCCCGGCAATGCCGTGACCTGCCAGTCGCCCTTGTAGAACAGGCTCTTGATCCGCGCCATCCTGGCCGCGCTCAACCCATAGGTGATGTGCGTCTTGTGCACGATCACCCCCTGCACCGGCCAGAGGCGGTAATAGAACCGGGTGCCGGGGTCGTCGTTCGGGCGTCGGGTGTTGATCAGGTCGATCGGCTGGCCGGACGGTGTGCGCGAACGCACCCACTGGAAGAAATGCCCCCGCTCGCCATCCTTGAAGTAGATGTGGGCCAGGAACCAGTGCTCGAACAGCCAGCGGGCAACCAGGCTTTCACGGGCGCCGGGGGCGTTGAGCAGGTTCTCCCATTGCAACACTTGCAGGGCTTCGGCGGCGCTTGGAGCCAGGGCTTGCTGGTCGACAGGCGCGCCGGAGGCCAGCCAACGCTGCAAGGTCTGGTATTGCTGGTCGGTCAGGCCCGTGACGGCCAGGGGCATGCCTTCCCTGGGGTGTGCCGCAGCGTATTGATCGAATTGCCCCGGCATGGGGCAACTGTTGTCCCGGTCGAGCCCCAGCACGATGTCTTGCGGCAGCTTGGCGTTGGGTTGCAACGGCGCGCCGTGCCCCAGCGCCAGCATCCGCGCCATCAATGCCGCCTGGCTGCCCTGGGCATCGAGCACCGAATAGAAGCCCTTGCGCTGCCAGGCGTGCGGACCGGAAGCGTCATAGAACAAGCGAGTGGGTACAGCGGCCTGGCGCCGCTCGCCGTCGTATACCGATAGCTTGCTGGCGCCACGGGTGGCGCCTTCGGCACTGCCCAGGTTCAGTTGGCAGGCGGAGTCATAGCAGGCGTGGCACGCCACGCATTTCTCGGTAAAGATCGGCTGGATGTCGCGCGTGTAGGAAAGCGCTGAAACGGAATCCTTGGCTACTGCGTGAAATGACAACAGCAGCAACAGACTGCCGAATAAGACGCGGTACGGCATGTCTCGGTCCCTGGGAAATGATCCGGCGATTCTACCGGGCCAGCACTCCGATGCAAACATGAGCGACATTCATGTAAAAGCCAGTCGAGATCAAATCCTGCACAGGTTTGATATCATCCCGGCCTTCGCAATGGCTTTTTTTCCAGGTAGTCCTATGTCCGATCGCAGCGCTCGCCTTTATCTTCTCCAGCAGGCCCTCAAGGAACGTATCCTGATCCTTGACGGTGGCATGGGCACGATGATCCAGAGCTACAAGCTGGAGGAACAGGACTACCGCGGCAAACGCTTCGCCGACTGGCCGAGCGACGTCAAGGGCAACAACGACCTGTTGGTGCTGACCCGCCCCGACGTCATCGGCTCCATCGAAAAAGCCTACCTGGATGCCGGCGCCGACATCCTGGAAACCAACACCTTCAACGCCACCCAGGTCTCCCAGGCCGACTACGGCATGCAGGGCCTGGCCTACGAGCTGAACCTGGAAGGTGCGCGCCTGGCCCGCCAGGTAGCCGATGCCAAGACCCTGGAAACCCCGGACAAGCCGCGCTTCGTTGCCGGCGTGCTGGGCCCCACCAGTCGTACCTGCTCGCTGTCGCCGGACGTGAACAACCCCGGTTACCGCAACGTGACCTTCGACGAACTGGTGGAGAACTACACCGAGGCCACCAAGGGCCTGATCGATGGCGGCGCCGACCTGATCCTGATCGAAACCATCTTCGACACGCTGAACGCCAAGGCTGCGATCTTCGCCGTGCAGGGCGTATTCGAGGAATTGGGCGTCGAACTGCCGATCATGATCTCCGGCACCATCACCGACGCCTCCGGCCGCACCCTCTCCGGCCAGACCACCGAAGCCTTCTGGAACTCCGTGGCCCACGCCAAGCCGATTTCCGTAGGCTTGAACTGTGCCCTGGGCGCCAGTGAACTGCGGCCGTACCTGGAAGAGCTGTCGAACAAGGCCAACACCCACGTCTCGGCTCACCCGAACGCCGGCCTGCCCAACGAGTTCGGCGAGTACGACGAACTGCCGGCCGAGACCGCCAAGGTCATCGAGGAGTTCGCCCAGAGCGGCTTCCTGAACATCGTCGGCGGTTGCTGCGGCACCACGCCGGCGCACATCGAAGCCATCGCCAAGGCCGTGGCCGGCTACGCGCCGCGGCAGATCCCGGAGATCCCCCGAGCGTGCCGCCTGTCGGGCCTGGAACCGTTCACCATCGATCGCAACTCGCTGTTCGTCAACGTCGGCGAGCGGACCAACATCACCGGTTCCGCCAAGTTCGCCCGGCTGATCCGCGAGGACAACTACACCGAAGCCCTGGAAGTGGCGCTGCAGCAGGTCGAGGCCGGCGCCCAGGTGATCGACATCAACATGGACGAGGGCATGCTCGATTCGAAGAAGGCCATGGTGACCTTCCTCAACCTGATCGCCGGTGAACCGGACATCTCCCGCGTGCCGATCATGATCGACTCCTCCAAATGGGAAGTGATCGAAGCCGGTCTCAAGTGCATCCAGGGCAAGGGCATCGTCAACTCCATCAGCATGAAGGAAGGCGTCGAGCAGTTCATTCATCACGCCAAGCTGTGCAAGCGCTACGGCGCCGCCGTGGTGGTGATGGCCTTCGACGAAGCCGGCCAGGCCGACACCGAGGCGCGCAAGAAGGAAATCTGCAAGCGCTCCTACGACATCCTGGTCAACGAAGTCGGCTTCCCGCCGGAAGACATCATCTTCGACCCGAACATCTTCGCCGTCGCCACCGGTATCGAAGAGCACAACAACTACGCCGTGGACTTCATCAATGCCTGCGCCTATGTCCGCGACGAACTGCCGTACGCGCTGACCTCCGGCGGGGTGTCCAACGTGTCGTTCTCGTTCCGGGGCAACAACCCGGTGCGCGAGGCGATCCACTCGGTGTTCCTGCTGTACGCGATCCGCGCGGGCCTGACCATGGGCATCGTCAACGCCGGCCAACTGGAAATCTACGACCAGATCCCGGTGGAACTGCGCGATGCGGTGGAAGACGTGATCCTCAACCGTACCCCGGAAGGCACCGACGCCCTGCTCGCCATCGCCGACAAGTACAAGGGCGACGGCAGCGTCAAGGAAGCGGAAACCGAGGAGTGGCGCAACTGGGACGTCAACAAGCGCCTGGAACACGCGCTGGTCAAGGGCATCACCACCCATATCGTCGAAGACACCGAAGAGTCACGCCTGTCCTTCGCCCGCCCGATCGAAGTGATCGAAGGTCCGTTGATGGCCGGCATGAACATCGTCGGCGACCTGTTCGGCGCCGGCAAGATGTTCCTGCCCCAGGTGGTCAAGTCCGCCCGGGTGATGAAACAGGCGGTGGCCCACCTGATCCCGTTCATCGAGGCGGAAAAAGGCGACAAGCCGGAAGCCAAGGGCAAGATCCTGATGGCGACGGTCAAGGGCGACGTCCATGATATCGGCAAGAACATCGTCGGCGTCGTGCTGGGTTGCAACGGCTATGACATCGTCGACCTGGGTGTGATGGTGCCTGCCGAGAAGATCCTGCAGGTGGCCCGGGACGAGAAATGCGACATCATCGGCCTGTCCGGCCTGATCACCCCTTCTCTGGATGAAATGGTGCATGTGGCGCGCGAGATGCAGCGCCAGGATTTCCACCTGCCGCTGATGATCGGTGGCGCAACGACCTCCAAGGCCCATACGGCCGTGAAGATCGAGCCCAAGTACAGCAACGATGCGGTGATCTACGTGACCGACGCGTCCCGCGCCGTGGGCGTGGCCACGCAGTTGCTGTCCAAGGAGCTCAAGCCCGCCTTCGTCGAGAAGGCCCGGCAGGATTACCAGGAGGTTCGCGAGCGCACCGCCAACCGCAGCGCCCGCACCGAACGCCTGAGCTATTCGGCGGCCGTGGCGAAGAAGCCACAGTTCGACTGGAGCAGCTACCAGCCGGTCAAGCCGACGTTCACCGGCACCCGGGTACTGGAGGATATCGACCTTGACGTGCTGGCCGAATACATCGACTGGACACCGTTCTTCATCTCCTGGGACCTGGCTGGCAAGTTCCCGCGCATCCTCACCGACGAAGTGGTCGGTGAAGCCGCCACCGCGCTGTACGCCGACGCCCAGGCGATGCTGCGCAAACTGATCGACGAAAAACTCATCAGCGCCCGCGCCGTGTTCGGCTTCTGGCCAGCCAACCAGGTGCATGACGACGACCTGGAGGTCTATGGCGAGGACGGCAAGCCGATGGCCCGCCTGCATCACCTGCGCCAGCAGATCATCAAGACCGACGGCAAGCCGAATTTTTCCCTGGCCGACTTCGTCGCCCCCAAGGACAGCGGCGTGACCGACTATGTCGGGGGCTTCATCACCACCGCCGGCATCGGCGCCGAGGAAGTGGCCAAGGCCTACCAGGATGCTGGCGACGACTACAACTCGATCATGGTCAAGGCCCTGGCCGACCGTCTGGCCGAGGCATGCGCCGAGTGGCTGCACCAACAGGTGCGCAAGGACTATTGGGGGTATGCCAAGGACGAGAACCTGGACAACGAAGCCCTCATCAAGGAGCAGTACACCGGCATCCGCCCTGCCCCTGGCTATCCGGCCTGCCCGGATCACACCGAGAAAGCCACCCTGTTCCGCCTGCTCGATCCCCAGGCCAGCGAAATGAAGGCCGGGCGCAGTGGTGTGTTCCTCACAGAACATTACGCCATGTTCCCGGCGGCCGCGGTCAGCGGTTGGTATTTCGCCCATCCCCAGGCGCAGTATTTTGCCGTGGGCAAGATCGACAAGGACCAGGTCCAGAGCTACACCGCCCGCAAGGGCCAGGAACTGAGCGTGACCGAGCGCTGGCTGGCGCCGAACCTGGGCTACGACAGCTAAGGCGGCGTAACTGACAGGATCGCGGCCTACGGCGCGGCAGGTCGCGATCTTTTGTCTATGCTTGTCCCAGACCCATGGCAGACGAGGGATTTATGGACGATCCAGTCGACAACAAGCCGCCCACCCTGTTGCAGATGGTACACAGCGTACTGGCTGCCGCTTTCGGGGTGCAGAGCGGCAAGAACCGCGCCCGGGATTTCACCCACGGCAAACCGAGCCACTTCGTGATCCTGGGCATCGCGTTCACGGTGGTCTTCGCGCTGACGCTGTTTGGCATAGTCAAGCTGGTGGTGCACCTGGCGGGGCTGTAGCGCTCTCCAACACAACACACGACCTTGTGGGAGCGAGCTTGCTCGCGATAGCGGTGGTTCAGTCGGATTGAGGTCGACTGGTACACCGTTATCGCGAGCAAGCTCGCTCCCACAGGTTTTTCATCGCCAGGGATCAACCGTTCACTGGTGACTGACCCAGAACACAGCGGTGCCCACCACCAGGATAATCAGGAACAGGATGGCCCAGGCATCAACGGTACTGTCGCTTTTCCTTGCTTTGGTCGGATTGCTCATTGCATCGCCTCTTGTCGGTTTTTTAGGTGATTGCATGGGGACTCGACCACAGTTAAGACGATGATTGCCCGCACGACAAATGTGGGTTAGCCAATAATCAATCTCATTAGTCGATTTGGTTCTTTACATATACTCAAACATCACTTTTGCGCATAACCCAAAACAGGTATCTTGCACCGGCTCCCCTAGGAGTGCGCGGCCGTGCGCGCAGAATTGCCGAGGCAGAACCCGATTCCAGCGAGCCAACACGCAGCTGTTTCTGATCGGCCCAAGCCTGAGACCGAGACTTATATGTACGTATATGACGAGTACGATCAGCGGATCATCGAGGACCGCGTCAAGCAGTTCCGTGATCAGACCCGACGCTATCTGGCAGGCGAGCTGAGCGAAGAAGAATTCCGCCCTCTGCGCTTGCAGAATGGCCTGTATATCCAGCGTTTCGCCCCCATGCTGCGCGTGGCGGTGCCTTATGGCCAACTGGCCTCGCGCCAGGTACGCAAACTGGCCCAGATCGCCCGTGACTACGACAAGGGCTACGCTCACATCAGCACCCGGCAGAACGTCCAATACAACTGGCCGGCCCTGGAAGACGTACCGGACATCCTGGCCGAGCTGGCGACCGTGCAGATGCATGCCATCCAGACCAGCGGCAACTGCCTGCGCAACGTCACCACCGACCAGTTCGCCGGCGTCGCGGCCGATGAGTTGATCGACCCGCGTCCGTGGTGCGAGATCGTGCGCCAGTGGACCACCTTCCACCCGGAATTCGCCTACCTGCCGCGCAAGTTCAAGATCGCCATCAACGGCTCGACCTCGGATCGCGCGGCCATCGAAGTCCACGACATCGGCCTGGAGGCGGTCTACAACGCCGAGGGCGAGCTGGGCTTCCGGGTACTGGTGGGCGGCGGGCTCGGCCGTACCCCGGTGGTGGGCTCGTTCATCAACGAGTTCCTTCCCTGGCAGGACCTGCTGAGCTATCTCGACGCCATCCTGCGGGTTTACAACCGCTACGGCCGTCGCGACAACAAATACAAGGCGCGGATCAAGATCCTGGTCAAGGCCCTTACCCCTGAAGTGTTCGCCGAGAAGGTCGAGGCCGAGATGGTCCACCTGCGCGGTGGCCAGACCACGCTGACCGAAGCCGAAGTGCATCGGGTCGCCCGGCATTTCGTCGACCCGCAGTACAAGACCCTGGCCAATCAGGACGCCGAACTGGCTGCGCTGGACAAGGAACACCCAGGCTTCGCCCGCTGGCGTACCCGCAACACCCTGGCCCACAAGAAGCCGGGTTACGTCGCGGTGACCTTGTCCCTGAAGCCGACCGGCGTCGCCCCCGGCGACATCACCGACAAGCAGCTCGATGCCGTGGCCGACCTGGCCGACCGCTACAGCTTCGGCCTGCTGCGCACCTCCCACGAGCAGAACATCATCCTGGCGGATGTCGAGCAAAGCCAGCTGTTCACCCTGTGGGGCGAATTGCGCAAGCAAGGTTTCGCCACGCCGAACATCGGCCTGCTGACCGACATGATCTGCTGCCCGGGGGGAGACTTCTGCTCCCTGGCCAACGCCAAGTCGATCCCGATCGCCGAATCGATCCAGCGTCGCTTCGACGACCTGGACTACCTGTTCGACATCGGCGAACTGGACCTGAACATTTCCGGCTGCATGAACGCCTGCGGTCACCACCACGTGGGCCATATCGGCATCCTGGGTGTGGACAAGAAAGGCGAGGAGTTCTATCAGGTCTCCCTGGGCGGCAGCGGTACCCGCGGGGCCAGCCTGGGCAAGATCCTCGGCCCGTCGTTTGCGCAGGATGACATGCCCGACGTGATCGAGAAGCTGATCGACGTGTACATCGAACAACGTACCGAAGACGAGCGGTTCATCGACACCTATCAACGTATCGGCATCGACCTCTTCAAGGAACGCGTCTATGCAGCGAATCATTAAGAACAACGAGGTCATCGACGAAACCTGGCACCTGTTGCCCAAGGACGCGACTCTCGATGGCATCTCCAACTGCGACGACCTGATCGTGCCCCTGGCCTTGTGGCGTGATCACGCTCGCGCCCTGCAGGCCCGTGACGGCGGCCTGGGTGTATGGCTGGACGCCGACGAGGAAGCGGAAGAAATCGGCGACGACGCCAATCAGTTCCAGGTCATCGCGCTGAATTTCCCTGCGTTCACCGATGGGCGCAGCTATTCCAACGCACGCCTGCTGCGCGACCGCTACGGCTTCAAGGGCGAGCTGCGAGCCATTGGCGACGTCCTGCGCGACCAGTTGTTCTACATGCGCCGCTGCGGTTTCGATGCCTTTGCCCTGCGGGCCGACAAAGACCCCTACGAAGCCCTAGAAAGCCTCAAGGACTTTTCGGTGACCTACCAGGCAGCGACTGACGAACCGTTGCCGCTGTTTCGTCGGCGCTGATAGCGTTCGATAAAAAAAGCCCTGACCCGGTACACCGGGTCAGGGCTTTTTCATTGTGGTCGCGATGAGCAGCAGCCCCGCGCAGGAGCGAGCCTGCCCCCACGACGATCGGCGGTAAGGGGAGTTACCAGAAACGCTGCTGGGTAAGACGGCTCCACCAGTTCAGCAGTACCCGGTCCACCGAGCCGCTGGCGGCCATGCCAATACGCTCCTGCAGGCTTTTGCGTTCGGCGTAGTGCAGATGATACAGCTCGGCGCTCTTGGCCCGTTCGGCCAGGTATTCGTCACTGGTCTTCAGTTCGTCCACCAGTTGCTTGTCCAACGCCGCGACACCCAGCCAGACCTCACCGGTAGCGACTTCATCGATGGCCAGTTGCGGGCGGTAGCTGGACACGAAGCGCTTGAACAGCTGGTGGGTGATGTCCAGGTCCTGCTGGAATTTTTCCCGGCCTTTCTCGGTGTTTTCGCCAAAGACCGTCAACGTGCGCTTGTATTCACCGGCGGTGAGGACCTCGAAGTCGATGTCATGTTTCTTCAGCAGGCGATTGACGTTCGGCAACTGGGCCACGACGCCAATGGAGCCAAGAATGGCGAAAGGCGCGCTGATGATCTTCTCGCCAATACAGGCCATCATGTAGCCGCCGCTGGCCGCGACCTTGTCGATGCACACCGTCAGCGGTATGCCGGCCTGGCGGATCCGGGCCAGTTGCGAAGAGGCCAAGCCGTAGCTGTGGACCATGCCGCCACCGCTCTCCAGGCGCAACACCACTTCGTCCTTGGGCGTCGCCAGGGTCAACAGCGCGGTGATCTCATGCCGCAGGCTCTCGGTGGCCGATGCCTTGATATCACCGTCGAAGTCCAGCACGAAGACCCGGGCCTTGGTGGCGGGCTTGTCCTTCTGTTTCTTCTTCGCCTTGTCAGCCTTGCCTTCGCTCTTGCGCAGGGCCTTGAGCTGATCCTTGTCCAGCAGCGTCTGCTCCAGGCGCTCACGCAACCCTTTGTAGAAATCGTTGAGTTTGCTCACCTGCAACTGACCGGCCGTCTTGCGCCGCCCCTTGCTGCGCAGGGCTGCAAAACTGGCCAATACCACCAGTATGGCGATCACCAGCGTCACAGTCTTGGCCAGGAAACCGGCGTATTCGATAAAAAACTCCACGATGACTCCTAATAGATTCAACCCACCGCTCGCAGGCGGATACCAGACGCTCCCAGCATACCCATGCACCCGCGTCGCTGCCAGCCGGGAAACCTATGGTTACCTTACACAAGACGAGGCTGGACAAGGCTGTAACGGGCATTTCAAACAAGCGTATGTTTTTTCATTGACAGCTCACCGCCATCCTCATAACCTCGCCAGACCTTCAACGTACCGGGATGACGCGGACGTGGGCAGCATCTACCTGATTCGACATGGCCAGGCCTCCTTTGGTGCGGACGACTACGACGTCCTCTCGCCCAATGGCGTACGCCAGGCCCAAGTGCTCGGCAGTCACCTGGCGGAACTCGGTGTCGTATTCGACCGTTGCCTCTCGGGCGACCTGCGTCGTCAGCAGGACACCGCCACGGGCGCGCTGGGCCGGATGTCCGCCGCCGGCTTGCCGGTTCCCGAGCTGGAAATCGACGCTGCGTTCAACGAGTTCGACGCCGACGCGGTGATTCGCGCCCTGCTGCCGGACATGCTCCCCCAGGAACCCGAAGCGCTCCACATCCTGCGCAACGCCCCACAGAACCGCGCCGAGTTCCAGCGCATCTTCGCCTTGATCGTCGAGCGCTGGCTCAGCGGCCGATACGACCCACCCGGGCTGGAAAGCTGGCTGGGGTTCGTGGAACGGGTCCAGGCCGGCCTGCACCGCCTCCTGGACCAGGCCGACAGCAGCCACAAGATCGCCGTGTTCACCTCCGGCGGCACCATCACCGCCCTGCTTCACCTGATCACCCGGATCCCTGCCCCGCAGGCCTTCGAATTGAATTGGCAAATCGTCAACACCTCGCTCAACCACCTGAAATTCAGGGGGCGCGAGGTCGCCCTGGCTTCCTTCAACAGTCATGCCCACCTGCAACTGTTGAGGACCCCGGACCTCATCACCTTTCGTTGAGGTCGAGTTACCGCAGACCCTTGCTGTATCCACCCGAATAAGGATCGAAACCATGACCTCCGTAGTCGACGCCGTACAAAAGATGAAAGCCAAGTTCAACGCCGAAGCCGCCAAAGGCCTGGACCTGGTGTTCGGTTTCAACATCACCGATGAAAACAAGCAGTACGCCCTCATCGTCAAGAACCAGACCTGTGAATTGCAGGAAGGTGAAAACGCCGATGCCAACTGCACACTAGTCATGGACAGCGAAACCCTCAAGGGCATCGTCAGCGGCGAAACCGACGGCATGCAGGCCTTCATGGGTGGCAAGCTGCGCGTCGAAGGCGACATGATGCTGTCGATGAAGCTATCCGAACTGTTCCCGGCCTGAGACCAGGCGCCCTCGCGGGCGCTGCCCGGCTGCCAACGAATCCCGCCCCCAGGCGGGATTCGTGTTTCTGCCTTCCCGAGTCTCCCAAGGCACACAACCTTGATCCTCGTCAGTTCACCCTCGCCCCTCAGCCGCTAACTTGACGCCTCCATCAAGGCCAGGGACGGCTCATCGGGAGCCTGTGCCCGTTCATCTCAAGGAAAGAGACCCATGCCCGCACTGAAGATCATTGTGCTGTCGACCGCGTTCAACGGCCTGACCCAACGCGCCTGGCTGGACCTGCGCGAGGCCGGTCATCGCCCCAGCGTGGTGCTGTTCAGCGATGACGCCACGGTATGCCGGCAAATCGAAGAGAGCCGCGCCGACCTGGTGATCTGCCCGTTTCTCAAGGACCGGGTGCCGGAACGGCTGTGGCGCAACGCCCGCCGTCCGGTGGTGATCATCCACCCTGGCATTGTCGGCGATCGCGGTGCCAGCGCCCTGGACTGGGCCATCATGCGGCAAGCCGAACGCTGGGGCGTGACGGCATTGCAGGCCGTGGAGGAAATGGACGCCGGACCGATCTGGGCCACCAGCGAGTTCAAGTTGCCCGAAGGCCTGCGCAAGTCCGAACTGTACAACGGCCTGGTGAGCGATGCGGCCATCCGTTGTATCCGAGAGGTCGTGGAAAAGTTCGGCAATGGTTTCGTCCCGGTGCCCCTGGACTACAACCGCCGTGACGTGGTCGGCCGCCTGCAACCGAACATGACCCAGGACGACCGGACCTTCAGCTGGCATGACAGCACCGCATTCATCAAACGCTGCATCGATGCCGCCGACGGTCAGCCAGGCGTGCTGGCAAGCCTGGCCGGTGGCCAGTTCTATCTCTACGACGCCCATCCGGATGTCCGCAGAGGCCTGCCTGGCGCGCTGCTGGCCGTGCGTGACGATGCGGTGCTGGTAGCCACCGGTGATGCGAGCCTGTGGATCGGCTCCCTGCGCCGCAAACCGCAGCCCGGCGAACAGAATTTCAAGCGACCGGCGCGCCATGTGCTGGCCGGGCAGTTGGACGACGTCCCGGTGCTGGACGGCTCGCTGGCCCGGCGACCCTTCAGCGACGAGGCCTACCAACCCATCCGTTATCGCGAATGCGGCCACGTAGGCGAGCTGACGTTCGAGTTCTACAACGGCGCGATGAGCACCGAACAATGCCGGCGGCTGATAGACGCTCTGCGCTGGGCCAAGTCCCGGGATACCCGGGTGCTGTTGATCCGGGGCGGACGCGGCAGCTTTTCCAACGGTGTGCACCTGAACGTGATCCAGGCCGCCGCCGACCCCGGCCTGGAGGCCTGGGCCAACATCCAGGCCATCGATGATGTCTGCCTGGAGTTGCTGAGCGCCCGGCAACTGGTGGTCAGCGGCCTGACGGGCAATGCCGGGGCTGGCGGCGTGATGCTGGCCCTGGCGGCCGATATCGTGTTGGCGCGCAGCGACATCGTGCTCAATCCCCACTACGCGACCATGGGCCTCTACGGCTCCGAATACTGGACCTACAGCCTGCCCCGGGCGGTCGGCCCGGACATGGCCTGGAAGCTGACCCAGGAGTGCCTGCCCATCAGCGCCCGGCAGGCGTTGCGTTATGGCATGGTCCAGGAAATCGGTCCGCGCTGCCCCGACGAGTTCGGCCTGTGGCTGTTGCAACGGGCCAACGGCGCCTGGCTCGATCCGGCGTATGAGGCCATCCGGGTCCGCAAGGCCGAACGGAGCTTGCCGGCGATCCAGGCGTGTCGTGACGGCGAGTTGAAGGAAATGCACCGCGACATGGTGGGCAATCGCCGCGGCTTCGCCGAGAAATGCCGGCATTTCGTGTTCAAGCGCAAGGCCTGCGGTACGCCTGAGCGCCTGGTCGCGCCATGGGCCCGGGCGACAGAGGCCGAAGCCGCCCGGTGACTGCCGGTATCGGGGAAGCGGGCCAGCTCTTACAATGCCCGCTTCCCCTGCATCGGCTTGAACATGGACATCGACCTCGCCCGTACCTTCCTGGAAATCGTCCGTCACGGCAGCCTCGCCGCCGCGGCGGACAAGTTGCATGTCACCCAGACGGCGATCACCGCCCGGGTCCAGAAGCTCGAAAGCCAGTTCGGCTGCGCGCTGTTCGTGCGCAATCGCGCCGGCGCACGCCTGACCCCCGACGGCGAGGCGTTCGTCGTCTACGCCAATCAACTGGTGCAGACCTGGGAGGCGGCTCGCCGGGACCTGCCGTTGCCCGAGGGCTATCGCAATGTGCTGCACCTTGGCGGCGAGGTCAGCCTGTGCAATCCGTTGATGCTCGGTTGGGCCCGGGAACTGCGCCAGAAGATCCCCGGACATGCCTTGCGCATGGACATCCGCGACGGTGAAAAACTGTTGCAGCAACTGGAACTGGGCCTGCTGGACGCGGCAGTGGTGTATCAGCCCGAGTACTGGCCACGGCTGCAGGTGGAACAGCTGCTGGAGGAAAAACTGATCCTGGTGCAATTGGCCAGTTGCCCCGAGCCCTACGTGTACATCGACTGGAGCAGCGACTTCCGACGCCAGCACGACACGGCCCTGCCGGACAAGGCCAAGGCCGCCGTCACCTTCAACCTCGGCCCCCTGGCCCTGCAATACATCCTGGAGAACGGCGGCAGCGGCTACTTCCGCACACGCGTGGTCCAGAGCTACCTGGACAGCGGCATCCTTGAGCGGGTCCCCAAGGCGCCGGAATTCAACTACCCCACCTACCTGGTCTATTCCCGGGATCGGGATTCGGCGGCGCTACAACAAGCGTTCGAAGTGCTGCGGGGCATCGTCAGGGCCGGCAGCGACTGGTCCCAGCGCTGGGATCCGCTGACCTGAAGCATTGCGGTGCAGACGTGGAAAGGGCCGCTACGCGGCCCTATGGAGTACAACCCTCGCCACCAGATTATGTCTTCAAGTGCCGCACGATTTCGTCCTTGATCATCAGTCGCTCCTTCTTGAGGATTTCCAGGTCTGTGTCAGGCATTCCCGCAGATGTCGGCTTCTCGGCCTCGACAACTTCGGCGTCGAGTCGGGAGTACTTTTCAATCAACGAATTCAACCTTGGATTCTCGCTGCGCTTCTGCTGGATCTCGTCTTTTGTGCAAGCAAGATCCTGGCACAAATCATGGGGCACCGGCATGGAACACCTCCTTTGGTGGTTCGGTGGCAAACGCCTTTGCGGCGCTCGTCGATTATCAGGATGGCCTCCACAAGCGGGTTCTGTCGACCGCCAATCCGACCGACGGTGACCGTTCGTCGTACCGTAGCGCTTTGCAATCAAACCTTTGGCCTCGCGTCGCTCTCCATTGAACAGTGACATCAAGATCACTTGTACAACCTGTTCGGAGACATACCTATGGACGGATTTACCCTGCGTCAACTCGGCCTGGCAGTTGCCCTGAGTACCAGCATGGGCATGGCATGGGCCGCGAGTTCCAATGACTTTGTCGACAACGCGGCGGCCGGTGGCATTGCGGAAATCGAGACCAGCAAGCTGGCACTGCAAAAAAGTGCCTCGGCGGACATCAAGGAGTTCGCCAACAAGATGATCGCCGACCACACCAAGGCCAACCAGGAGCTGATGTCGCTGGCCAAGAAACACGACATCGAGGTGCCGGACGAAACCACCCTCATGAAGAAGGCCAAGGCCAAGATCCTTGAAGTGCGCGATGAGTCCTTCGACGCCGCCTATGCCAACAACCAGGTCATGGCCCACGAAGAAACCATCGCCCTGTTCAAGAAAGAAGCCGAGACCGTGACCGACGACAAGAAAGCCGGTAACACCGAACTCAAGGCGTTCGCCCAGAAGATGCTGCCGGACCTGCAGCACCACCTGGAAATGGCCAAGAAACTCCAGGCCGCACACCCCAGCAAGTAGGCTTCCTAGCCGTGAATAAAGAAGGGTCGTCCTCGCATTGAGGGCGACCCTTTTTTTGCGCGGCTCGATCAGCCGCCGTCGGTGTCGATATCGGCGTCGGTGCTGTCGCCGGGTTTCGGCCGGTCAGGATCGGGCTTGAAACCCGGGCTGAAGGTGTTGTCGTTATCCTGGTGGCGTTTTTTCTGATCGACCTCTTCGGCGGCGCTCTGGGCCTGGTCCGCTCCAGCCGGGCTGACCGGGCTGGCGCCGGGCACCTGGGGATCGATGGCCGGATCATTGCGCGGCGACGGAGTCTGCGTCTGACCTTGTTGCTGAGAGTTTGCGCGATCGTCGTTCATGGACACCTCTTCATGGCAGAGGCCGGGTCGATGACCGGCCTTGTTCATTCGAAGGGAACGCAACGGCTTCGGTTCCATTTGTTTGTGCGGGCAGCATCAGCCGCCTAGCAGCGACCGGACCATCCGGGTCAACGCATCCGGCCCGTAGGGTTTGCTCAGCAGATGGGTATCGGGGCTCAGTTGATGGTTGCGCGAGATGATGTCCCGCGTGTGGCCTGACGTGAACAGCACGGGCACCGGCGGGGTCTGCACCTTGGCCCAGGCCGCGAGGTCGGAACTCTTGATCAGGCCTGGCATGACCACGTCGGTGAAGATCAGGTCCACCTTGACCCCCTCGAGCAGCAACTTCATGGCGGCATCGGCATTGGCGGCCGTGAGGGTTCGATAGCCGGACTGTTCCAGCAACTCCACCGATGCACTGCGCACCGCGTCATTGTCTTCCACCACCAGGATCGTCTCCTGCCTGCCGGGCTGCAGCGAGTAGTGGTGCGTCTGCTCGCCGGCTTCAGGCTGGTAGCTGCGAGGGAAATACATCTGCGCCCGCGTGCCCTTGCCCGGGTCGCTGGCGATCTCGATATGGCCACCGCTTTGCTTGACGAAGCCGAACACCATGCTCAGCCCCAACCCGGTGCCCTGACCATCGGTCTTGGTGGTAAAGAACGGCTCGAATACCTGGCTGAGGATCTCCGGTGGCATGCCGATGCCACTGTCGATCACCGACAATCGCACATAGTCCCCCGCGCCGATGCCTTTGCCGGCACAGGACGATTCGTCGAGCACGATGTTCTCGCCCAGTATCCGGATGGTGCCCTCGCCGTCCATGGCATCGCGGGCGTTGATCGCCAGGTTCAGCAAGGCGTTTTCCAGCTGGTTGCGGTCCACGTGAATGCACCAGGGTTCGTCGGGCAGTGTCACTTCGATCCGGATGATCTCGCCCAGGGCCCGTTGCAGCAATTCACCCAGGTCGTCGTAGATGCGCCGGGGGTTGTAGACCGCCGGTGACAAGGGCTGGCGACGGGCGAAGGCCAGCAGTTGCGCAGACAGCTTGGCGCCCCGCTCCACCGCCTCGATGGAGGCGCTGATCCTGCGCTGCACATTGTGATTGTCCGGCTCGTGGCGAGCCAGCAGGTGCAGGTTGCCGGCGATCACTTGCAGCAGGTTGTTGAAGTCATGGGCCACACCGCCGGTGAGTCCGCCAATGGCCTCCAGCTTCTGGGACTGGCGCAACTGCTCTTCAGCCGCCAGCCGCGCCTGGACCTCGTCGGCCACCCGCTGCTCCAGGTCACGCGTGAACCTGAGCAGGGACGCTTCGGCGGTCTTGCGTTCGTTGATGTCGATCAGCACGCCGGGAAAACGCAGGGGGGCGCCCGAGGCATCGAACTCGCATCGACCGCTGGCCTGCACCCACAGGTCGTCGCCTCCAGGGCCTCGTACCCGGTATTCGGCATTGAAAGGCGCTCCGGTGCGCAACGTCAGTTCGACCCGCTGGTTGAGCTCATCGAGGTCATCCGGGTGGATACGCTGCCGGGCAATATCGATGGGCAATGCTTCCAACGGCGTGTCTGGCGGATAGTTGAACGTACGGGCAAAACGCTCGTCGCCGGACAGGGTGTCGGCCTGGACGTCCCAGACAAACGAGCCCAGCAGCGGCCCGGCCGATAGGGCCAGCTGGATGCGTTCGTTGACCGCGCGGTAGCTGCGTTCCGCCTCCTGGCGGGCCCGCTCCGACAGGACCAGCTCGGTGGTTTCCACGACAATCGCCAGCACGCCGGCCGGGGCCTGGTCATCGTCCGGCACGGGGCTGTAGAACAGGTCCATCCACACGTCTTCGGGCTTGCCGTCACGCAGCAGGACCAGTTCCTTGCTGCGGTAGGACAGCGTGCCGCCGGCCAGGCAGACATCCAGTACGTGGCGATTGAACTCGGCCACTTCCGGCCAGCCCAGTTCCACCGCGCAGCCCAACAGGTAGGGATGACGCCCACCGGCGAATTCGGCATAGGCATCGTTATAGATCATGAAGCCCTGGCGTCCCCATAGCATGACCATCGGCAAGGGCGACGCCAGCAATATCTGCACAGCGCTGCGCAGGCTGGCGGACCACTGTTCGATAGGGCCCAGCTCGGTCCGGCTCCAATCGAACGCCCGGATACGCCGGGCCATTTCACCGTCCCACCCGGGACATCCATGAGGCTGGGATAAGAACTGCATGGGTCGACTCTGAACCTCGAATAGCTGCTGGGAATCGGCGTATCGCGAGCCCCTTGTGCTCAGAGCTTCGAGCACGAGGATGGCGTTTGGTTTCATGCCGGGGTGCCATCGCCGATTGGGGTAGCGAGGGAACTCAGCGAAAATCGCGGCTACGCACGTTGATGCCTGCCAGCAGCCCGGTCAAGTCGCTCAGGCGCCCGGCGATGAGGTGGCGGACCTCGCCGACACTTTCCCAGCGCCCATCGACCTTGAGCAACTGCGACCCCACCAGCACTTTGCGCTGGCGCTCCGCCAGGTCGCGCCAGACCACCACGTTGAGATTGCCGAATTCATCTTCCAGGGTGACGAAGGTCACGCCACTGGCCGTACCGGGACGCTGACGGCCGGTCACCAGGCCGGCGACGCTGACGTTGCGCCCATGCTCCACCTCCTGCAACTCCCGGGAGCTGCGACAGCGGCGGGCACGCAGTTCGGGGCGCAATAAAGCCAACGGATGAGGCCCCAGCGTGGTGCCGAGGGTCGCGTAGTCGGCGAACAGATTTTCCCCCACCGATGGCTTGGGCAGACTCACCGGCGGCTCTTCCTGGTTGGGCAAACCGGCAAACAGACCCAGTTGTTTCTGCACTCCGGCCACTTCCCAGCGAGCGCGATGACGATCACCGGCCAGGCCGCGCAAGGCTCCGGCGTCGGCCAGTTGTTCGAGGGCCCGGGTATCGAGTTGCGCGCGCTCGCCCAGATCGGCCACGTCACCGAAAGCCCGCTGTCGGCGAGCCGCTTCGATACGCCGGGCGTCCTCCTCACGAAAGCCCTTGATCTGGCGCAAGCCCATGCGGATCGCCGGTTGCCGACCTTCCAGAGGTTCCAGGCTGCAATCCCAATCACTGGCTCGCACGTCCACCGGACGGATCTGCAATTGATGGCGGCGGGCATCCTGCAGGATCTGGTCCGGACTGTAGAAACCCATGGGCCAGCTGTTGATCAGGGCGCAAGCGAATGCCGCCGGTTCGTGGCATTTGAGCCAACTGCTGGCGTAAGTCAGCAACGCGAAACTGGCGGCATGGGATTCGGGAAAGCCGTAATTGCCGAAGCCTTTGATCTGCTCGAAAATCTGCGCAGCGAATTCAGCGGTGTAACCGTTTTTCTTCATCCCGGCAGCCAGGCGTTCCCGGTGGGGCTCCAGGCCGCCGTGACGTTTCCAGGCGGCCATGGAGCGGCGCAACTGGTCCGCTTCGCCGGGGGTGTAGTCGGCCGCGACGATGGCGATCTGCATGACCTGTTCCTGGAACAACGGAATGCCCAGGGTGCGCCCAAGGACCGTCTTCAGTTCCGGTGAAGGGTAAGTAACGGGCTCTTCATCATTGCGGCGTTTGAGGTACGGATGAACCATCCCGCCCTGGATCGGACCGGGGCGCACGATCGCCACTTCGATCACCAGGTCGTAGAAATCCTTGGGCTTGAGCCGAGGCAACATGGCCATCTGCGCCCGTGACTCGATCTGGAACACGCCGATGGTGTCGGCGCGGCTGATCATGTCGAATGTAGCCTTATCGTCATGAGGCAGGCTGGCCAGGGTGTAGCGTTGCCCCCGATACCCCTCGATCAAGTCGAAACACCGCCGGATCGCACTGAGCATGCCCAGGGCCAGGATATCCACCTTGAGCAGCCCGACCGCGTCCAGGTCATCCTTGTCCCACTGGATGATGGTGCGCTCGGCCATGGCGGCGTTTTCCACCGGTACAAGGGTATCCAGGGGCTGTTCGGAAATCACGAAGCCGCCGGGGTGCTGGGACAGATGCCGGGGAAATCCGATCAGTTGCCGGGTCAGCCCCAATACCCGCTGCAGCACCGGACTGTCCGGGTCGAAACCGCCCTCGCGCAAGCGCTCCAGCGGCGGCGCTTCGTCGCTCCAGCGCCCGCAACAGTCGGCCAGGGCGTTGATCTGGTCCGGCGGCAGGCCCAGGGCCTTGGCGACGTCCCGTACCGCCCCCGCACCGTGGTAGCTGCTGACCACTGCCGTCAACGCCGCACGATGGCGACCGTAACGGCGAAACACGTATTGCAGCACTTCTTCACGACGCTCGTGCTCGAAATCGACATCGATGTCCGGCGGCTCATTGCGCTCCCGGGACAGGAATCGCTCGAACAGCAGGTTGGTCCGGCCGGGGTCGATTTCGGTGATGCCCAAGGCATAGCACACCGCCGAGTTGGCCGCCGAACCGCGCCCCTGACAGAGAATGTGCCGCTCCCGAGCGAAGCTGACGATGTCCTGCACGGTGAGGAAGTAGCTGTCGTAGCCCAGCTCGGCGATCAGCTCCAGCTCCGTCTCGATCTGCCGCCGGACCTTGTCATTCACGCCGCCCCCCCAGCGCTTGCGCATGCCCCGCTCGGTCAGCTCGCGCAACCAGGATGTCGGGTCATGGCCCTCGGGAACCAGTTCATGCGGGTATTGATAACGCAGTTGACCGAGGTCGAACGTGCAACGCCGGGCGATGTGGAGGGTTTCATCGAGCAAGGCGCGGGGATAGAGCCCGGCCAGATCCTTGCGGCTGCGCAAGTGGCGCTCACCGTTAGGGTGCAGGCGCTGCCCGGCCTCGGCCACCGTGACGTGGTAACGAATGGCGGTCATGGTGTCCTGCAAGGCCCGACGGCCACGCACGTGCATGTGCACGTCGCCCGTGGCGACAGCGGCGAGCCCGAGGCGCCCGGCCAGGGCCAGCAAGTCCGCCAGGCGCTGGCGGTCGTCCTGCCCGCAGTGCAACTGCACCGATAGCCACAAGCGACCGGCAAAGATCGACTGGAGCCAGCGGCCCTGGGCTTCGGCATCGTTGCCATCGGGGACCCACAAGGCCAGCAGCCCGGGCAAGGGTTCGTCGAAATCCTCGCGCACGATGCGATAGCGCCCCTTCTCGCTGCGGCGCCGGGCGCGGGTGATCAACCGGCACAAGGCCTGGTAGCCCTCCAGGTTCTCCACCAGCAACACCAGTTTCGGACCATGCTCCACCTGGATTTCGCTGCCGACGATCAGGTGCAGGTCCAGCTCTCTGGCCGCCTGCCAGGCACGGACGATGCCGGCCAGTGTGCATTCGTCGGTGATCGCCAGGGCCCGATAGCCCTGCTCCTTGGCCCGCCGACACAGCTCCAGGGCGCTGGAGGCGCCGCGCTGGAAACTGAAGTTGGACAGGCAATGCAGCTCGGCGTATTCGACAGTCATGCGAACCAGCCCTGCAGCCACAGCGGCCCGCCCTCGCCCACTGGTCGATAGGCCCAGCCTCGTTGCCCGGCACGGGTTTCGACGAGGTAGTAGTCGCGACGCACATCGGCACCGTCCCACCAACCGGACTCGATGCGTTCCGGCCCCATGAGGATGCGGGCCTGGCTCTCCGACAGCATCTGGCATTCGTCCAGCAACCAGCCGGGACGCTGCGCGCCCACGGGGCAGGCCTCGACGCGGGGCTGAGGACTCATCTGCCAGGCGCACTCGGGTCGATGATCGTCACGAAACCCCAGGCCCAGCACCGCCTCATCGCCCAGCCGCGCCCGCAGCCGCTCACGCAGCTGTTCCCAGGGCAGTGACTGCTGCGGTCGCTCGTCGAACAGTTCCAGGCGCTGGGGGACGAATGACGGCAGATCTTCGGCGCACAAGCGAAAGCCGCGCACCGGGGCCTGGACCTGCACCTGTTCCAATCGGCCACGGGCCAGCTCGAAAAGCATCGAAGGGTCCCGCTCGGCGCTGAGCAGGCCGACCTTGATCACCGTGTCCGCCAGCCCGGCGTGCTCCAGATGCAGGTCGAACCGCTGCACGCCGCTGTCGCGGCCACAGAGGAAAGCCGACAGGTCACCGGTCAATCGACGCAAGGGGAACAGCAACGCCTGATGGGACTGGACGTCATAGTTGAGCTCGATGCGCACGTCGAAGCGGTCCGGCGGCAAGTAGAACGACAGCGCCAGGGTACGACTGCCCACCAGGGCGTCGAGGTGCTTTAGCACCTGGGCGTCAAAGCGACGCGCCAGGGTGTGCCGGGGCAAGGCCTGGACTTGGCTCAGGCGACGCAGGCCCATACGCGACAAGGCCGTGGCGACATCGGGCGCCAGGCTGATGCGGTCCACCGGCATCTGCCCCAGGTATGCCTGCAAGGTCTCGCCATCGGGTACCACCAGGGCGTCATAGGCATTGGCCAGAACCCGAGCCGCCACCGGGTTCGGAGCCGCGACGATGCGATGCCGAAAGCCCAGTTCGGTCAGCTCGGCCCGCAACCGGGCCTCGAATACCGGCCAGGTCCCGAACAGGCCCAGGCTCGACTCGATCTCGAACAGCACCGTGCGCGGATAGTGCACGCTGACCTGGGAACTGAAACGGTAGGCCCAGGCTGCCAGGAACTGTTGCCAGTGTTCGATCTGTGCCGCGTCGTATTCGGCGGTGGCAAAGCCTTTGCTCAGGGCCTGGGCGGCGGTCATGCTCTGGCCGGGACGCAGGCCCAGGGCCCGGGCGGGCTCGTTGACCGCGCGCAGCACACGTCGCTGGGCGGGACCGCTCAGCAGGGCCAGGGGCTCCTCGGGATCGGGGCGCTGACGCAGCGCGGCGTCCAGCGCCAATTGTGGAAACAGGATACAGACCCAGCGCATCGCAACCTCAATGCTCTGTTGGTGAGTACGGGGTAAAGGCTATCGGCGCCGGACGGGCCAGCCCGCCGCGACACTTGAGCACGCGCAATTGCCCGGGCCGGGCATCGATGGCAATGCGCAGGGCCGCCGGGGACGGATTGACGGCTTCCTGGATCGAGCGCCAGGCGAACGCCAGGGTCTGGCCGGTTTCCGCCGCCACCTGCAAACGGCGCAGGGCCCGGTCATCGGCCTGGCGGGGCCAGCACAGGACCGCGCCACAACAGCCTGAGCGCAGGCACTGTTCGGTGGCCCACAGGGCATCGCGCTCATCGGCCCGGATCACCGATAACTGGCGCAGGTCGACTCCGGCATTCTGCCAGGCCTGGGGGTAAGGCACGAACGGCGGCGCCACCAGCACGATCCGCTCCCCTGCCGCCGACAGTCGGGCCAGGGTCGGCCATACCAGCTGCATCTCACCGACCCCCGGCGCGGCCAGGAGGATCTCCGTCAGCGCTGACTCCGGCCAGCCGCCACTGGGCAATGCCGCGTCCAGTTCGGCATGGCCGGTGGGCTGTGGACTGGCGGCCGGCGGCGCAGGCCGGCCCTTCCAGACCTGGCCGCCATTGAACAGCGTATCCAGCGCAACGACCGCGCCCATCAGCCTTGCCTCAAGAGGCCACAGAACACCCCTTCGATGGCCAGGTCCCGGTCGGCTTCGACAATGATCGGCTGATAGGCCGGGTTGCGTGGCAACAGACGCACCTGTTCGCCGACTCGCTCGAAGCGCTTGATGGTGACTTCACCGTCGAGCCGGGCTACCACGATTTGCCCGTTGGAGGCCTGGGGCGTGCGTTGTACCCCCACCAGGTCGCCGTCGAGAATGCCGTCCCCGATCATCGAGTCACCCTGGACCCGCAGCAGGTAATCGGGGGCCTTGGAAAATATCGCCGGGTCGAGCATCAGACGGTCATGGACTTCGGCATCGGCGCCGATGGGCAGGCCGGCAGCCACTCGTCCCAGCACCGGCACGTCCAGCAGTTCGGGACGCGGCGACTGGTTGAGCAACCGGATGCCCCGGGCCTGGTGTGGGTTGACTTCGATGAAACCGGCTTCGGTCAACGCCAGCACATGCTTGCGCGCCACGCTCCGGGAGGCGAAGCCGAAGGCCTCGCTGATTTCAGCGAGGCTGGGAGGCTGGCCCTGATCGGCGATACGGTCGCGGATGAACGTCAGGATGGCGGCGCGGCGAGGAGTGAGAGTCGTCATGGAGTACATTTGTACTCCTGCGGGATTTTCCTGACAAGCGCCGCCAGTCAGTTCACACCATCGACACCCGTGCCAACCTTCTGCGGGCCCCCTGCGAAAGCAGTGCCCCAGCGGCAGGACTCAAAGCCGGGCCTCGGCACCTTCGCTGCGAAACGCGCTGGGGCTCATGCCGGTCCAGCGCCGGAAGGCGCGGCGGAAGCTGCGCACATCGCTGTAACCGACTTCCTCGGTGATCCGCTCGATGGACAGTTCGGGATTGGCCAGCAGGTTCAGGGTCCGGCCGCGACGCACCTGTTCGAGCAAGGCCTCGAAGGTCAGGCTGTGTTCGGTCAGGCGCCGACGCAGGGTACGACTGCTCATGTTCAGGTCCCCAGCGATTTTCTCGATGTGACTGCCCCGGGTCAGGTCCCGGGCGATGGCCCGTTCCACGGCCTGGATCAGGTCGATCTTGCGGTGGACCTCGGTGGCCTCCTGCTCCAGCAAAGCCAGGGCCTGGCGCAAAGCCAACGGATGATGGTTGGGCAGGCGCACGTCCAGCCAGCGGACATCGATGAGCATGCGATTGTAGCGGCAACCGAAACGCACCTCCGGTCCCAGGATCCGCTGGTACTGCGTGGCATAGGACGGTGCGGCATGCATGAACTCCACGGCCTCGGGCTTGAAATCCGCTCCCGCCAGTGCCCGGCCATAGACCATCAGGCTGGCGAAGAACTCCTCGACCGCGAACACCTGGACCTCGGCGAAAGGCAACCGGCAGCTCGCCTCGACCATGATCCGGCCCGGGGCCTCTTCGACACTGGTCACCGCGATACCGCCGGTGGTGTGCTGGTAGCGCACCCCCAGGGCGAAGGCATCGCGCAGGGTTTCGCACAGCGACAGGACATGCCCCAGCAGGCCCAGGGTGCCCAACACATTGCGATCGCCGACCCAGAGGCCCAGCCCCTGGTCCGGCAATAGCTTGAGTGCCCGCTGGATCATGAGGGCGGCCTGGCGATAGGAAATACGCTGGGCAGGGTCCTGCAGATCGTCAAGGCCGAACCCCAGCCCGCGACACAGGCCGGCCGCATCGAAGCCTTTGTCCGTCACGACTTCGGCCAGGGTCTGCAACAGGAATGGCGATACCAGTGCCAATTCGTAGGTAGGGTCGATGACTTTCTGCATGGGCGGGGTCCGGAGCACGTTAGGAGGCGTTTTTGTAACCGGTTGTTTCATGAACGTTAGCATGAGCCGATGCAATGGGGGATACGAAATGTGGCCGCCCAAGTCCCCTGTGTGGCCGCCAATACCCTGCCCTCTCGATGACGAACGGCTTATTTCTATGGCTCGGACTTTCGGTGCACCCCAACAATAATAACGAGCTCGCCCATGAACCCGATCCGCACGCGATTCGCCTTGCAAATGACCCTGGGCCTGGCCTGCGCCAGCGCCCTCCCGGCCCAGGCCACTGAGACCGGCGTCGATAACATCGGCACCGGCACCGATGGTTTTTTCGTGTTGCCGCTGGACGTCGACAACCTTCCCGACCACATGTTCGCGTTCAACCTGTACTACAACCACTACAAGGCCCGGAAATTCAACATCAGCTCATTGGGCGGCGAAGTCCCCGATGTGGAGATCGAATCCACGGCGGTGGTGCCGCGTATCGACTACCTGAGCCCGCTACGGGTGGCAGGCGGACGGTTCGGGATCTACGTCGCCCAGCCCTGGCTCAAGCAGGAAGTCTCGGTGTTCGGCCTGCAGGACACCCGGGAAAGCATGGGCGATACCACCATTTCCCCCATCGTGCTGTGGGACATGGGCAAGAACCTGACCTTGGCCGCCGCGGTGGAAATCACTGTACCGACCGGCGAATACAGCCCGGATCGCCTGGCCAACACCAGCACCAACTTCTACACCTACAAGCCGCTGTTCTCCTTCACCTGGCTGCCCACGGAGAGAACCGAGGTGTCGATGAAGACCACCTACAGCTTCAACCGTGAGAACAAGGACACCGACTACCGCTCGGGGCAGATCTTCCACTTCGATTATTCCGTCAGTTACCTTTTGACCGATAACCTGCGGTTAGGGCTCAACGGCTATTACCTCAAGCAGACCACCGACGACAAACAGTACGGGCGCACCGTGCAGTTCGCCGGCCAGGACGTGGACGATGGGGTGCGCGGTCAGGTATTCGCCATCGGCCCGGCGCTGCACCTGACCTTTCTCAAGTACGCCAGCGCCGAGATCCGCTGGGCCAAGGAGTTCGACGTGCAAAACCGACCCGAAGGCGAGATGCTCTGGGCCAAGATCAGCATTCCGTTCGAGCTTTGATTGTCGTCGGTCACCGCCGCTGGGATTTGCCCGCTCGCCACAGCGAGTCGACCAGTGCGTGAACACAAGAATGTTCCGGGCTGGTCGCCAGCCGGCTCGCTTCACAAGCTGCGCTGTCAGGCATAGACCGGCCAGCTTTCGACGATCCGTCCCCCGCGCACCGCCAGCAGGTCGCCGAATTGCAGCAGCACCGACTCGGTCTGGGTCGGCCTGAGGAACACCTGGTCTTCCAGCCCCAACCCAACCGTTTCGGAACCGTTGACCATTTCCTGGTTGGAGCTGCGGCCATAGAGGCTGTTGCTCTTCAAGCCAGGTGGCGATTCGAGGTCGGCCATCCAGTTACCGCCGTAGATGAAAAACGTGGCGCGCTGGTTCACGTCCCACCAGGCAAGAATCCGCGACTTGTCATCCAGCGCCGGGATGTTCACCGCACCGGTGCGCTTGAGTACCGGCGTGGCGATATAGGCTGCCGGCACGTGATCGGTCAGTGACGGCAAATCGTAATGACTGGGCTTGAGCATGGCCGTGCCCACCGACACTTCGGTGCTGAGGTTCTCCCGTTCATGCAAGCGGTAGCTGGGGCTGCCGGCGGTGTTGAGTGTCAGGCGTGGATGCCAGAGGTCGGGATAGCGCAAACGAACGAAATCCACCCGTGCCTGGTAGATCGCCATGACCCGGGCCAACAGCGTCTGCGGGCTGGCCACCCACTCGGGCACGCCCATGCCCACGAACGGGTCGTAGCCCATGAACCCGGCGAACTCCAGCTGTTGCGGGTGGGCACGGATCAGCTTGAGCATCGCGTCCAGGGAGGCTTCATCCCTCACCCCGCCCCGATGCAGGCCCACGTCCAATTCAATATTGATGCGCATGCGCGTACCAAGCCCCTGGGCCAGGCCCCGGTATTGCTCGAGACGTTCGGGAGTGTCCAGCAACCATTGCAACTGGCGCGAAGGATCGAACGCGCCCTTGTGAAGCTGGTAGAACAACTCGACGGAACGCACCGGCAGGGGTTTGCCCAGAAGAATATCGGCCTCGGGGAACTGCTGCGCGTCGTGGTTGAGAAACGGCTGATGGAACGACATCAATCGTCGGGTTTCGGCGCGCCGACCGATGTATTCCAGCAACCCGGGGGCCGGCAGGGATTTCTCCACCAGTCGCAACTGCTTGCCGGCACGCCGGACCGACGCCTTGACCACATCGATGTTGTGATCGAGTCGATCCAGGTCGATCAGCATGACCGGCCGCATCGGGCCGCGGTCCTTGAGCTCGCGGTTCAACTGGCGGAAATAATCGCTGTAGGCGCCGCCCCGATCCGTCGGCCGTAGCCAGGCCCCGACACCGGCCAGCAACACCCCGGTGCCCAGCGTACCCATGAGGAAACCACGGCGATTGAAGCTCATCAGCTCACCCCCAGAATCGATGAAAGATGCCCGTTGAGAAACTTCCCATCGGGGTCCAGGGCCTGGCGCACCTGAGCGAATTCATTCCAGCGCGGGTATAGCGCCTGGAGCGTCCTGGCGTTGAGAGAATGCAATTTTCCCCAGTGCGGACGCCCCTGGTATTTCCAGAAGATCGGCTCGATGGCGGCGAAGAAATTGTGGTGATCCATCTGGTAATGCTGATGCACCGAGATCGAACAACTGTCGCGGCCTTCGAACATGCTTAAGGCAATGTCGTCGGCCTTCACGTAACGGTATTCGATGGGAAACCAGGTGCGCAGGTCCTTGTCGCGAATCAGCGCGAGGATCTCCCGCAGACACGCCGGGCCGTGTTCGGCCGGCACCGAATATTCCATTTCGTTGAAGCGCACGGTACGGGCATTGGCATAGATGTCATAGGAATCGCCCACCCGGTCGTCGAAGTCGGCCACCAGCCGCAGGCTGTTGAGCAGGGTCCGGCGGGTGGCCGGAAAGTCGCTGCCATACTTGTCGAGCTTCTCGATCAGGGTAACGAACTCATTGCCGCCCTCCTCTTCGGGGCTGACGGGCGGCGTGGCCGGGTCGGTGGTTTCGTTCAGGGCAATCGACAGCGCATAGTCGGAATGAGTCACCACCTGCATTTCCCAGTGCTGGTTGTCGCGGGTATTGGTAGGCACGTCTTCCAGCAACTCTTCGGTCCTGGCCACCCATTGGCGCTCGCGCAGCCGATACGCGGCACGATTCTGCAGGCGCACCCGGGTGACCAGCCCCAGTGCGCCAAGGGATACCCGGGCCGCCTGGAACACGTCGGGATGGCGCCTGGCATCGCAATCGAGCACCTCGCCACGGGCCGTCACCAGTTGCAGGCCCACCACCTGGGACGCATACGAGCCAAAGGCCTTGCCGGTGCCGTGGGTCGAGGTGGCAATCGCCCCTGCCAGGGTCTGGTAGTCCACGTCCGCCATGTTCAACAGCGCCTGGCCGACGGCCTTGAGTGCCGGCCCCATGCGGGACATGGGCGTGCCGCCGCCGAACTCGGCCTGCAGGCTGGCGGCGTCATGATCCAGCAGGCCGCTGAAATGGCTCAGCGACAGCAGGGTCCCATCGGTGGGCACCAGCGCGCTGAAGGAGTGGCCGGAGCCCACCGGACGAATCCGCCCTTCGGCCCGTTTCACCAGCTGCACCAGCTCATCGAGGTCCTTGGGCGCCAGGCGCGCCGCCGGCAGGCAGCTCTGTGCCCCGGACCAGTTGCGCCAGGGGATCAGGCGCGGGGCCCGTATCAGGTCCGCCAGTGCGCCCTGGCTGCCCAGGGCCGTGAAGGCTGCGACGACGCCGGCCTGCTGCAGCAAGCGACGCCGTGAAAAATCCATCGTCATGCCGTGGCACCCGTTCTGGTCATTGGAATTGTTGGCCGGACATGAAGGCGATCAGGGCCAGGAACTGCTCTTCGGAACAGTGCATGCACAGCCCCATCGGCGGCATGCCGTTGTAGCCGTTGATCGCGTGATCCAGCAGGGTATCGGCGCCCTGGGCCACACGAGGGGCCCAGGCCTGGGTGTCACCGGTCAGGGGAGCTCCGGCGCCGGGATTGGCATGGCAGACCTTGCAACTGCTGTCGTAGATCTGCGCCAGCGTCGCGTCGGCGGGCATGGCCGAGAAGGTCGTGGGCGCGGGTGGCCGGGCTTCTTCGCCGCACCCGGCGAGCAGAGCGCCGAACAGCGCGATGGAGGCGACGTTGAGCAGCGATAAAGATGTTCTTGCCGACATAAGGCCCTCTTGCGGCGCAAGGATCGCGCCTTTCTTGTTGTGGGTCTGGCGGCTCCCACACTAAGGCAGGTCGGCGTGTCGGCTTGAGGTCATTGGGGGCCACAAAAGGGACTTGGGCGGCCAGCGCTGGAGACTCGATTACTGTGGCAAGGGGATTCATCTTCGTTGGGGCGCGTAGCGTCCCCGATGTGTCGCCTTGGCGTTGCAGGTAGACATTTTGAACTGCTGCGCAGCCCAGCGGGATCAATCCACTCGCCACAGGTACTGCCTGGTCAGGGCAGCAGCAGCCCTTGCTCGCGCTCGCACAGCTGCACCACGTAATCCCACAGCACCCGCAGGCGCACGGACTTGTGCAGTTCGCGACGGGTGCTGATCCAGTAGCTGCGGCGGATGGTTTCGTCGGGCAGCAAGGGCACCAGCATCGGATCGTCGCTGGCCATGTAGCACGGCAGCACCGCGATACCGAGCCCCGAACGCGCGGCCTGTTGCTGGGCGATGACGCTGGTGCTGTGGAACACCACCCGAGGGTTGCGGCAGAAGCTGTTGAGGAACATCAGCTCCTGGCTGAACAGCAGGTCGTCGACATAACCGATCCAGGCATGACGCCCCAGGTCTTCGCGACTGCGCAGCGGCGGCGAGCGATCCAGGTAGGCCTGACTGGCGTACAGCGCCAGGCTGTAGTCGGTGAGCTTGCGGGTCACCAGCAGATCGGCCGCCGGCCGTTCGAGGTGGATGCTGATTTCCGCTTCGCGGTTGAGAATGCTGACGAACCGCGGCACCGCCACCAGCTCCACCTCCAGCCCCGGGTACCGCTGGAACAGGCTGTCCATGCGACTGGCCAGGAACATGATGCCCAGCCCTTCGGTCACCCCCAGGCGGATCTTGCCCAGGGGCGCGCTGGACTGGGTGATGTCCTCCTGGGCCAGTAATGCCACGTTCTCCATGGCCTCGGCGTGCTTGAGCAACGTCTCGCCGGCCGGGGTCAGTTCATACCCCTGGGCGTGCTGGACGAACAGCGCGGTGCCCAGGCTCTTCTCGATGGCCTCGATATGCCGGGCCACCGTCGCGTGGGTGGTATTCAGGCGTCGCGCCGCCGTCAGCAGGCGGCCGCTGCGTTGCAGCTCCAGGAAATAGCGCAGGTCATTCCAGTCGAACATGAACGCTCCAGGTCTCGATTGTGCGCAGCTGCTGTCTATAAACGCACAGCCACTGCTTAAAAACTAACATTCTTTTAACGAAAACTAACAACTAGGATGGGACCTACAAGAACAAAAAATGAGGTCGCGGATGCAACCTGTCGTCGATGAATACGATTACGTGATCGTGGGCGCCGGCCCCGCCGGATGCCTGCTGGCCAACCGACTCTCGGCCAACCCGCAACACCGTGTGCTGCTGCTCGAAGCCGGCGCGCGCGACAACTACCCCTGGATCCACATCCCCGTGGGTTATCTGTTCTGCATTGGCAACCCGCGCACCGACTGGTGCTTCAAGACCGAAGCCCAACCCGGCCTGCAAGGACGCGCCCTGAGCTATCCAAGAGGCAAGGTGCTGGGGGGCTGCTCCTCCATCAACGGCATGATCTACATGCGTGGCCAGGCGGCGGACTACGATGGCTGGGCCGCCGAAGGCAATAGCGGCTGGGCCTGGAAAGATGTGCTGCCGCTGTTTCGGCAGAGCGAAAACCACTTCGCCGGCGACTCCGAACTGCACGGCGCCGCCGGTGAGTGGCGGGTCGAACGCCAGCGCCTGTCCTGGCCGATCCTCGACGCCTTCCGCACCGCCGCCGAACAGAGCGGCATCCCCAACCTCGACGACTTCAATGGCGGCGACAATGAGGGCTGCGGTTATTTCCAGGTCAACCAGAAGGCCGGGGTCCGCTGGAACGCCGCCAAGGCCTTTCTCAAGCCAGTGCGTCAGCGCTCCAACCTCACGGTACTGACCGAAGTGGAAGTCGACCGCGTACTGCTTCGCGACGGGCGGGCCCATGCCGTCAGCGCCCGCTGGCAGGGCAAGGGCATGAATTACAAGGCGCGCCGGGAAATCGTGCTGTGCGCTGGCGCCGTGGGCTCTCCGGCGATTCTGCAACGCTCGGGGATCGGCCCGCGCAACCTGTTGCAGCGGCTGGGCATCGGCGTGGTCCATGAACTGCCCGGCGTGGGTGGCAACCTGCAGGATCACCTGCAACTGCGGTTGATCTATCAGCTGGAAAACGCCCGCACCCTGAACCAGATCGCCGGCACGTTGTGGGGCAAGATGGGCATGGGCCTGCGCTATCTCTATGACCGCAGCGGCCCCTTGTCCATGGCTCCCAGCCAATTGGGCGCGTTTGCCCGTTCAGGGCCGGAACAGACCTCGGCCAACCTTGAATATCACGTTCAACCGTTGTCCCTGGAGCGTTTCGGGGAGCCGCTGCACACGTTCCCGGCCTTCACCGCTTCGGTCTGCGACCTGCGCCCGCAAAGCCGTGGTCGGGTGGATATCCGTTCGGCCGACCCGCGCGAAGCCCCGGTGATCCAACCCAACTACCTGAGCCACCCGCAAGACCTGCGGGTCGCCGCCGACGCCATTCGCCTGACCCGCCGTATCGTCGCCGCCCCTGCCCTGCAAGGTTTCAAACCCAAGGAATATCTGCCGGGGCCCAACCTGCAGACGGAAGAAGAACTGCACCAGGCCGCCGCCCGTATCGGCACGACGATCTTCCATCCGGTGGGTACCTGCCGCATGGGCCATGACCAGGACGCGGTGGTGGATGCACAGTTGCAGGTTCATGGCATCGCCGGACTGCGCGTCGCCGACGCCTCGATCATGCCGCGCATCACCTCGGGCAATACCTGCTCGCCGACCCTGATGATCGCCGAGAAGGCGGCGCAGATGATGCTCAACCCGGCCACGAGGAACATCAGCACCCAAGAAGAACCTGTCACGGCCTGAAGAACAGGTCACTCTCCAACCAGCGGGGTGAGTCGATCCAAGAAGGTGTGTCAAACCAGGAGACGCCAACCCGGCGTCGACAGTGGAACAACAAAAACAATCACTGTGAGGGATACCGATATGTCTGAGCATGTTCAGCCCCTGGAAGCCACGCGCAGCGTCGGCACCAGCCAGGAAACCCAGAAGGTCATCTTCGCCTCGTCCCTGGGGACGGTGTTCGAGTGGTACGACTTTTTCCTCTACGGCGCCCTCGCGGCGGTGATCAGCAAGCAGTTCTTCGCCGGCGTCAACGACACCACGGCATTCATCTTCGCCCTGATGGCATTCGCCGCCGGTTTCATCGTGCGGCCGTTCGGTGCCTTGGTGTTCGGGCGGCTGGGGGACATGATCGGACGCAAGTACACCTTCCTGGCCACCATCGTCCTCATGGGCGTGGCGACCTTCTGTGTCGGCCTGTTGCCCAACTACGCCAGCATCGGCATCGCCGCGCCGATCATCCTGGTGGTGTTGCGCATGCTGCAGGGCCTGGCCCTGGGCGGTGAATATGGCGGAGCGGCCACGTATGTCGCCGAGCACGCCCCCATAGGCAAGCGCGGCTTCCACACCAGCTGGATCCAGTCCACGGCCACCCTCGGTCTGTTGCTTTCCTTGCTGGTGGTGCTGGGCTGCCGTTATTTCACTGGCGACCAGTTCGAGGTCTGGGGCTGGCGCATTCCGTTCCTGCTGTCGATCGTGCTGCTGGGCATTTCCACCTGGATCCGCCTGAGCCTGCATGAGTCGCCGGCATTCCTGAAAATGAAAGAGGAAGGCAAGTGCTGCAAGGCCCCCATCCGTGAGTCCTTCGGCAAATGGGAAAACCTCAAGGTGGTGCTGATCGCCCTGTTCAGCATCAACGCCGGGCAAGCAGTCACCTTCTACGCGGCGCAGTTCTACGTGCTGTTCTTCCTGACCCAGTTCCTGAAGATGGACCCGGCCCTGGCCAACAGCCTGCTGATCGTCAGCGTGGTGATCGGCGCACCATTCTTCATCTTCTTCGGCTGGCTGTCGGACAAGGTCGGGCGCAAGCCCGTGCTGATGGTCGGCCTGCTCCTGGCCACGGCACTGTATTTCCCGATTTTCAAGACCCTGGCCCACTACGCCAACCCGGCCATCGACCTGGCGAGCCGCCAGGCGCCGATCACGGTGGTGGCCGACCCGGCGACCTGTACCTTTCAATTCGACCCGGTGGGCAAGGCGCGCTTCGACAGCCCCTGCGACAAGGTCAAGACGTTCCTGGTCAAGCAGGGGCTGCCCTACAGCAGCGTGTCGGCGCCGGCCGGCAGCAACGTGCAGGTCAGCGTCGGCGACGTGAAACTCGAAGGCTTCGACGAGTCCGCGCTGCGGGCAGCGGTGACCCTGGCAGGCTACCCACAACAAGCCGATGCCCAGCAGATCAACCGGACCATGATCGTGGTGCTGATCGTGGCGCTGATCATCATTTCAGCGATGTGCTACGGCCCGTTGGCGGCGCTGATGGTCGAACTGTTTCCCACCCGTATCCGCTACACCTCCATGTCGCTGCCCTACCACATCGGCAACGGCTGGTTCGGCGGCTTCCTGCCCACCGTGTCGTTCGCCCTGGTGGTCTATACCGGCGATATCTTCTATGGGCTGTGGTACCCGGTGGTGATCACCGGGGTCAGCCTGGTGGTGGGCATGCTCTGCCTGCGGGAAACCAGAAACGTGGACCTGGATAAAAACTGAAGACAGCGTCCCGTGGCGGGGGGCCAGGCCCCTCGCCGTCCATCAGTGGACCTGGCGATTCTTCACCGTGCTTTCCACCAGGTCCAGCATCTGCCCCAGGGCCCAGGGCTTGGCGATGAAGGAGGCGTGGTGCTTGATCCCGGCACTTTCCGGCGTTTCGTAGCCCGACATGATCAGCAGCGGAATCTGCGGCCAGCGGTCCCCGGTCATGTTGGCCAGGTCCGCGCCGTCGATCGTGCCGGGCATGGTGATATCGGTGAGCAGCAGGTCCACGTAGTCGGCACTCTGCTCAAGAAACGTCAACGCCGAATCGGCGCTTTCCCGAGGCTCCACCACAAACCCTTCGTCCTCCAGTATTTCGCACAGGAACTCCAGGATCGTCGGATCATCTTCAACAACAAGAATCAAACGTGTGGTCGCCTGTCCGTTGCCGTTTGGCATCGAATTCATGTGATTGACTCTCCCTGCCGTCGGTTTTTTTGCGGTTTTGACCGCTCTGCAAGTTATGAACTGCACCTTTCACATAAATTCATTCTGCTTGCGAATGGGCCGCTGAACGTCGTGCCAGACGCTCTTTTGCAACGCAGCGCAACGTTTTATCTGTATATGCATACAGATAAAACTTGCCCCCGGAGCAATCCCTGACCATGCTACAGCTCCCAGCAGAACTGTTCGGAAAAGGGCGACATGCAGCTGTACCTCTGTGAGAAACCATCCCAGGCCAAGGACATCGCCGCCGTGCTCGGCGCCAGGCGACGCGGCGATGGCTGCTGGCTGGGCACGGGCATCACCGTGACCTGGTGCATCGGCCACCTGCTGGAGACCGCCCCGCCCGATGCCTACGATGCCCGCTACAAGCGCTGGGTGCTGGCCGACCTGCCCATCGTGCCGGGGCAATGGAAAATGACCGTCAAGCCGAAGACCGCGAGCCAGTTCAAGGCGGTCAAGCGCTTACTGGGTGAAGCCAGTGAACTGGTGATCGCCACCGACGCCGACCGGGAAGGCGAAATGATCGCCCGGGAACTGGTGGAGCATTGCCGCTATCGCGGGCCGATCAAGCGCCTGTGGCTATCGGCCCTGGACGAAGCCTCGATCCGCAAGGCCCTGGCTGCCCTCAAGCCGGGGGCCGAAACCTTCAACCTGTATCATTCGGCGCTGGGCCGCTCCCGGGCCGACTGGCTGATCGGCATGAACATGAGTCGCCTGTTCACCTTGCTGGGACGCCAGTCCGGCTATCAGGGCGTGTTGCCGGTGGGGCGCGTGCAGACGCCCACCCTGCGACTGGTGGTGGATCGCGACCGCAGCATCGCCGATTTCGTACCGGTGGCCTATTGGGCCATCGACGTTCAACTGCGTCATGCCGGCACCGTGTTCACCGCTCAGTGGCGCGCCGATGCGGCTGCCTGCGACGACCAGGAGCGATGCCTGAACCAGGCCATCGCCCGTGATGCCGCCCAGGCCATGGACAATGCCGACACCGCCCTGGTGACCCAGGTGCGCACCGAACGCCTGCGCGAAGCGGCACCGCTGCCATTCGACCTGGGCACCCTCCAGGAAGTCTGTTCGAAGAAGCTCGGCCTCGGCGCCCAGGAAACCCTGGACATCGCCCAGGCCCTCTACGAAACCTACAAGGTCATCACCTATCCTCGCAGCGATTGCGGCTACCTGCCCTTGAGCCAGCACAGCGAAGCACCGGCCATCCTGGCCGCCCTCGCCCAGGCCGACCCGGGTCTCGCGCCACTGCGCGAGCACCTGCAACCGCAACGCAGGTCCCGGGCCTGGAACGATGCCAAGGTCAGCGCCCACCACGGCATCATTCCCACCGCTGCCGCGAAGAACCTCGACAAGCTCGCTGGCAAGCAGCGAGCCGTCTATACGCTGATTCGCGCGCGCTACCTGGCGCAGTTCCTGCCCAACCATGAATACGACCGCACCCAGGCCGATTTCGATTGCGCCGGCCAGGCATTGCGCGCCGTGGGCAAGCAGATCGTCGAGCCCGGCTGGAAACGTGCCCTGCCCGAGACCCTGGCTCCTGCACGAGGCCGGGAGGCCCCGGCACCGCAAACCCTGCCGGCCTTGATCGAAGGCCATGATTGCGCCGTGGAGCAAGTGACGCTCAAGGACCTGTGGACCCAGCCGCCCAAGCCGTTCACCGAGGGCGACCTGATCAAGGCCATGAAAAACGTCGCCAGGCTGGTGGACGATCCGCTGCTCAAGCAGAAACTCAAGGACACCACCGGCATCGGTACCGAAGCGACCCGGGCCTCGATCATCCAGGGCCTGCTCGACCGTGGCTACCTGGTCAAGAACGGCAAGGCATTGTCCGCCACCCCGGCGGCCTTCAGCCTGATCGACGCCGTGCCCCGCGCCATTGCCGACCCAGGCACCACCGCCATCTGGGAACAGGCACTGGACATGGTGCAGAGCGGGGAAATGAGCCTGGAAGAATTCGTCACCCGCCAGGCCGCCTGGATGAGCAAGCACATCGCTCGCTGCCAGGGCATGAGCCTGGCCATCAGCGGTCCGGCCAGCCCCGCCGGTCGTGGCGCAGCGCCATGGAAAAACAAACGCAAGACGGCCAAGCGCAAGGCCGCCGGCGCGCCGCGCAAAGCGACAAAAGCCAAGGCGACCTGAGCCTGTCGGAGTCAATCGGGTGCCCTGCCAGACACCGAACCTGCCACGAGGGGATCTATTCCCCGCCGGGTTGCAAAGCAACCCCAATCCAGCTGCCTGCGTGTATCAGATAACCTCACCCACCATTCGGGCCGCTTCGCGCCCCAGCGGGATGAATGCCCGCGCCACAGAAAACACAGCCGTGCTGCCAGTCATTTTTCATAGCCAAACCGTTTTGTCCGACAATATGTAGTGACCAAAAATAATCACTACAAAACCGTTGACGACGTCGATTTGCCCTTGCATGATGCAGACGTCTCCCCGATCGGGAGTACAGGTAACCGTTTGAGCAAGCTCGTCTGACCGCCGAGCTGTTTTTTGGATAAGGGACTGCCCACAAGGCAGATTGAAGGTGCTGACCTGGCATGACCGTCCGGAAACAAGGACGAGAAACGCTGGCGAAGATCCTCATGACGCGCGGGTCGACCCTCGAAAGTTGACGATGCCTGACAGGTTCTTCGCTGTTTCTCTTCGTTGTAGCGCATTTGCGTAGCAGCCCTTCGATAGCACTACACAGCCGTTCCGCGCCGCCGCCGAAGTTCGACGCAAGGACGCTGACGGCCTGGTTTCGGTACCTGAGTTACCGAATAGCGAAGTTTTTGCGAACCACCAGACAGATCAACCAAATGGTCAAGGGGCTTACACATGAATCTGAACAATCAACCATCTATTGATGAACTGGCTCGCATGTTCGCTGCACACAAGGACACCCTCGACAGCCATATCCTGTGGATCAGCAAGACTGGCCAGGTGCATATGGATTGCCTGTCGCCGTACACCCAGGAAGACGAGTTCGAAAAGAACACGCAAGACCTGTGTGCCCGGTTGAAGATGTACCGCCGCGGACAAGGCTACGTCGGCAAGAAGGCCGCAGCCGACAAGGACTACATCGGTCGCGTGCTGCAAACGCTGACCCAGGCCTGGCAGGCGGTGCAGAATACTTCGCAGGTCCAGGTCATCGACCGCCTCTACTGATCGCAGCTGAATAAAAAAGGGCCCGTTTCTATCCGAAACGGGCCCTTTTTCGTACAAACCCTAGAACACCGACCAGCCGATCCGCTGGCTGAGCAGCTCCAGCGCCGCCATGCCGGCCAGGGAGTTGCCGGCGACATTGAGTTCGGGGGACCAGACGCACACGGTGAAACGCCCTGGCACCACCGCCACGATCCCACCGCCCACCCCGCTCTTGCCCGGCAGACCGACGCGGTAGGCAAAATTCCCGGCTTCGTCGTACAGCCCGCTGGTGGCCATGATGGAGTTGACCTGCTGGGTCTGGCGGGCGCTGAGGATCTGCTCGCCGCTGTGCTTGCAGAAGCCGTCATTGGCCAGGAAACAGAACGCCCGGGCCAGGTCGATGCAGTTCATCCGCAACGCACAATGACTGAAATAGCTGCGCAGCACTGCCTCCACGTCGTTATGGAAATTGCCGAACGATTGCATCAGGTAGGCCATCGCCGCGTTGCGGGCGCGATGCTGGTATTCCGATTCGGCGACCTTGCCATCCACCATCACATTGGGATTGCCCGACAGGCGCCGTACGAAGTCGCGCATCGACAAGGCCGGGGCGGCAAACCGCGACTGGTTGATGTCGCAGATCACCAGGGCACCGGCGTTGATGAACGGGTTGCGTGGGCGGCCCCGTTCGAACTCCAGCTGCACCAGGGAATTGAACGGCTGGCCGGACGGCTCATGACCCAGGCGTTCCCAGATCGCTTCACCGGAGTGCTGGATGGCCTGCACCAGGCTGAAAACCTTGGAAATACTCTGCACCGAAAACGGCGTTTCGGCGTCGCCTGCGCAATACATCTCGCCATCGTTGCCATACACGGCAATGCCCAATTGATTGGCAGGCACAGTGCCCAGGGCCGGAATGTAGTCGGCCACCTTGCCCTGACCGATCAGGGGGCGAACCGCATCGAGGATCTCGTTCAACAATGCTTGCATGGGTGCGGGGGTCCAGTCATTCCCCGTTCGAGTGCGGGGATACAGACCCTAGACGTCGACAAGCGGGATCAGAGCACACCGGCCTTGAATCGGCCGCTCGATCGGGCGGTCTATAGTGAAGGATCAACCTGCAGGAGTACACGATGCGTCAGATCATGCAGAAAGAACCCTGGTGGGCGTCGCCACCCAAGCCCGGCCAGGACGAAAGCGAGCTGGAATGGGGCTGGCTGGTGATCTATAGCGAAGGCGAACCGCGCTTCGAATTCATCAAGGAGCGGCCCACGGACGAACAGATACGCCACCGCAAGGGTTGCCGCGTCACCCTCGGGACGGACTGACCCCGCCGGTCATGGCTCGAGTTGCGGCAGCACCACCGGCCGGTTCGCCAGCTCCGCCTCCATCAGGCTGCCCCTGATTTCCTCATCCAGGTAATACACCGGCGCCAGCACCCCGCTGAGGGGATGCTTGAGTGATTTGAACCAGGCTTCGTCGAACGCGGCGCTCAGGCTCTTGCGGATATGCGCTTGCATTTCCGGCCGCTCGCCTTCGTGGATGATCGCGCGAATGCCGGCCACCCCTACGGAAATCAATGCCCCCGCCGCCTTTCCGGCCACGGCCGCGGCCGCACCGGTCGCCCCTCGAGTGGCGAACTGCGCTTCGATCTTTTCACTGGTGCGTTGTGCCACCGTAGCGATCACCGCGTCCGAGGGACCGTTTCCCGTGGCGGCGGCCTTATTGACGTAATCGATCAGGGCCGTGTAGGCCGGCAGGGTATTGAGCGGGTTGGTATGGACCATCTGGTACAGCGAAGCATTGCGCGCCGCCGGGGGGCCCAGGTTGACCGCGGGAATACCGTGCAGGCGCCGGTTCATCAGTTCCAGCGGGATCCGATGGCTCTGAGCGATCATCTGGACCTGCTGGTTGAGCAGGCTCACGTAATAACTCGTCGCGTTGGCCCGGATCGCTTCGGGATCGATCTCCACGGCGACGGGTTCCAGCACCCGTTCGCGATACTGCGTCTGCAGATAGACCGCCAGGCGCCTGGACGCGGAATCCTTTTCGCCTTGGGCGCTGGCGGCATACCAGCTGACCTTCACCGCCAACCATTCCTGGGTCCAGTAGCTGCTGAACCAGGGGATGAACTCGGCCTCGGTCCGCTCGTAGACCAGCATCCGCCAATGTTCCATCGATCCACGGGCATAGCGTTCGGCCTGTTCGATCGCGGTCCCGGAGGCGGCGACGATCTGTCGGTCCACCTGGCGCCAGGTGTCCTGGGCCACCGCCACCGAGTCCACCTGTTGACCGCGCTGCGGCGTGGCGCACCCCGCCAGAATGATCAACACGGCCAGCATCAGCGAATGCAGCACGATCGGCACCCCGGATTCAGGTCACCCTGGCATTGAGTATAGGAAAGCCCTGGATGCCTGGGGCAACGCGTCATCAGGGCCAGCTCCCCGATCCCGTCGCGGCTACAGGCACCCTGCCCGGTTTGCGATTACCCTTGTCGGATCGACTCGCACCACGACCGGCCGCCATGACATCGCCTTCAGCACGACTTCGCCAATGGGCCAGGGCCCTGAAGCGCCAGACCCTGACACTGTGGTTCTGCTATCGCCATGGACAGACGCCGTGGCTCCCCAGGACCATCGCAGTCATCGTGGTGGCCTACGCCCTGAGCCCCATCGACCTGATTCCGGACTTCATCCCTATCCTGGGTTATCTGGACGACGTGATCCTGCTGCCGCTGGGTATCTGGCTGGCCCTTCGCCTGATGCCGCCGGCTGTGCTGGCCGAATGTGCAGCCAGGGCCCGCCAATGGGAGAAAAACCAGGGCCAGCGCCCGGTGAACCGGATCGCCGCCGTGGTGATCGTGCTGTGCTGGATCGCCGCACTGGCAGGCGGCTGGTGGCTGGTGCGCGGTTCCCTCACAGGCGAGTGAAATGCTCGAACTGCCAAGCCTCCGCCGCCCCTTCTCCTGAAGCCTGGCAGGGAGTGCCGCTGGGCGTCCAGTCGGTGCGCTTGCCGACCAGGGTGCCCAGGTAGGGCCTGGCCACTTCCAGCACCCGTTCGTAATCCATCTGTTCCGGCTCGACGATGCCCCGCGCCGGATGCTCCACCGCCCAGACGACGCCCGCCAGGACCCCGGCGGCCACCTGCAGGGTGGTGGCGTTGTTGAAGGGCACCAGCGCCCTGGCTTCGTCGACGCTCAGCATCGAGCCGAACCAGTAGGCATTCAGCTCATGCCCCATGAGCAGCACGCCCAACGCATCGACGCCACCGCTCTCGATTTCACCGTTGAGAATGCGCTCCGAACCCTGTGTCTGCCACCCCCGCCCAATGAGCTCATGAATGGACAACAACGCATCGTTGCAGGGGTGGTAGGCGTAATGCAGGGTGGGCCGATAGACGAGGGTCTGGCGCTCTTTCACCGTCAGCAGGTCGGCGGTGGACGCGGTTTCGTGATGGGTGATCATCAGTCCCAGGCACGCTCCGCCCAAGGGGGTCCAGGTCTTGACCGGCACGCTGGCGCTGGGACGTTCAAGGTAAATGGCATTGCGCGCGCCGAAGCGATGACGCCTGGCGGACGCCGGCCAGGTTCGCTCGTGGGTGCCCCACCCCAGCTCCGCCGGTTGGCTGCCCTCACTGATGAACCCTTCCACCGACCAGGTGTTGACGAACTCATCGTCCTGCTTGATCCGGTGCGAACACTGGGTGTCGCGCTCGGCGAAATGGATGACCTTGATGCCCGTTTTCATGCACAACCGTGCCCAATCCACGCCGTCGCGGTTCTGCGGCAGCGGGTGGTTCAATTGCAGCGCCAGTTCCACCAGCCCGGCCTTGAGCAGGTGCGTGATCAAGCCAGGATTGGCCCCATGGGCCACCACCGCCGTCGGACCCCGGCCCAGCTTCTTGCGCAACGTCAGCACCTCGTGCCGCAACGCGTAGTTGGTACGACGCGAAAGATCCAGGCGCGGATCGTTATAGCCGCCTGCCCAAGGTTCGACACAGGTATCGAGGTACATCGCACGCTTGTCGAAGGCATACGCGATCAGCGCCAGGGAGCTGACTTCCACGGACAGGTTGACGATGAAATCACCGGGCCTGACGACACGGTCAAGGACCTGGGCAAAAGTGTGCTCGGTCAGTGCCTTGCGGACAAAGCGAATCCCCCGCTCCTTGAACCAGATGTTGTGGTCGATCACTGGCGCGACCACGGTGAAGCGCTTGATCGCAATGAGCTCCTGCCCCAACAACAATGGCAGGGTGGCCCGGGCTATCGTGCCGAAGCCGATGACAATCAGATGTCCGCTGAACGGGACCTGATGTTCCATGCGCTGCCCCCCGAAGATACGGATACAGAGGCCATGAAATACCGGTCATGGCGTCCTGGCTACTGTCAGTCTCGACAGTGGCCGGCGCAGGCACCGCAGAACCTGCGCCGTCCCGGCGTGCTGGGCTATGAAGTGCCCAACCCGCCGGACAAGTCCGTCGCGGAAGGTGCCTGAGTCCTGGGAGGTGTTTCCTGGTGATGCTCGGTGGTCTTGCTCACCGTATCGCGCACCGTCTCATAGCCCTGCCGCGCGGTCTGCCTGGCCTTGTCGGCGAGGTTGGCGCTGGTCTTGCCCATCACTCGCTGCTCCGTGGAGGTGGCGGGCAACGCGGCACCGAGCATGGCACCCAGGGCGACTCCCGCCGCAGCCATCATCAGGGGCTGTTCCTTGAGCAGCCGGTTGAACTGTTCCCCCAGGTCCTGCGTGCCATGGGCCAGGCGTTCTCCGGTCGCATGGACGCTGCGCCGCGCCTGGCGGGCATTGGCCCCGAGATCGTCGGCCAGGTGCGAGGCCTTGTCCTTGAGATGATGGAATCCCTCGCGCAGGGAATCGGTGGTGTCGTGCAGATGCTCCCGCGCACCGACGAGCCCTTCACTCCGGCCCGCGCAGTCCTGGTCCGGCCCGACCCGGTAACCCACCCGAGGCGGATGGTTCTGGCCAAGCATCAGCCAGCACAATCCGAGCGTGGTCAGTACGGTGGGCACCGGATTGTTACGTACCGTGGTGCCGAGGTTGCCGAAGAACTCCGAGCCATTGCCCTTCACCAGGGTCAAGGCCTGGTCGAGCATTTGCCCCGGAGTGAACTTGCTGCCCAGCGCGTCGACGATCTGGCTGATATGGGCCCGTTGCTCGTCGATCTCGCGCTCGAGGGCTTGCGGACTCTTCTCGGATTCGGTTTTGAATTCATCCTTCATGAGACTTTCCTCCGCAGGGCGTCCTGGTCTTTATTCAATGCCTCGAGGGTACGGTCCGGCTTGAAGTGGGACGGTTCGAATTGCTTCTTGCCCGATTGCACCATCACGAAACCGACGACCATGACCACGACGCCCACGATCAGTGCCGCCAGCCACGGCGCCATGACCGTGCTCAGGCCATAGACCACCGCCATCAGCAGGACGATGAAACCGGCCAGCAGCACAATAGCCCCGCCGGCCACAGCGGCAATGCCGGCCTTGAGGGTATTGAGGCTGGCCTGGAACTCAGCCTTGGCCAAGGCCAGCTCCTTGGTGAACAGCGACGGGACCTCGTGGGTCAGTTGCTTGAGCAACCCCATGACCGACGCATCGGTATCGGTGGCAGGGGCGCCTGCGGAACGTTGAAAATCCGGGTCAGGTCGATTCATTGCAGTTCTCCTCGGGTGCTGGCCGAATCCGAAAGCGGGCCGGTGCCGGCGCCTGGGCCGATGGGATCGACGCCAGGCTCGAAGGGCTCGTGTGCGGTGAAGCCGCCGGATGGTGGGGTGGAATGGCCGGCGGCCGGGTCGTCGATGTCCGCGGCGACCGGTGAGCTGCCAGCCTTGAGGAACCGCGACAGCCCGAAGCCCACCGCCACGCTGCCGGCCAGGAACAGGCCCGGGTTGTCCCGCGCCAGACGGGATCCTTCGTGCAGCAATTGTTCGGCGCTCATGTGGCGCAGTCTGCCGGCCAGGCCGGTCATCGAATCCGCCATGTCCGCCAGGTAGTGAGACAGGCCTAAGGCGTCGTTGGCTTCCAGCTCGGACATCGCCGACTTGGCGCCCCGCGCCAATGCATCGATCTGGTCCGCCGCCGTATCGCGGTAATGGCCGAAATGCGCATCGGCCTGTTCACGGGCGCTGCCAATGGTTTCGTTCAACTCATCCTTGATGGGGTTGGGTCGTGCCTGGCCCGAAGGGCCCTGTTGTCGCTCGGAGTGGTTGTCCGCATTAGTCATGTCTGTCCATCGCCTCCGTGATGAAAACAATTACGGGCAGCCACCGCGGTGATCGCCCGGCCATGGGTCTCTCAGAACAGATGACGAAGTGTCGCGGGGGGTAGTTCCAACGAGTTTCGATGTCGCGCGCCATGCGGTATCCCCCGTGGATCCAGGCAGAGCGCAGGCAAAAAAAAAAGGGCGCTGGCGCATCCGCCAGGCCCGATTCGTTCCCGTCATTTTCCAGCGATCAGGTGTTTTCCGAGCCGTTCAACCCAACGCCGTATCGAGGAACATCATCACCGCGAACCCCATCATCAAGCCCAGGGTCGCCGGGGTTTCATGGCCGTTGCGGTGGGTTTCGGGAATCACTTCGTGGGACACCACGAAAATCATCGCCCCGGCCGCCAGGCCCAGGCTGATGGGATAGGCCACGGCCACGCCCGAGGACATGCCCAGGCCGATCACCGCACCCAATGGCTCCATCAACCCCGAGCCCACCGCGATCAACGCCGCTCGCAGGGTGCTGATGCCGGTGACCCGCAGGGCCATGGCAATGGCAAGTCCCTCGGGGATGTCCTGGATGGCAATGGCAGTGGTGAGCGGCAGGCCTACCTTGAAATCCCCATCGGCAAAGCTGACGCCGATGGCCATGCCCTCCGGCAAGTTGTGCAAGGTAATCGCAAGCACGAACAACCAGACGCGATTGATGCGTTCGGCTTGCGGTCCGCGCCGACCGCTCAATTCATGCTCATGGGGCACGAAACGGTCGAGCCCGATCATCAGGGCAACGCCCAGGCCCAGGCCGAGCACGACGACAAACGCAGCGAGCAGTTGATTACCGCAAATGACCTCTGCGGCCTCGATGCCGGGCAAAATCAGCGAGAACGAACTGGCGGCCAGCATCATGCCTGCCGCGAACCCCAGCATGATGTCCTGGGTGCGCGAGGAGATATCGCGCAGCACCACCGCCATCATCGCACCCAGTGCCGTGGCGACGAATCCGGAGGTCCCCCCCAGCACCGCGTAGCCCAGGTGATGACGGTCGGCCCCCACCAGCGCGTTATAGCCGCTGTACAGCAACAACGCGGCGACCACGATCAAACCGAGCCAGAAGCTCGCGCCCAGCAGCGGGTTGTTTTGCAGCGGGTCCAGCCAGGTGCGCCAGGGCGATCGGATCCGGGAGGTGGACTGGTCCATCGAAAATATCCTTACAGGCTTAGCCAGCCCGATCGTTCGTGCCATAGGCGGCAGGAACGTTGCAATGGAAGGTTCGGGCGGGCAAGCCAGGCTTCCCCGCCCCGTCAGGCCTACAGTTTGTCACCTTGCATCCCTGAACCCAAGTCCGCGCCTGTGGTGGGGTCGCTTTCAGGGTTGGACATCGTCCGTGCCTTCATGTCCATCAACCGCGCCTCGTCTTCTTCGCTCAACTGGACACTGGCCATGCCATCGCCGCCATCCACCGCTGGCGTCGGGCTTTCGACGAACTCCCAGTCATCGCCCTGGTTCCATGGGCCACGTACGGTCGGCTCGCCCTGGGACATATTGAAGTAGACGTTGGCGAACTCCGGCATGCCCGGCAACTTGCCTTGCGGGAAGTTGGGCTGGATGGCGTGCAGTGCCTTCTCGAACGACAACTGATGGGCGATTTCCCGTGTCATCAGGAACCCCAGGGCTTCTTTAACCCCCGGATCGTCAGTGATGTTCATCAGCCGTTCATAGACGATTTTCGCCCGGGCCTCGGCGGCGATATTGGAGCGCATGTCCGCGGTGGGCTCGCCGATGGTGTCGACGTAGGCAGCGGTCCAGGGCACGCCGGCGGAGTTGATCAACGGCGCACCGGCACCGTAGAGCAGGCTGGTGACATGGGAATCGTTGCCAGCGCCGTTGATGTCGCGATAGAGCTGGCCCGCCTCGTCCACGCCTTCGGCCATCTTGCCTTTGGCGCCCTTGTTCAGCATCACGATGATCGAACCGATCACCTCCAGGTGGCTGAGCTCTTCAGTGGCGATATCCATCAGCAGGTCCTTGCGCCCCGGGTCATCCTCGGCCAAGGCCTGAGTGAAGTAACGCGACGCTGCCGCCAGTTCACCCTGGGGTCCCCCAAACTGTTCGAGCAACAGATTGGCGAGACCTGGATTGGGCTCGGCGACACGCACGGTGTACTGCAGTCGTTTGTTATGCATAAACATGATTGAACTCCTCGATCAGAACACAGGGCCGTGAGCACACCGCAATCGCCGGCGCGCCAATGCCAAAAGTAATCAAGAACTGGTGCTGTGCTTTTTATTCAACAAACAAAACGAACGGCAACTTATGGAGAACTGCACAAGTCGCCGCCCCTCAGAACCGATGAAACATTACCCAACCGGTACTATATGGATGTTCTTATATCGAAACCGGCACGGACCCCAACCAGGCGGCTGGGGCCTGAAGTCTGGCGGTCTCAGGAATCACGACCGCCGCCATGGCTGTTTTCGCCACCTTTCCTGCCGGCCTCGGAGGCTTTCTCCCGGTCATTGGCAAAGTTGCCACCCGAAGCCTGGCCACCTTTGCGGCCGGCTTGCGAAGCGCGCTCGGGATCGTTGGCAAAATTGCCACCCGATGCCTGGCCGCCTTTACGGCCGGCCTCTGCGGCGCGCTCGGGGTCATTGGCGAAATTGCCGCCCGATGCCTGGCCACCTTTGCGTCCGGCCTCGGCTGCACGTTCCGGATCGTTGGCGAAGTTGCCACCCGACGCCTGTCCGCCTTTTTTCCCGGCTTGCGATGCCTTCTCACGATCGTTAGCGAAATTGCCAGGGTTGTTATTACCTGTATTAGCCATTTCATTCACCTCGTTAGTTGCTGTTAGCGAACCAGTTGGCTCGTCCTATTCGGAAAATCTGCCGGCGCCAAGGTTTAAATGAAGTTCATCAGACGACGACGAACGGTAAATAGTCATGAGTTCATTTAATTTGGCTCCGCAGCACTTGAAAAAACGCTATCGAACCCTCCTCTAACGATTAATCAAATTAAAACAAGCGTCATACCATTCACGAAGAAGCGCACCCATGCGAAACGTTAGTCACATGTACATATGCAACAGAACAAGTTCGGTACGAGTTCGCCTTGTCTTCGCAGCTAAAAAACAGTGCGTGTCTTTCCACGCTGTCTGCCAAAGGTCGGGCGACGCCGGCACCCTACTGCACCGGTCTCGTCGTCCCGGCCACGCGCCGTTCCAGGAAGCCAAAACTCGCGGGCTGCCGGTGTTATTCTGCACCACCGCACTGACCGGCTTGCGGTGTCCGGGCACCCTGTCGCCGGTGCCCGGATTAGGCTCTTTACCAAAAGCCTTGATACTGATGAGGTACTCCAGTAACTGCACTTGCTCGGCTGTTTCGCCTTGCCTGGGGGTCATCTCAAGACTTTTCGTACAGAGCCTGAAAACTCGGTGCTCAGGGAGAAATCGGGTCGCTGGCCGGAAAGGTTTCCTCCAGGGCGTCGTCCAATTGTCGGTTGGTGATGTCCCGCTCCTCCACCTTGCCGCTACGCTCGCAGTGACAATCGGGGGCCGGACACGGCTCGCCGTTGGGGTGCTGCTCTGCGCAAGCCTGGCTGCAATAGGCCTCGCCGTCGTGGTTGAACATCCGTTGCGGATCCACCTCGCACTGGCAATCAGGACAGCCGCATTTCATCTTCGATTCGCTCATGCTCATTCTCCTGGCTACGTTGCGGGTCGTTGTTCGACGACGTTTCAGGATCCCACCAGCAACTGAACCTCAAGGTTGGCGGCCGCGACACCGTGCTTGACCACGTACACCTCGGCGCTCCAGCCCTTGGTGCGATTGCGGTAGGACTGAGTGCCCAGGGCCTCGCCGCTGTCCCACTCGATAACGTCGCCGATGTCGATGTCATTGGCCGAACGCAGTTCCAGCACGGTGTGACCGTCCTCCTGTGGCACGTAGACACCGGCCATTGCGCTCTGGCGATTGATGGCTCGAACTTCACCCGTGGTCTGCTTCATACGCCTCCTCTTGCCGGCATCCGGAAGCGGCCGGACAGGCCGGCCGCTTTCCTTGACGCTCAGCGCTTGGCTTCGGTATTGGGGTTCGCCGAACGTTCGAGGAACGCCTGGGTGATCTCCGGCAGGTGATCGCGCAGCCAATCGGCCATGGCAATTTCCTGGGGCAGGATCTGTTCGCAGGCGCGCTGGGTTTCGACATCGCCGGCCGCTTTCGCCGCCTCGATCAGCACGGTGTAGGAGGCGATCTCCAGGTTTTCGAAGACATAGCCGCTCATGGCGCCCTTGACCACCTCATCGCTCATCGTCATGCCGCCCACCGCCTGGCCGAAAGCCATGAGCTTGCCGGCCATGTCCTTGAGCATCGACGTGCTGCCGCCCAGGCGCTGGATGCACTGTTCGACCAGTTTCTGCTGGCCGAGGGTTTCCTGCAGGTGTTCTTCGATCCGGGCCTTGAGGACGGGGTAATGCTCCAGGCGCTCGGCCTGGGCCTTGAGCATTTTTTCCGCTTGCTGCTCCATGGCATGAGCGTCGTTGAGCCAATCCAGCAGGTTGTCTTTGGGCGTTGCCATTTTTTTCTCCTTACCCGTGGTCGCTGCTGCATGGCAGCGCGACAGTTCTGAAATACCCTTCATGAAAATGGAGGTTCCAGACACGTCGAAAGTTTGAAGAAACCAGGATCCGGGGCGACGAAAGGCAATGGCAGCGGCAAAGGCCCGCGTTCAGTCTGGGCGCAGGCCTCGTTCCCAGAGGTGCTGATCCTTGAGGGTGTCGAACAGCGCCTGAGCCGCAGCCGACAATTCATGCCCCGGCTTGGTCAACACACCGATGGCCCGCTCCACCACGGGATCGCGAAGCGTGATGCACCGAGCCCCCAGCTCATGCATCTGCCTGACGCACAGCGCCGGCACCGCGCTGACCCCCAGGCCGCTGGCGACCATTCGACCCACCGTCGCCAACTGATGACTTTCGAATTCCACCGGCAACTTCATGCCCCGGGCCTGCAGGTGCTCCTCCAGCATCACCCGCACGGTGGAGGGCCGCTGCAAGGTGATGAACGGTTGCTCCAGCAAGGTTCGCCACTGGATTTCCCGGCAATCGGCCAGGGGCGAATCCAGCGGCACCACCGCGACGAACCGGTCCAGGTACAGCGGCGTGAACGCCAGGGAGGAACCCTGCGCCGGCTCGAAGGCGACGCCCAGCTCCACATGGCGATCACGCACCATTTCCAGCACTTGTTCGTTGATCACATCGTTGACCGTAACGTTGACATTCGGATAGCGGACGCGGAAGGTCTTGAGGATCGGTGGCAACAGGTTCCCGGCGAACGAGGGCATCGCAGCCAACGTCACGCGCCCCCGCTGCAAGGTGAAGCGCTGGCGCATTTCATCTTCGGCGTTATCCCAGTCGGCAACCAGCCTGCGGGCCAGCGGCAAGAGGGATTCGCCCTCGGGGGTCAGCGCCACATTACGGGTGTTGCGGCTGAACAGGCGTCCACCCAGGCCGTCCTCCAGTGCCTTGATGGTCAGGCTCAGGGCCGACTGGGACAGGTGCAGCCGTTCGCAGGCCACGGCAAAGCTCAGGCTCTGGGCGACGGCGAGGAAGGCACGGATCTGCTTGAGGGTCATGGTCGTGATGCTCCCAGCGGCAAGCAACTGGTTTCAAGCCGCAAGACGATTATTGAGTTTTACCAATCAATCTAACTCAAAAATCAACTTAACAAATATATGACTTGGCGCAACACTGCATTCCATTGCGACCCCATCAAGAATAAAAGAGGTGTCTATGGCTGGTTTCGACAAACGCGTGAGCTCCTATGAGGAAGCGCTGGAAGGCTTGAAGGACGGCATGACCGTGATCGCCGGCGGCTTCGGTTTGTGCGGCATTCCGGAAAACCTGATCGCCGAGATCAAGCGCAAGGGCATTCGCGATCTCACCTTGGTGTCCAACAACTGCGGCGTCGACGGTTTCGGCCTCGGCGTGCTGCTGGAAGACCGGCAGATTCGCAAGGTGATCGCGTCCTACGTGGGTGAAAACGCCCTCTTCGAACAGCAGTTGCTCAGTGGTGAAATCGAAGTCCAGCTCACTCCCCAAGGCACCCTCGCCGAAAAGATGCGCGCCGGTGGCGCGGGCATCCCGGCGTTCTTCACCGCCACCGGTGTCGGCACTCCGGTGGCCGAAGGCAAGGAAACCCGTGAATTCCACGGCCGGCAATACTTGATGGAAGAATCCATCACGGGGGACTTCGCCATCGTCAAAGGCTGGAAAGCCGACCATTTCGGCAACGTGGTCTACCGTCACACCGCCCAGAACTTCAATCCGCTGGCCGCCACGGCGGGCAGAATCACCGTGGTGGAAGTCGAGGAAATCGTCGAACCCGGCGAGCTGGACCCGACGCAGATCCATACCCCTGGCATCTACGTCGACCGGCTCATTTGCGGCACGTTCGAAAAGCGCATCGAACAGCGCACCGTACGCAAGTGATCCCCTGCCCCCGGCCCGAATGAAGGAATAACACCATGGCACTTTCCCGCGAACAAATGGCTCAACGCGTCGCCCGCGAAATGCAGGACGGCTACTACGTGAACCTGGGTATCGGCATTCCCACCCTGGTCGCCAACTACATTCCCGAAGGCATGGAAGTCATGCTGCAGTCCGAGAACGGCTTGCTCGGCATGGGGGCCTTCCCCACCGAAGACGAAGTCGATGCCGACATGATCAACGCCGGCAAGCAGACCGTCACCGCGCGCATCGGCGCGTCGATCTTCTCTTCGGCCGAATCGTTCGCCATGATCCGCGGCGGACACATCGACCTGACCGTGCTCGGCGCATTCGAAGTAGACGTCGAGGGCAATATCGCGTCCTGGATGATTCCCGGCAAGCTGGTCAAGGGCATGGGCGGTGCGATGGACCTGGTAGCCGGCGCCGAGAACATCATCGTGACCATGACCCATGCGTCCAAGGACGGCGAATCGAAACTGCTGCCCCGTTGCAGCCTGCCGCTCACCGGTGCCGGTTGCATCAAGCGAGTGCTGACGGACCTGGCCTACCTGGAAATCCAGGACGGTGCCTTCATCCTGAAAGAACGTGCCCCGGGCGTCAGCGTCGAGGAAATCGTCGCCAAGACTGCCGGCAAGCTGATCGTGCCGGACCACGTCCCTGAAATGCAGTTCGCTGCCCCGTGAGGAGAGATTTTATGCAAGAAGTCGTGATCGTCGCCGCCACCCGTACCGCCATCGGCAGTTTCCAGGGTTCGCTGGCCTCCATTCCCGCGCCGGAGCTCGGTGCAGCGGTGATTCGTCGCCTGCTGGAACAGACCGGCTTGTCCGGCGAACAGGTCGATGAAGTGATTCTCGGCCAGGTACTGACCGCAGGCTCCGGGCAGAACCCGGCCCGCCAGGCGTCGATCCTCGCCGGCTTGCCCCATGCGGTGCCGGCGCTGACCCTGAACAAGGTCTGCGGCTCGGGCCTCAAGGCGTTGCACCTGGGCGCCCAGGCGATCCGCTGCGGCGACGCCGAGGTCATCATCGCCGGCGGCATGGAGAACATGAGCCTGGCCCCCTACGTCCTGCCGGCCGCTCGCACCGGCCTGCGCATGGGCCACGCGCAGATGATCGACAGCATGATCACCGATGGCCTGTGGGATGCGTTCAACGACTACCACATGGGCATCACCGCCGAGAACCTGGTGGACAAGTACGGCATCAGCCGCGAGGAACAGGATGCCTTTGCCGCCTCGTCCCAGCAGAAGGCCGTTGCCGCCATCGAAGGCGGTCGCTTCGCCGATGAGATCACGCCAATCCTGATTCCCCAGCGCAAGGGCGATCCCGTGGCGTTCGCCACGGATGAACAACCGCGCGCCGGTACCACCGCCGAGTCTTTGGCCAAGCTCAAGCCGGCCTTCAAGAAGGACGGCAGCGTAACCGCCGGCAATGCGTCGTCCCTCAATGACGGCGCGGCGGCCGTCGTGCTGATGAGCGCGCAAAAGGCCAAGGCGCTGGGCTTGCCAGTGCTGGCGAAAATCAGCGCCTACGCCAACGCCGGCGTCGACCCGGCCATCATGGGCATCGGTCCGGTGTCGGCGACCCGTCGCTGCCTGGAGAAGGCCGGTTGGTCGCTGGACCAACTGGACCTGATCGAAGCCAACGAAGCCTTCGCTGCCCAATCGCTGGCCGTGGCCAGGGAGCTGAAGTGGGACATGGACAAGGTCAATGTCAACGGCGGCGCCATTGCCCTGGGTCACCCCATCGGCGCTTCGGGCTGCCGGGTGCTGGTGTCGCTGCTGCACGAGATGATCAAGCGCGATGCCAGCAAAGGCCTTGCAACCCTGTGCATCGGCGGCGGCCAGGGCGTGGCCCTGGCGCTGGAACGAGGCTGACCGACGACGCGTTCAACAGTGGCTGCGCGGACCCACGAACATCCGCCTGGTCACTGGCTCCACCACCGGCGCGACCTCGGTTGCGCCGTTTTTTTACCTGGCGCTTTTGCCACGACCGCCTGGATCGGACTCTGCTGGCCCTTCATGTCGTAAATATCGCTGTACCTGACAGACCGGTCTGTTGTGGCGAGAGCTCGCCTGACCGGGGGAGATTGCCGAACTGCTTTTGCAGAAAACCCTTTGTCAGGAGCCCGCGCCAAAGCGGTCGCGGCTGTTGGTCAGGTGCAGCCACATGGCGGCGCGGGCGGCATCGGAGTCCTGGCGCTTGATGGCGTTGAAGATCGCTTCATGCTCCAGATTGGCCACTTGCGCCAGTTTTCCCAGGTCGGCCTGGCCCCGTTCGGCCACATTCACCCGGGTCCTGGGGATCATCGCGCTGCCCAGGTGCTGCATGACTTCGACGAAACAGGTGTTTTGCGTGGCTTCGGCAATGAGCAGATGAAAACGCCGGTCGGCTTCCACGCAACTGTCGTTGTTGCTCAGCAGCCGCTGGTAGTCATCCAGGGCCTGGCGCATCTGTTGCAACTGCCGCTCATCACGACGCTGGGCCGCCAGTGCCGCCGCCTGGGTCTCCAGGCCCAGGCGCAGTTCGAGGATTCCCCTCACGCCCGCCGCGGTATCGACATTGAGCCGCAAACCCGGTTCTGCGCTCTGCTCCAGCACGAAGGTACCGATGCCATGACGGGTCTCCACCAGTCCCGAGGCCTGCAGCTTGGAAATCGCTTCGCGCACCACCGTACGACTGACGCCATGCTCCTGCACGATGGCGCCTTCCGATGGCAGCTTCTGGCCCGGTTTCAACTGGCCCAGCAGGATGCTCTGGCTGAGTTTCGCCACCAGGTCATGGGCCAGGTTGTGGGTACGCTTGCGCAGCGGGACTTCGGTGTCTTGCATCGCCAGGGATCCTCGAAAACAGGCTAGGCGATCCTATCATCAGCGGGCCAGAGCGTGAGCACTTTGATTGCTCAACTTGTATGACAACATTCAATTCTTGCCTGAAAACCCTGAGAACCTTTAAACGATATTCCGCTGCTCATCCGCCGACAAAAACCGAAACAGCCTCCTATCAACCAATAAATACGGCATAAGGCAGCCCTTCACCCCGCGCATTCGTGATTAAAAAGCGCTTGTCACTCAAAAAAATCAAGTTGTATGATGTCTATCAACATCGACACGTGCTCGATGCCCCGCATAAAAATAATCAGTGGGAGAAAAAACCAGTGAACACCTCCAGCCCCAAGGCGAATGCCGGCGCGGACCCTGTGCTGCTCTCGGCCATATCCAAGGTCAAGCGTCACATCCTGCCGCTGTTCGTCCTCATGTTTATCGTCAACTACATCGACCGCGTGAACATCGGCTTCGTGCGTGCCCACATGGAACACGACCTGGGCATCGGCGCGGCCGCCTACGGCTTCGGTGCCGGTCTGTTCTTCATCGGCTATGCGCTGTTCGAAGTCCCCTCCAACATCCTGCTGCAACGAATCGGCGCCCGGATCTGGCTGACTCGCATCATGCTCACCTGGGGCCTGGTGGCATCGGCCATGGCGTTCATCCAGAACGAAACCCACTTCTACATCCTGCGCTTTCTGCTGGGCGTGGCCGAAGCCGGCTTCTTTCCCGGGGTGATCTATTACTTCACTCGCTGGTTGCCAGGTGTCGAACGCGGCAAGGCCATCGCCATTTTCCTCAGCGGCTCGGCCATTGCCTCGCTGATCTCCGGCCCGCTGTCGGGGCTGTTGCTGCAGATCAACGGCCTGGGCATGCACGGCTGGCAGTGGATGTACTTCATCGAAGGGATGTTCTCCGTCTGCCTGTGCGTCTTCGTCTGGTTCTGGCTGGACTCCAAGCCCCACGATGCCAAGTGGCTGCAACGCGATGAACAGGACGCGCTGGTAAAAGTCATTGATGACGAACAACGGGCCCGTGAAGCCGCTACGCCGGTCAAGCTGTCCATCGGCCAGTTGCTCAAGGATCGCCAGATCATCCTGTTCTGCCTGATCTATTTCTTCATCCAGTTGACGATCTATGCCGCGACGTTCTGGTTGCCGAGCATCATCAAGAAGATGGGTGAGCTCAGCGACCTGCAGGTCGGCATGTTCAACTCGATCCCATGGCTGCTGTCGATCGTCGGCATGTACGCCTTCGCCTCGCTGTCGGCCAAGTGGAAATTCCAGCAGGCCTGGGTCGCGGCGGCGCTGTTGATCGCGGCGGCCGGGATGTTCATGTCCACCACGGGCGGACCGATCTTCGCCTTCGTCGCCATCTGCTTCGCGGCCCTGGGCTTCAAATCCGCGTCCTCGCTGTTCTGGCCGATTCCCCAGGCCTACCTGGACGCCCGGATCGCCGCCGGGGTCATCGCCCTGATCAACTCGGTGGGCAACCTTGGCGGGTTCGTCGCACCGACCACCTTCGGCCTGCTGGAGCAGCACACCGGCTCCATCCAGGGTGGCCTCTATGGCTTGGCGGCCACGTCCATCATCGCCGCGATCATCGTGTTCGCCGCGCGCAACACGCCCAAGCCGAAATCCGCCACGACGCCGGCCAATCCCGCCGCCAGCCACGTTTGATATCCGATTCGTTCAAGGACAAATGCACATGACTCCACAAGAAGCCAACAAAGCGCCGATCATCACCAGCATGCAGGTCGTGCCCGTCGCCGGCCATGACGGCATGCTGCTGAACCTCAGCGGCGCCCACGGGCCGTTCTTCACGCGCAACATCGTCATCCTCAAGGACAACGCCGGCCACACCGGCGTAGGCGAAGTACCTGGCGGCGAGCGCATCCGTCAGACGCTGGAAGACGCCCGGGCCCTGGTGGTGGGCAATCCCATCGGGACCTACCAGAAGATTCTGAACAATGTCCGCCAGGCATTCGCCGACCGCGATGCCGCAGGCCGGGGTCTGCAGACGTTCGACCTGCGCATCACCATCCATGCGGTCACCGGCCTGGAAGCGGCATTGCTGGACCTGCTGGGCCAGCACCTGGACGTGCCGGTGGCGGCCTTGCTGGGCCAGGGCCAGCAACGCGATGAAGTGAAGATGCTCGGTTATCTGTTCTATGTTGGCGATCGCCAGCAGACCGACCTGCCCTACCGCAGCGAACCGGACGCCGACAACGACTGGTTCCGGGTACGCCATGAAAAAGCCCTGGATGCCGCCGCCGTGGTGCGCCTGGCCGAAGCAGCCCATGCGCGCTACGGCTTCCAGGACTTCAAGCTCAAGGGCGGCGTGCTCCGGGGCGACGAGGAAATCGAAGCAGTGACGGCCTTGGCCGAGCGTTTCCCCCAGGCCCGCATCACCCTGGACCCGAACGGCGCCTGGTCACTCAAGGAAGCCATCCGCCTGTGCCGTGACCAGCATCGGGTGCTGGCCTACGCGGAGGACCCTTGCGGGGCCGAGAATGGCTATTCGGGCCGCGAGGTCATGGCTGAGTTCCGCCGCGCCACGGGCCTGAAAACCGCCACCAACATGATCGCCACCGACTGGCGGGAAATGGGCCACGCCATCAGCCTGCAATCGGTGGACATTCCATTGGCCGACCCGCACTTCTGGACCATGCAGGGCTCCGTGCGAGTGGCACAGATGTGCAATGAGTGGGGGCTGACTTGGGGTTCCCATTCCAACAACCACTTCGACATCTCTCTGGCGATGTTCACCCACGTGGCCGCCGCCGCACCGGGGGACATCACCGCCATCGACACGCACTGGATCTGGCAGGACGGCCAGCGGCTGACCAAGGCGCCGCTGCAGATCAAGGGGGGCTGCGTGCAGGTTCCACAAAAACCGGGGTTGGGGATCGAGCTGGACACCGACCAACTGGCCAAGGCCCATGAGCTGTACAAAGGCATGGGCCTGGGCGCACGTGACGACTCGGTGGCGATGCAGTTCCTGATTCCGGGCTGGTCGTTCAACAACAAGCAGCCGTGCCTGGTGCGCTGAAAAGGCCCCCGTCACCACTGCATCTGTAGGAGCGAGCCTGCTCGCGATGACGCCAGATCAGCCAGCATGAGTGTTGACTGAACTACCGCATCGCGAGCAGGCTCGCTCCCCCATTGAATTGACAGTGGCCGTAGGATTACACCAAACCTTCCGGCCGCAGGATCAACACCGCCAGGGGCGGCAGGTTGAGTTCCAGCGACAAGGCCTGGCCGTGGCTGGGTACTTCCTCGGCGCAGGCTCCGCCCCCGTTGCCATAGTTGGAGCCGGCATAGGTGTCGGCGTCGCTGTTGAGCAGTTCCACCCAGCGCCCGCCGAACGGTACACCGACCCGATAGCTCGCACGCGGCACCGGCGTGAAGTTGGCGACCACCAGCACCGGCCTCCCCTCCTTGCTCCAGCGCAGCCACGCATAGACGCTGTTCAGCGCATCGTCGCCGATCAACCACTGGAACCCTTGGGGCGCGTCATCCTGGTCATGCAGCGCAGGTTCTTCGCGGTAAAGGCGGTTCAGGTCGCTCACCAGCTTCTGCACCCCACGGTGCTCGGCGTATTGCGTCAGGTACCAGTCCAGTTGCTGGTCGTGGTTCCACTCGCGCCACTGGCCGAATTCGCACCCCATGAACAGCAGCTTCTTGCCCGGATGGCCCCACATGAAGCTGAGGTAGGCCCGCAGGTTGGCGAATTTCTGCCAGCGGTCGCCGGGCATCTTGTCGATCAGCGACCGTTTGCCGTGGACCACTTCGTCATGAGAGATCGGCAGCACGAAGCGTTCGGACCAGGCGTACACCAGGCCGAAGCTCAATTCGTTGTGGTGATGGGCGCGGTACACCGGATCCTGCTGGATGTAGTGCAGCGAATCGTGCATCCAGCCCATGTTCCACTTGTAGGCGAAGCCCAGGCCACCCTGTTGCGTGCTCTGGCTGACACCGGGCCACGCGGTGGACTCTTCGGCGATGACCAAGGCGCCGGGCGTTTCCAGCGCCACTACATCGTTGAGGTGCCGCAGGAAATCGATGGCTTCGAGGTTTTCCCGGCCGCCGTGACGGTTGGGCACCCATTCGCCGGCCTTGCGCGAGTAGTCGCGATACAGCATCGAGGCCACCGCATCCACCCGCAGGCCATCGATATGGAAATGCTTGAGCCAGTGCAGGGCCGAGGCCAGCATGAACCCGTGCACCTCGGTACGCCCCAGGTTGTAGATCAGGGTGTCCCAGTCCTGGTGGAAGCCCTCCAGGGGGTTGCCGTATTCGTACAGCGCAGTGCCATCGAACTGGGCCAGCCCATGGGTATCGGTGGGGAAATGCGCCGGTACCCAGTCGAGGATCACCCCGATGCCGGCCTGGTGACAGGCGTTGACGAACGCGGCGAAATCGTCCGGCGACCCATAGCGCGCCGTCGGGGCGAACTGCGACAAGGGTTGATAACCCCAGGAGCCACCGAACGGGTGCTCCATGATCGGCATCAACTCGATGTGGGTGAAGCCCATCTCCTTGACGTAGGGGATCAGCCGCTCGGCCAGTTCATGCCAGTTGTACTGGCGAGACACCTCCCCTGCCTCGTCGATCTCGCATTGCCAGGAGCCGGCGTGCAACTCGTAGATCGACAATGGTGCGGCCGGTAGCTGCCGCTCGCGACGCTGCTGCATCCATTCGTCGTCCTGCCATTGGATCTTCAACGGCGCGGCGACCTTCGAGGCAGTGTCGGGCGGCATCTGGCTGGCCAGGGCCACCGGATCGGCCTTGAGGGGCAGGATGCCGTGGGCGCCGAGAATTTCGTATTTGTAGGCCTCACCGGCCCCCAAGCGGGGTATGAAAAGCTCCCATACGCCCGACGGGTAGCGGATGCGCATCGGATGGCGGCGACCGTCCCAGACGTTGAAATCCCCCACTACCGACACCCGGCGGGCATTGGGCGCCCACACGGCGAAGCGCACGCCATCGACGCCATCGACGGTGGTCAATTGCGCCCCGAGGCAGGAACTGAGGTCGCGATGATTGCCTTCGGCGAACAGGTAGAGGTCCATCTCCCCCAGTAGTGGCCCGAAACTGTAGGGGTCTTCGGCCAGCTGTTCGCCCCCGGCCCAGCGGGTACGCAGCAGGTACGCCTGGGCGCGGTCGAAATGGCCGACGAACAGCCCCGGCGTTTCGGTCTGTTGCAACTCACCCAGTTCTTCGCCGCCATCGCGGGCGACCACCTGGACGCTCAGCGCACCAGGCAGGTAGGCCCGGATGAACTGTCCGCCCGCGCCGTCGCCGTGGGGGCCGAGGATGGAAAACGGGTCGTGGTGTTCGGCGCGCACCAGCGCGTCGATGTCACGGAGGGGCGGCAGCAGCGACTCTTTCGCCTGCCCCTGTGGATCCTTGTTCGAGACACTCATGATTCTCTCCACTAAATCGGTCCGGCTAAGTCGGAAAAGGGTTCCAGCCCCCTCAAGAGCCCGTACAGACCGTGCAACGGCACGGGCAGCCAGGCGGGGCGATTCTCGGCTTCATAGGCCACTTCATAGGCCGCCTTCTCCAGGCCAAACAACGCCAGCGCAGCGTCTTCGCCTTCAGCATCCTTCCACTCATGGGCAAGACTAGCTGCCGCCAGTCGATATGCCTGGACAAATGCCTGGCGGGCCTCACGCAGATAACGATCGGCGACCCGTTGCCGTGCGGCGTCGGCATCGGCCGTGCTGTCGACAGTGTTCAAATGAATCGCCATGGCCGCCGCATAATCGAAGGAACGCAATACACCGCTGACATCCTTGTACGGGCTGTGCTTGCCGCGGCGCTCAGGCAGCGGACGGGCAGGCTCGCCTTCGAAGTCGATCAGGTAGGCATCGCCCTTGATCACCAGCACCTGCCCCAGGTGCAAGTCGCCGTGTACACGGATACGCAGGCCACCGGCAGCCTTGCCGGCCAGGTCCTGCACATGGGCCAGCACGGTTTTGCGGTGTTCCAGCAAACGTGCGACCATGGCCTGGTCCGCCGGGTTCAATTGGTCCTGGTTCTGCTTGAGCAGGCGCAGAGCGTTTTCCACCTGGGCGGCCACGTCCTTGCCGATGGCCTGGGCGTCCTTGGCGCTGGTTTTCACCGCAGCGAAATCGGGGTTGTCGGTGGCCTGGGCGAGCACCTTGTGCATTTCCCCCAGGCGCTGGCCGAGCATGCCGGCGAAATCCTTCAGCTCACCCAGGGCGTTGTAATGCTGCTCCTGCTCGGAAACCGCATCGGCCAACTCGTCGCGCAGGGCACGTTCGAGGTTGTTCTGGGTCCACTCCCAGGCGTCGCCCTGATTGCTCAGGTAACCCTGGGCAATCATCAGCAGCGCATCCTCGCCCTGGGCATCACGACGAATCACCGAACCCAGCAACGGAGAAATGTTGCTGAATCCGGCGGCGGTCAGGTAGCCGCTCATCTCCAGTTCCGGATGGATACCCGAAGCGACCTTGCGGATCAGCTTGAGCACCAGGCTGCCGCCCACCACCACTGAACTGTTGGATTGCTCGGCGGACAGATACCGCACTTGCGGTTCGCTCCCCAGATTCAATGCCGCCAGGCCCTCGGTGGGCTCGAAGCGCAACTCGCCCTCGCCGCACGGCAGCACCGTGCCGACCTGCATGCCGTGCAGCACGGCGCGCACGAAGCTTTCCAGGGTAAACGCATCGGTGATCAACCCCACCTGACGGCCTCGACGAACCCGGGACAGCGCCAGTTGCTGCGGCAAGGCCGCGCCGACCTGATCCTCGGCCAGCAGGCCGAACGGCAGTTGATAGCGCAGGGTCTGCCCGGCGCTGGTGACATCGATTTCACTGAGCAGCACCGGATGCTGGGGATCGCCGAAGCGCACCCCGTAGACGAGGTCGACCTTCTCGATGGCGCTGTCCTTGCCCGCGAACCAGCGGCGGTTCTGCAGCCAGCTCGGCAGGATGGTTTGCTCCAGCGTGGTGCGCGAGGGGGCTTCGAGCAACTCTTCCAGGCGTTTTTTCAGCACCAGGGTGGTGAAATCCGGCAGGCTCTGGGCCGGTTCGACATGCCAGCTCGGCATCTGGTTTTCCGCCGCCAGGGCAAACCAGTAGAAGCCGTACGGCGCCAGGGTCAGCAGGAAATTCAGCTGGCCGATGGGCGGGAAGGCGTTGCCCCCCAGCATCTCCACCGGAACCATGCCGGCATAGGCCGAAAGATCCAGCTCGGCGGCCTGGGCGCTGCGGGACACGTTGGCCACGCACAGGATGATTTCATGCTTGCCGTCCGGGCCAGTGTATTCGCGGGTATAGGCCAGGATCCGGCGATTGCTCGGCGACAGCATCTTCAAGGTGCCACGGCCAAACGCCTTGGACTGCTTGCGCACCGCCAGCATCCGCCGGGTCCAGTTGAGCAGCGAGTGCGGGTCGCCGGCCTGGGTCTCGACGTTGACCGACTGATAGCCGTACAGCGGATCCATGATGGGCGGCAGTACCAGGCTGGCGGGGTCGGCCCGGGAGAAACCGCCATTGCGGTCGATGGACCACTGCATCGGCGTGCGCACGCCATCGCGGTCCCCCAGATAGATGTTATCGCCCATGCCGATCTCGTCGCCGTAGTACAGGGTCGGCGTGCCCGGCATGGACAGCAACAGGCTGTTGAGCAGCTCCACGCGGCGGCGATCGCGCTCCATCAACGGCGCCAGGCGTCGGCGGATCCCCAGGTTGATACGCGCCCGACGGTCGGCCGCGTAGTAATTCCACAGGTAGTCGCGTTCCTTGTCGGTGACCATCTCCAGGGTCAGCTCATCGTGGTTGCGCAGGAAGATCGCCCATTGGCAATTGGTGGGGATTTCCGGGGTCTGGCGCAGGATGTCGGTGATGGGAAAACGGTCTTCCTGGGCCAGCGCCATGTACATGCGCGGCATCAGCGGGAAGTGGAATGCCATGTGGCATTCGTCGCCGTTGAGGCCCTGGGCGTCGACATCGCCGAAATACAGCTGGGTGTCTTCCGGCCACTGGTTGGCTTCGGCAAGCAACATGCGGTCCGGATAGTTGGCGTCGATTTCGGCGCGGATCAACTTGAGGACGTCGTGGGTCTCGGGCAGGTTCTCGTTATTGGTGCCGTCGCGCTCGATCAGATAGGGGATCGCGTCCAGGCGCAGGCCGTCGATGCCCATGTCCAGCCAGTAGCGCATCACCGACAGCACGGCCTTGATGACCTGCGGGTTGTCGAAATTGAGGTCCGGCTGGTGGGAATAGAAGCGGTGCCAGAAGTATTGGCCCGCCACCGGATCCCAGGTCCAGTTGGATTTTTCGGTGTCGAGGAAAATGATCCGCGTGCCGTCATACTTGTGGTCGTCATCGGACCAGACGTAGAAGTCCCGTGCCTTCGAACCTTTCTTGGCCTTGCGGGCGCGCTGGAACCAGGGATGCTGGTCCGAGGTGTGGTTGATGACCAGCTCGGTGATGACCCTCAGGTTGCGCTTGTGGGCTTCGGCAATGAAGCGCCGCGCGTCGCCCATGGTGCCGTAGTCAGGGCTGACGCCCCGGTACTCGGCGATGTCATAGCCGTCGTCGCGCCGGGGCGAGGGATAGAATGGCAGCAACCAGATGGTATTGACGCCCAGGTCGGCAATGTAGTCGAGCTTCTCGATCAACCCGGGGAAGTCGCCGATGCCGTCGTTGTTGGAATCGAAATACGATTTGACGTGGACCTGGTAGATCACCGCATCCTTGTACCAGAGCGGATCCTTGATGAACGTGGCGGACCGCGGTTTTTTCGCCATTTGCAACTCCTGATGAATTCAATAAGGCCGTTGGGGCACAAGGGCTCGTGTGTGGCGAGGGGATAAATCCCCTCCCCACAAAGGCCCCCGCTGGCATCTCTCGTTGCACAGCCTTACGCCGCGCTGATCCGCCAGATCCCGAACGGCTGGTAGGCCGGGTCGATGCGCATGAACTGGTATTTGCCGTACCAAATCCAGCGATGTCCATTCATCAAATCCTCGCCCTGGGTCTGGGCGTCGTCCGGCAACCCCATCTCCCAGAGCGGCAGTTCGAAGCTGGCTTCCTGGGGGTTATGGGGATCCAGGCTCACCGCCACCAGGATGAAATTGCTGCCATCGGGTGTGCGCTTGCCGAAATACAGGATGTTGTCGTTCCAGGCGTTGTAGATCGTCAGGCCCAGGTGCGTATGCAGCGCCGGGTTCTGGCGACGGATACGGTTGAGCTGGGCGATCTCGGCGATGATGTTGCCGGGGGCGGTGAAATCCCGAGGGCGGATTTCGTACTTCTCCGAATCGAGGTATTCCTCCTTGCCCGGTACCGGCGCCGACTCGCACAGCTCAAAGCCGGAGTACATGCCCCACAGGCCCGATCCCATGGTGGCCAGGGCAGCGCGGATCAGGAACCCCGCACGGCCCGACTCATGGAGAAACGCCGGATTGATGTCCGGGGTGTTGACGAAGAAGTTCGGTCGGTAGCACTCGCGCCACGGCGACTGATTGAGCTCCGTGAAATAGGTCGCCAGCTCGGCCTTGGTATTGCGCCAGGTGAAGTACGTATAGCTCTGGGAATAACCGACCTTGCCCAGCCGCGCCATCATCGCCGGCGTGGTGAAGGCTTCGGCGAGGAAAATCACTTCAGGGTACTGCGCCCGCACATCGGCGATCAGCCACTGCCAGAACGGCAACGGCTTGGTGTGGGGGTTGTCGACACGGAACATCTTCACGCCTTCCTTGACCCAGCCCACCACGATGTCCCGCAGCTCCAGCCACAGGCTGGGAATGGCGTCCGCCGCGTAGAAGTCGACGTTGACAATGTCCTGGTATTTTTTCGGCGGGTTTTCCGCGTATTTGATCGTGCCGTCCGGCCGCCAGCTGAACCAGCCCGGATGCTGCTTGAGCCAGGGATGGTCCTGGGAGCACTGGATGGCGAAATCCAGGGCGATTTCCAGGCCATGGTTGGCGGCGGCTTCCACCAGGCGGCGGAAGTCTTCCCGGGTACCCAGTTGTGGATGGATCGCCTCGTGCCCGCCGTCCTCGCTGCCGATGGCATACGGGCTGCCCGGGTCATCGGGGCCGGCAGTCAGGGAGTTGTTGGGGCCTTTGCGGAAACTGCGGCCAATGGGATGGATCGGCGGGAAATACAGCACATCGAAGCCCATGTCCCGGATCATCGGCAGGAGTGAATGCACGTCATTGAAGGTGCCGTGGCGGCTGGGATCGTCTGTTATCGAGCGGGGAAACAGCTCATACCAGCTGGCGAACTCGGCTTCTTTGCGTTCTACGTCCAGCGGGTACTCGGGACTGATGCTCAGGTAGGGTCGATGATCGGCCAAGGACATGAGATCGGCACTGCGTGGTGCGAGAAACAGCGCCACCTGCTCCTCGGGCAACAGGCCCGAAAGCTCATGGTGCAACGCTGCCAACTCCTCGCTCAATTCGCCGTCGCTACGCTCGGCGGCCAGTTGCACCTGGTTGCGCCCTTCCTGCAATTCGAGGCTGATGGGCACACCAGCGCCGTACTTCTTCTCCAGTTCATAACGGAAGCTGGCGAACTGATCGAACCAGGCCTCGATACAGAACACGTAACGGCCCTGTTCGGGTACGTTGAACTGGCCTCGCCAGCTGTTGTTGCCAAGGTCGGTCATGACCTCGCTGTTCCAGACCTCATCCTCCAGCGCCCGCCAGCGGATCCGCACGGCCAGCTTGTCATGACCGTCGGCGAAGACCTTGCTGGTCACGGTCACATCCCGCCCGGCGACGACCTTGGCGGCGAATTGCCCACCGTCGATCACCGGCATGGTGTCCTCAATGGCGATACGTGGCAGCAACAAGGCGTGGGACAGTGGCAAGTGCGGGTTGTACGCCAAGTCAGTCGAGTGTTCAGCAGTCATCGAGCATCGCTCCTTTTACGCCCCATGGACGTGCTTGTGACGATAAAAAACTCACTTAACCTCCGAACCGGGCCGGCGACCAAAAGTTCAGCGAGATTTACCCGGGACACCTGGGGGGATCGAACCTGGTCCCGGATGGTCAACAAGGATAAGCACGACTCAAGCCATGTGCCTCACGGAGACCCGTCCCGATGAATATTCCCATCCCGGCCGAAACACCTGATCCGAACATCGACGACCCCACTTTGCCACCGCCTGGCCCCGACCCGGAGCCCATACCGGAAAAGGACCCGCCCCTCGACCCGCAGCCGCCCGTGGGCGACCCGCCGAACGAGAATTCGCCGGAGCGGGTTTGAGGCGTCATTCATAAGCATCATGGGGCGTTAGCGGCAACGGACTGTCAGCCACCGTCAATGTCGGCTGGCAGGCCACGTCGCCAGCAGTTGTGTGCAAGATGGCGATGAAATCAGGGTTTGTCGTCCCGCTCCTTTTCCAGGGCCCGGACAATCACTGGCATCACGCTGAAGATCGCCAGTGCCAGCACCGTGCTCAATACCGCCGTTCCTTCCTTGCCCAGGCCCGCCGCCACGCCGATGGCCGCAGTCATCCATAAGCCGGCGGCCGTGGTCAGGCCCTTTACCTGGCCTTCGTCGCCTTCATTGTTTTTCAGGATAGTGCCGGCGCCGAGAAAACCGATGCCCGCCACCACGCCCTGTATCACCCGGCTCATCGCATCGGCCTGGGAACCGGACATCTGCGGTACCAGCACGAACAGCGCAGCCCCCAGGGCAACGAGCATATGGGTGCGCACGCCTGCGGCCTTGCCCTTGTGTTCTCGCTCGAACCCCAGGATGCCGCCCAGCAGCGCGGCCATCACCAGGCGCACGGTGACCCGGGTCATCTGTTGTGTGTCGCCGATATCGGCGAATTCCGACTGCATAGTGATCCAGACCTGATGCCACCAGGTTTCCATAGGTGCCTCCTCTTTCAGTCCATGAACGATGGACCGCAAACGACGCCAGAGGTGCGCCCGACCGCTGATCCGACGCAACGAACCCTGCCTTGCCGGCGACGCCTAACGCTTATCAACGTGAAGGAGTGACACCATGACTATGAACATCACTGACGGCATCTGCGAATTCCAGACAGCCGACGGCACGCTGGAGTGTTCCGCCAGCGAGCTGACGATCATTACCGACGCCGATAAAGCCATGTCCGCCGTGGACCTCAACGGCAAACGGATCTACCTCACCGAGGCCGAAGTCGACGCATTGACTGTAGCCGGAGCGAACGATGGGCGCCGCAACCTCAAGGCCACCGACAGCGGTTCGGCCATTTGAGACTCCCTGTGGGGCTGCCCTTCTTCCCTGGCACCCGGGTGGCAGGCGCAAACAGGATGGCAGCCTCGAGCAGATCAATCAGGGTGCATCAAAGTGTCGCAGGGCCTGGGCTACAGGCCATCTGATCCGGTTTTAATCGAAATACCTGAGCCTGTTATGCAAACAGTTTCGTGGTCATAGTGCCCCGGCCAGATAACGGCTGATGAGCGACCGACCATGAGCGACCGAATCCCCGTCCAGTTGATACAGACCTTCGACCCCACTCCAGGCAAGATAAAGGCCCGGAGCACCGATAACCTGATCCACACCCGCAGCTTCACCGGTTTGTTCCGCACCTTGCGCATGAGCGGCGCCGGGTTTCTGTTCCTGCTGTTCTTCGGCACCGTATGGTTGAACTGGGGCGGCCGCCAGGCGGTGCTCTGGGACCTGTCGGAAAGCAAATTCCACATATTCGGCGCGACGTTCTGGCCGCAGGATTTCATCCTGCTGTCGGCGCTGTTGATCATCGCCGCCTTCGGCCTGTTCGCGATCACCGTATTCGCCGGGCGGGTGTGGTGCGGCTACACCTGTCCGCAAAGTTCCTGGACCTGGATCTTCATGTGGTGCGAGAAGATCACCGAAGGTGATCGCAACCAGCGCATCAAACTGCAGGCGGCGCCCTGGAGCCTGAACAAACTGCTGCGTCGCTCGGCCAAGCACACACTGTGGCTGGGCATCAGCCTGCTCACCGGCCTGACCTTCGTCGGCTACTTCACACCGATCCGGCCGCTGGCCGAAGAGTTGCTCACCCTGCAGATAGCCGGCGTCAGCCTGTTCTGGGTGCTCTTCTTCACCGGGGCCACCTACCTCAACGCGGGCTGGTTGCGCGAAGCCGTGTGCATGCACATGTGTCCTTATGCACGGTTCCAGAGCGTGATGTTCGACAAGGACACGCTGACCATTTCCTACGACTCGGCCCGTGGCGAGATCCGCGGCCCGCGCAAGCGCGACGTGAAGCCGGCCAATATCGGCCTGGGGGATTGCATCGATTGCCAGATGTGCGTGCAGGTCTGCCCCACCGGCATCGACATCCGCGATGGCCTGCAAATGGAATGCATCGGTTGCGCGGCGTGCATCGACGCCTGCGACTCGATCATGGACAGGATGGGATACGCCCGCGGCCTGATCAAATACACCTCCGAGCATCAGTTGCAAGGGGGCAAGACGCATCTGCTGCGGCCTCGGCTGGTCGGCTATACCGCCGTGCTGCTGGTGATGATCGCGGCGCTGACGATCGCGCTGGTGCAGCGGCCCATGGTCTCCCTGGATGTGAGCAAGGACCGTGGCCTGTTCCGGGAAAACAGCCAGGGCCTGATCGAAAACATCTATAGCCTGAAGATCATCAACAAGACCCAGCAGCGCCAGGATTACCACCTGTCCCTGGTGGACGGCGACGGCTTCGTCCTGCAGGGCAAGACGCAACTGAGCCTGGCGCCGGGGGAGATCGTCGACGTACCGGTGTCGGTGGCGATGCTCAGCGAAAGGCCCCGCAGCGGCTCCCAGGACATGACCTTCAAGGTGACCGATAGCGACGACCCCGGCATCCACAGCGTGGCCAAGAGCCGTTTTGTCGCGCCGATGAACCGCTGAAGCATTAAGATGCCGCACGCGTGTGGACACGAGACTGAAACGCCGATCATCCATGGCCCCGAATCGTTCATGACTGGACCGAAAATGAAACGCTACGAGAAATTCGCCGACGACATCGCCGAACTGATCCGCTCCGGCATGCTCGGGCCAGGGCAGCGCGTGCCGTCGGTACGGTATGCCAGCCAGACCTATGGGGTCAGTCCGTCCACGGTGTTCCAGGCCTATTACCTGCTGGAGCGACGCGGCATGATCCGGGCCCGGCCGCGCTCCGGCTACTTCGTCAACAACCTTGCGCCGAGCCCGTTTTCAGAGCCCGTGATCAGCAGCCAGGTCCATGAGTCGACCGAAGTCGACGTCAGCGAGCTGGTATTCTCGGTCCTGGATTCGATCAAGGACCCGGCCACCATCGCCTTCGGCTCGGCGTTTCCCAGCCCGACGCTATTCCCGCTGCAACGCCTGTCCCGCTCGCTGTCCAGCGCCACGCGGGACATGGACCCGCGGGTGGTGGTCACGGACATGTCGCCTGGCAATCCGCAACTGCGCCGGCAGATCGCCCTGCGCTACATGGTCGGCGGGCTGATGCTGCCCATGGAGGAATTGCTGGTCACCAACGGCGCCCTGGAAGCCTTGAACCTGTGCCTGCAAGCCGTGACCGAACCCGGCGACCTGGTGGCCATCGAGGCGCCGGCGTTCTACGCCAGCCTGCAGGTGCTGGAGCGACTCAAGCTCAAGGCCGTGGAAATCCCGGTACACCCACGCGACGGTATCGATCTGGAAGTCCTTGAACAGACTCTGGAGCGTCATCCGGTCAAGGCCTGCTGGTGCATGACCAGTTTCCAGAACCCCATGGGCGCGACGATGCCCGAGGAGCGGAAAAAGGCGCTGGTAGCGTTGCTCAGTCGCCATCAGGTGCCCTTGATCGAGGACGACGTCTACGCCGAACTCTATTACGGCCAGCAGGCTCCAAAACCGGCCAAGGCCTTCGACACCGAAGGGTTGGTGATGCATTGCGGTTCGTTTGCCAAGAGCCTGGCGCCAGGCTATCGCATCGGCTGGGTCGCCGCCGGACGCTACGCGCAGAAAATCGAGCGGTTGAAACTCATGACGTCACTGTGCGCCTCGATGCCGGCCCAGGCCGCTATCGCCGACTACCTGCAACACGGCGGCTACGACCGGCACCTGCGCAAACTGCGCTACGCCCTGGAAGAACAGCAACGCGCGATGCTCGCCGCCATCGCCCGCTACTTCCCCCCACAGACCCGCGTCAGCCAGCCAACGGGAGGCTACTTCCTCTGGCTTGAACTGCCGGAGCTGACAGACTCGCTGAAACTGTTCCAGATGGCCCTGGCCCAGGGCATCAGCATCGCACCGGGCCCGATCTTTTCACCGACCCAGCGGTTCAGGAACTGTATTCGGTTGAACTATGGCAGCCCCTGGAACGAGGCGTCGGAGAAGGCCATGGAGACGCTGGGGCGGATCATCCGTTCGTTCTGAGACGGGTGGTCCGTACCAGCCTCACCGCGAGCGTGATTGCGATGGAGTCGGTACTGACGACACTCAGCGCCCGCCTCCCAGCTCCACGAACGTCCCGGTCGCATACGAAGCCTTGTCCGACAGCAACCAGATGATCGCTTCCGCCACTTCGTCCGGACGACCGCCCCGGGCCATGGGAATGGCCGATTCCAGCTTGCTGACCCGGTCCGGGTCGCCGCTCAGGGCGTGGAAATCGGTATAGATATAACCGGGGCGAACCGCATTGACGCGGATCCCCTCGCCGGCCACTTCCTTGGACAGACCGATGGTGAACGTGTCCAGGGCGCCCTTGGAGGCGGCGTAGTCGACATATTCGTTGGGCGAACCCAGGCGGGCCGCCACCGAGGAGACATTCACGATACTCCCGCCCTGCCCGCCGTGCCGGGGCGACATGCGCAGCACCGCGTGCTTGGCGCAGAGAATCGGCCCCAGCACATTGGTCTTCATGATCTTGAGAAGGCGGAACTCGGACATTTCATCGAGCCGGGACTTGTGGGCCACCGTGCCGGCATTGTTCACCAGGGCCGTCACCCGCCCCAGTTCGGCGTCGACCCGGTTGAACAGGCCGACCACCTCGTCCTCGATACTGACATCGGCCCGCACGGCGATCGCCTGGGCGCCCTTGGCGCGGACCTGTTCGAGCACGTCCTGTGCGGCGTTCTCATCGGCCTGGTAGTTGATGCAGATCCGATACCCCTGCTCGGCAGCCAGCAGCGCCGTGGCCGCGCCGATACCGCGGCCACCACCGGTGATGACGATGACTTTATCCACTTTGCTCTCCCGTTCCCCGGATAGACGTCCGGCCCAAGAATAACGTTCAGGCACGCTTTTGCACAAAGCGCTCCGCTTAGCGGGCCAGCGCCCGCAGATCCAGGTGTCCGTCCAGCAGCGGCGGGCACCAGTAGTAGCCGCCGGTGATCGGCCGGCTCATGCGATACAGCCCATCGGTGATGCCGTCTTCCAGGCCGCTCATGCGGCGCAATTGCGCCTCGAAAGCGTCGAGGGAAAAGCCGAAGGCCAGGAACATCAGGCCGGCACGATCGCCTTCGATCCACGGCATGGAGCGACGCACGACGAACGCCTGCGGGGTGAAGCTTTCCTGGGCGGTGCGTTTGACGTGGGCCGACTCCGGCGCGTCATCGAGTTCCTCGTTGTCGCTCAGGCGGCGTCCCATGATGTTGTCACGCTCATGGGGCTGCATCGCGGCAAAACCGTCCAGATCATGCTGCCATTGCTGGATCGCGGCGAAACTGCCGCCGCGCACGCCATCGACGCCCTGGACCAGGGCCGCGGCGACGGCGGCTTCGTCATGGGGGTTCTCGGTGCCGTCTTCGTAGCCGGTCAGGTCATGGCCGCTCATGTGGCGGAAGGTTTCGTTCATCTGCACAAGGCGCAACGCCGGGGCCAGCGCCGCTTCGATGGCGCGACTGCGATGCAGCAATTCGCCGCGGTCTTCGCCGTGCAGCCAGCACCACAGGGCATGCTGGGTCGATGGGTTGTCCACGCCCACGCCGGCCAGGGCAGGAAACGCCCGCAAGCCTTCGACCTGCGCACCCAGCGCCTGGACCAGCGACTCGCCGAAGCCGATGACCGCGCGGCCATCCAGTTGCAGCGACAACCGATCGATCGCAGCCGGCAGCGCCTCGACCGATTCCAGGGCGAAGAACAAATGACGGGCCTGAGGCGGGACAGGGGTGGCGAGAATGCCGGGCTGGTAGTAGCTCATGTGGACTCCTTTAGAAAGACTGCGAGTTTACCCGGCGGCCGTGGGTTTGTGGTGGTTGCGTGGGCTCGCGGACGCGCCCTGGCGACACAGGTTTGCTGTAGGACCACTCTTGCAACTTCGTCGGATGGCTCGGATCTTCGCCTGGCAAGCAAGTCTCCGGTTGCCCGGCAGCCAAAAACTTCCTAGATTGACCGCCCCCCAAGTGCGTCACGCACCGGGCTGCCGTACGCAGAGCGGCTGAACCCTCGCCCCCATGGAGAAACGGTCGAACATGCAAATGGCCAAATCGATACTCGCCGGCACTTTCCTGCTGATCGGCGCAGTCCCCCAGGGCTTTGCCCAGGAACGCCTCGAAGACACGGTCAATGCGGTTATCCAGCCCTTGATGAAACAGCAGGACATCGCCGGCATGGCGGTGGCGATCACCCAGGATGGCAAACGTCATTTCTTCAATTACGGGGTCGCCTCGAAGGACACGAAAGCGACGGTCACCGACCAGACCCTCTTCGAAATCGGCTCGGTCAGCAAGACCTTCACCGCGACCCTTGGCGCCTATGCCCAGGCCCGGGGCAAGCTGTCCCTGGCGGACCCGGCCGGGCGCCATGCCCCGGAGCTGCAAGGCAGCGCCCTGGAACATGCCAGCCTGCTCAACCTCGCGACCTACACACCCGGTGGGTTGCCATTGCAGTTTCCCGACGATGCAGACCGCCCGGACCGGATGTTCGGGTATTTCAAGACCTGGAAACAACTCTACCCGGCCGGTACCCAGCGGCTCTATTCGAACCCGAGCATCGGCCTGTTCGGCTATCTGGCGGCCCGCAGCCTGGGTCAGCCGTTCGATGAGGCGATGGAGAAGGTGCTGATGCCGGCGCTGGGCCTCAAGCATGGTTATCTGCATGTACCCGCGCAACAGTCGGGCCGATACGCCCAGGGATATTCGAAGGATGGCAAGCCTGTCCGGGTCGGGCCCGGCGCGCTGGATTCCGAAGCGTATGGCGTGAAGATCAGTTCGTCGGACCTGATTCGTTTCGTCGAGGCCAACCTGCACCCGGAAAAACTCGGCGCCGATCTGCAGCAGGCCATCGGCACCACCCATACTGGTTTCTACCAGGTTGGTGGAATGACCCAGGGCCTGGGCTGGGAGTTCTACCCTTACCCGGTCAGCCTGGAGCAACTGCTGGCCGGCAACTCTCCCCAGATGGCCCTCACCCCGCAGAAGGCGACGTTGCTCCAACCGCCTCGCCCCGCACCGGACAATGCCTGGATCAACAAGACCGGTTCCACGGGAGGCTTTGGCGCCTACGTGGCGTTCGTACCGGGCAGGGACATGGGCATCGTGCTGCTGGCGAACAAGAATTATCCCATCGAGGAACGGGTGAAAGTCGCCCATAGGATCCTGACGGCACTGGACAGCCAATAACGAGGGCCACGAGTTACCCTGTGGCGAGGGGATTTACCCCGCTGGCGCGCGCAGCGGCCCTGGAATTCTGGCAACCTGATGTATCAAGCAGATCGGGGTGGCCGCTCGGCAGGGCTGCTGTGCAGCCCAGCGGGGATAAATCCCTTCGCCACAAGGGCTGTCGGCCTAGCGGAAAATCAGTCCTCCAGCGGCTTCGGCGCCTTCGTTGCCTTGGCCGGCTTGGTGCCTTTGGCATCCTTGGCCGGGGCGGCTTCGGTGACGGGAGGTGGAGCGGGAGGCGTGGCTTGCTTTTCGGTCGCGGGCAGCTTGTCGACGGTGTCGAAGATGTCTTTCAGCTCGATCGCCCCGGAATGTTCAAGCTTCTTTTCCCCATCCTTGCCCACCAGGATGACCTTGGTCTGGGCGCCGGCCCCCAACTTCAGAGAACGGATCAAGGCCATGGTGCTCTGCGGGTCCAGGTCCTTGCCGTCCCGCTGCCCTATTGTGTTGAGCACGGTGTAAAGCACCATGTTGCGCTCGGAAAAGCCTTGCTTGCCTGCCGGTTCCTCCAGGGCCTTTTTCAAGCTGACCCAGGTCGGGTCGACGGTGCTGGGAGCGATGACGATCAGCGGGCGGGTTTTGCCTGTCTCCGCCACCAGGGGCGAGTCGCCATCGGCGGCGAACAAAGGGCCGGCGAAGGCCAGCAAGGTAGCGAAGGTCAACGACCGAATGAGCATGCGCCTCTCCTTTTGATATTCACGCTGTACTGATTGCACAGGGCGGCGAATGTTCCGCGAGAGAGTCGCCCGATACTGCGCCTGTCTGCCTTGAAGCTTAGGCCAGCGGGTCCATTGCGCAACCGGGATACCAGAGCGATCTTGCCCACTGAAGTCGTGGGCCAGTCGGCGAAGATGCTGGATGTGCAGCGGCTTTCACGGTCGAGGCGCGCCCACCGAAAAGGGTCGAGGGTGCGCCTGGGTCAGGTGGCGGATCAGAACGCCAGTTTGAACCCGATCATTGCCAGCATCACCGCCAGGCACGGGCGCAGCAGCTCGTCGGAAATGCGTCCCGACAGATGACTGCCAAGGTAGATGCCGGGCAACGAGCCAACCAGCAGGAAGCCCAGTATGTGCCAGTCCATGTTGCCCATGCTCGCATGGCCGAGGCCGGCGACGAGGGTCAGTGGCACGGCGTGGGCGATTTCGGTGCCCACCAGGCGCCTGGTCACCAGGAACGGGTAAAGCACGAACAAGGCAACGGTACCCAGGGCGCCGGCACCGATGGAGGTCAACGCGACCATCGTGCCCAGCACCACGCCGGTGACGACTGTCAGCAGGTTGAGTCGCGAGCCGGTGGGATTGTAATGGCCGCCCGCGCGGTCATGGGCGAATTGCAGCAGGCGCTTCTTGAACAGAATCGCCAGGGCCGTGGCGAACAGTACGAACCCAAGGGCCTGCTTGATGATCGCGTTCATCGCATCGGGAGAACTGTGCAGGGTGCTGAGAAACCACAGGGTCAGGCCCACCGCTGGCACGCTGCCCAACGTCAGCCAGCCCGTGATGGCCCAATCGATGTTGCGGTTCCTGGCGTGAACCAGGACGCCGCCAGACTTGGTGATGGCCGCATAAAGCAGATCCGTCCCCACCGCAGTCGCAGGGTTGATACCAAACCACAGCAGGATGGGGGTCATCAGCGAACCGCCACCCACGCCGGTCATTCCGACGATGAAGCCGACCACCAGGCCCGCTACGACTAAACCGACATTACCGAAATCCATCAACCCGTCTCAGCGCAACCGCGTGAAAAATCTGGCCGCGAGCATAGCGATTTTTCTTATAACCCCCTATATCGATGTGATCTATCTTTATGCCTTTTCTACCTATTGAACCGGTAGGAAATTGAGGAACAGCAGGCTCTGGGCATAGTTGAGGCCGATACGCCGGTACCGCTCGTCCAGCATTTGGGTCAGCAAATCCAGGCGCGCGACGATTTTCCCGAACTCCACAGCGAAACTCAGGTTGCTGCCCTCCTCCGAGATCTCGTTGGAAAACAGCAACAATTTGCCATCTTTATCCTGCCGCTGGCTCAACAGCCAGGTGGCTTTTTCGATGTTGCGCGCCGCGTTGCTGACAAAGCGCGGGTCAATGGTGTCGGTCATGTAGAACTCGAGCCGATTGCCATGGGCCGTCACCAGCATGCTGCCGATGGCGTAGATGAAGGCGCCGACCCGGTCGCCGAGAAACTCGGGGCTCATGGCATAGCTCAAGGCCGCCAGGTCCTTCTTTCCACCCAGGGTCGGCAATGGCTGCTGTTGCTCGATGGCCATGCGCACCTGCTTTTCCGCGCTGCGTGCGTCAAGGAAGCCGGACTTGCGCAATTCTTCAGGGTTGCGCAGGTACAGCTTGTTCATCAGCAGATACAGACTTTGCAGGTTGTCATGCATTGCCAGCGTCGCCATGCGATCGACGCTGGTCTGCAGAAACTCCTGGGGCTTGGTGTTGCTGAACTGCGTGACCATGTCCTGCCCCTGCTGATGACTGCAACCGACATTGGACAACGCCAGCGCACCGACCAGAAGCGCCGGGCAGCAACGTCGCAAGACCATCAGTGGGCAAAAAACACCGGCCATCGAATCTCGATCTGGGCATGGGGAGGCGGTGGGGCTCGCCGCTTCCTGGCCATGGATAGAGCGGCAAAAATCATAAAAGTGCGGTGCCCGGCGAAATCAGCTCAGTACGAGGAAAGCTGCGCGCACCTAATTAGTCTTACTTTTTAATTGAAAAATCCTGGTTAATGGCTATAAATCCTCTCGCAACACGCAAATAGAAAGACTACTGAACAGAAAAACCTTCAGCGCTGTCCGACCAGTAACGGACTCGACGCGTTCAAAACAACAACAAAACCACAGGAAGGTCTCACCATGCTTGAATCCAGACATTTGCTCACGGCCCTCGGAGTCGCTCTGATGATCGCCACCCCTGCTTCCCAGGCCGCAGGCCTGACCAATGAACACGGCCCGTTCGGCAAGACCGATGATGGCTCTCCGGTCGAGAAGTATGTGCTGCGCAACAGCCATGGCATGCAAGCCACCGTGATCACCTACGGCGCAATACTCCAGTCGCTGGTCGTGCCGGACAAAAACGGCAAGGCCGCCGACGTAGTACTCGGTTTCGACGACGTCCAGGGCTATCAGAAAAACGGCAGCGTGTATTTCGGCGCCACCATCGGCCGCTTCGGCAACCGCCTGGCCGATGGCGCCTTCGAGCTGGACGGCAAGCGTTACCAGGTACCGCAGAACGACCATGGCAATTCCCTGCACGGCGGGCCGCAAGGCTTCGACAAACGAGTGTGGAAGGCCGTGCCCCATGACGGCAAGGATTCGGTGGGGGTGACCCTCACGTACCTGTCGGCCGATGGCGAGATGGGCTTCCCCGGCGCGCTGAAGACCGACGTCACCTACAGCCTCAACGAACAGAACGAACTGCGTATCGACTACCAGGCCACCACCGACAAGCCCACGGTGCTGAACCTGACCAACCACAGCTACTTCAACCTCGCCGGGGCCGGAAACGGCGACATCCTCAAACAGGTGGCGACACTCCACGCCAGCCATTACACGCCCGTGACCGGCAAGCTCATCCCTACCGGTGAAATGGCCCCCGTGGCAGGCACCCCGATGGACTTCACCAAGCCCATCGCCATCGGCACCCATATCAAGGCTGACCATCCACAGCTCAAGTTCGCCGAACCGAAACAGGGTGGCTTCGACTTCAACTGGGTCTTGGACGCCAAGGGTGACGTGAGCAAACCGGCCGCCGATGTCTACGACCCGCAATCGGGACGGCGCCTGCAGCTCTATACCACCGAGCCTGGCGTACAGTTCTACACCAGCAACTTCCTCGACGGCACGGTCAAGGGCAAGCAAGGCAAGACCTACCCGCATTGGGGCGCGTTTACCCTGGAAACCCAGCACTTCCCCGACTCGCCCAACCAGCCGAATTTCCCTTCGACACGGCTCGATCCGGGCCAGACCTACACCCAGACCATGGTGCTGAAGTTCTCCGCCAAGTAAGCCGCCCCCCGATCGCTCCCACATCCGCCGCCTGGCGTGTGGGGGCGAGTCTCGCTGCGAAAGGGAATGGCGCAGGCCTCCCGTCGATCCACCAGAACACTTGGTCTATCCTGCTGCCACACGTCTGATGTTCAAGCACATAGGAGACAGGCATGAAGACTCTGGAGTTGGCTGGCGTGTCGGTACCCGTCATCGGCCAAGGCACCTGGCGCATGGGAGAGGAGCCGTCCCAGCACAAGAAGGAGGTCGCGGCCCTGCGCCTGGGCATCGAGCTGGGCATGACCCTGATCGACACGGCGGAAATGTATGCCGAGGGTGGCGCCGAGACGGTGGTGGGCGAAGCGATCATCGGCCTGCGGGACCAAGTGTTCCTGGTGAGCAAGGTCTACCCACACAACGCCAGCCGCAAGGGGATCCCCCTCGCCTGCGAACGCAGCCTGCGGCGGCTCGACACCGACTACATCGACCTCTACCTGCTGCACTGGCGCGGCCAGTATCCACTGGAAGAGACCGTCGAGGCCTTCGAACGCCTGCGCGAGGAAGGCAAGATCGGCCGCTGGGGCGTATCGAACTTCGACGTCGCGGACCTTGAGGAACTGGCCTCCCCTGCCTGCGCCACCAATCAAGTGCTGTACAACCTGCAAGAACGCGGCATCGAATACGACCTGCTGCCCTGGTGCCAGCGATCATCCATGCCGATCATGGCGTACTGCCCGGTCGGCCAGGGCGGACGTCTGCTCAAGGACCACACCCTGGCGCAGATCGCCGAGCGTCATGGGGCAACCCCGGCCCAGGTTGCCCTGGCCTGGTTACTGCGCCAGGACAACGTCATCGCCATCCCCAAGGCCGTGCAATCGGAACACGTGCGCCTGAACGCCGAAGCGGCGAACCTGAGGCTCGAACCCCAGGACTTCGCCGCCCTCGACCTGATCTTTGCGCAACCCCGAGGCAAGCAACGGCTGGCGATGGTTTGAAGCCAGGCTCTGGACGCAATTTTCATTGATCCTCTTTCGAAGGAACATCACCGCACCTGT